>CAZONJ010000008.1:0-73768 GCA_964581225.1 uncultured Terriglobales bacterium | reverse complement strand
AAAACCCCGGCCATTCTCAAAAGCGCGGATGCGCAGCCGGTAGCTCCCCAGCAATGAGCTTAAAATCCAATCCAATAGAAAAGGCGCGGCTTCGACCGCGCCTTTTTCGTGGGGCAGATATTCTCTAAAAGCATGGTCCGTTGCGCTTGGAATCCAGCACCTGCCTGACTTTTTTCGCCAGCGCATCGGTAGTGAATGGCTTCTGAAGGAATTCCGTGCCTGCCGCCAAAACGCCGTGCTGGACAATCGCATCATCGGCATAGCCGGAAATGTAAAGCACCCGCATGTCCGTCCTGCTCTTGGATAGGTGTTCCGCCAGTTTGCGGCCTCCCATCTGTTCCAGGACCACATCCGTGAGCAGCATATGAATCGGTTCGACCGAGCGCTCGGAAACCTGGATGGCATCGGCGCCATTGCGGGCCTCCAGTACTCTGTAACCGTATTTGGTGAGGACCTGCCGGATAAGGGCGCGCACTCCATCTTCATCTTCCACCAGCAGTATGGTTTCCGTTCCGCGATAGGTGGGAATTGACGTTGATTGCAGGGCGGTATCGGCAGGGGCATCTACCCGGGGCAGGTAAACCTTAAATGTGCTGCCAATGCCGATTTCGCTGTAGACCCAGATGTGGCCTTCGCTTTGCCTTACAATGCCATAAACGGTGGAGAGCCCCAGCCCGGTCCCCTTTCCTACCTCCTTCGTAGTGAAGAAAGGCTCGAATATCCGGGATCGGACCTGCTCGCTCATGCCATTTCCACTATCGCTCACTGCGAACATCACGTAAGGCCCGGGGATTACGCCAGCATGCTCCCGGCAGTAGTTCTCATCAAGGTCCACATTCCTGGTCTCGATCGTGAGCTTGCCGCCCGCGGGCATGGCATCGCGAGCATTCACCGCAAGATTCATAAGCACTTGCTCAATCTGCCCGGGATCGGCTTTGGTGCGCCCCAGATCCGGATCGAGGATGCTGATGAACTGGATGTCCTCGCCCAGCAGACGGCGCAGGAGCTTGTCCATGTTCTGCATCACGAAGTTAAGATCGAGCACCTTGGGCGCCAGCACCTGTTGCCGGCTGAAGGCCAGCAACTGCCGGGTGAGGCTGGCGGCGCGGTCCGCCGCTTTCTTGATTTCCGTTACCTCCCCATATAGCGGATCGGCTTCCTTGAGCTCCTCCAGCATCAGCTCGCTGTATCCCTTGATGACGGTGAGGAGATTGTTGAAATCGTGCGCGACCCCGCCGGCCAGGCGGCCCACTGCCTCCATCTTTTGCGATTGCCGCAGCTGGTATTCCAGGGCGCGCCGCTCGGTGACATCTTCGGCGATCATTTCAAAACAGGTGATCCTGTCCTGCGCGTCCCGGATGGGACGTCCGCTGAGGCGAACTGTAATCAGGTGGCCGTCTTTTCGCTTCCATTGGACTTCAAGGTTGTGGATGGAATCATTCTTCTCGTACTCCGCGATCAGTTGCATTCGCTGTTCCGCGTCCGCATACAGTTCGCGGGCCAGGCTTATCTTCAGCAGCTCGGCGGCGCTGTCATATCCCAGCATCGTGACCATGGCCGGGTTTACATCGAGAAAACAATCTTCCATGCTGGAGCGGTAAATTCCATACACGGCGCTTTGCACCAGAGAACGGTAACGGGAGACCGACTCGCTCAGCTCCTCTTCTTTTCGCGCGCGAGCGATGGCGCTGCCGAGGTGCTGAGAGGCAAAGACAAGGATCTCTTGGTCGCTTTCGGTGTAACGGAAGCGCGGATCATAGCTCTCGGCAATGAGCGCTCCAAAGACAGCCTCTCTCGATATTAGCGGGGCCCCGATCCAATCCACCAGTCCCGGCGCCGGGGCCTCAATCTCCTCCTGATCGCACAGCGAGGTGATTTTTTTGCGGTTTGCCCACAGTGGTTCGCCGGTACGCATGACATATTCGATCAGTCCTCGGCGCAGACCCCGTGTAGTCGTATCGGGCTGCTGGGGATTCGCGCGATAAGGAAATTCAAGCGACTCCTCCGCGGCGTCCAGTAAAGCGATGTGGAGGTTTTCCGCGTAGATGAGCTCGCCAATCGTACTATGGACTGCGTGGAAGAGCTGTTGCAGGTCCTGGGTCCCATGGGAGCAGGTGGAAATCCGATACAGCGCGGCTTTGATCTGCTCAGCGCGCTGCCAATTCCCCCTGTCCGGTTGAATTCCCAGGACGTTATCGCATTGAACCATGGATAGAGACACTTCCGGCGGGGCAGCGCCGGGAAGGCGCTGGGGAGCGGGTACACTCTTCTTACTGCGCGCGCGCTTGGGCGCCGTGCCCATCGGGCAAGCTCTCCTGCAAGATTTGGGCCAAGTTTTTTTATAGTGTGAAACTCTGAAAATTCAAAGCTTATTTCGGTCCGTTAACGTTACCTTTGTGCGGGCCTGTCGCCGGTTTGTACTGGCTCGGCAAAACCCTTGGTTGTGAGAAGCGCTCCCGGAAAATCGGTTTGTCATGATCGGCCAAAGGTGGCGGCATATTATTGCAAAGCATTTTTATTTCCACCTACCTTTGGCTATCTTGACTTTACTTTCCATGCAGGGTAAGTTCGCGTAAATCCAAGCATTTAGACCGAGGGATTCCAGTGCCTGACCGGCCCATCACATTTACCACCGACTTCGGGATGAACGACCACTTTGTCGGCGCCATGAAAGGCGTGGTGCTGAACATTCATCCCACCGCGCAGATCGTCGATATATGCAATTCGGTGCAATCCTTTGACATTCTGGATGGCGCGCTGACCATTGCCCAGGCCTACTCCTATTTCCCCGCGGACACAGTGCATATGGTGATCGTCGATCCGGGCGTGGGCAGCCAGCGGCGGCCCTTGCTGGTGACGACAGAAAAACACTTCTTCCTGGCCCCGGACAATGGAGTGCTGTCCCTGGTCTTTGAGCGCTCCGAGCGGATCTCGGTTCGGCATGTCACCGCCAGCCATTACTTTCTGCAGCCGGTCAGCCAGACCTTTCACGGCCGCGACGTCTTTGCCGCATGCGCCGCGTGGCTGAGTAAAGGGGTCGAAGTGAGCAAATTTGGGGAAGAGATCACCGATTATGTCCGCTTTGCATCTCCCAAGCCGAAGCCGGTGAATGAAAAAACCTTCAAAGGAGTAGTGTTGAAGACAGATAAATTCGGCAACCTGATCACCAATTTCACGGCTAAGGATGTACCTCAGCTGTTGACGCCGGACCCGCCATCTTTTCGCATGTCTGTGGGCAAGGCGCAGGTGACAAAGATCAATACCGCCTATGCGCAAGGCGCTCCCGGCGAGGTGTTCGGGATCTTTGGCAGCATGGGATATCTGGAGATCTCCGCCAATCGCGCGGCGGCGGACCGCCTGGCCGGCGCCCAAAAAGGGAACGAAGTAGAGATTATTTTCGGGTAATTCGGGCGGACGCGCTTTTGCGCCTAAAATCAGCTTGGATTTTTTGGTTTAGCGCGGGCATAATTTTCCATCTCCCCCGCCCACCTCAGAAAGCGGAGCAGCGCCTCCCGCTCCCGCCACAAAAAGCCCCAGAATTCCAGGAAGCCGATCTTGTCCATCTTCAGCCCGGTGTAGGTTTCGATTCGCCAGCGCAGGTAGGGGCTGCGCCAGGGATCGAGACGGTATCCCCGCGTGGCGTTCCACATAAACTGCAGAATATTTTTCATCCCGGTTGAGGGCCATTCCTTGGCGATGCAGCGCGATTGGCGGCTGAATCTGCATGGTAGACTTCAATTCAAGCAACACCTATGTCTGAAGATAGCAGAATCCAGGCTGAAGACCACTACTACGCTGCGCTCGACCACTTCGGCGAAGGCCGCATGGAAGAGGCCATTGCCGAATACCGCAAAGCGCTGGCTATCGATCCCGGATTTGCCGATGCAATGCACGGTCTCGCGCGCGTGCTGCAAGACCTGGAACGCTATGATGAAGCCATCCAGATCGCAAAACAGATCGCTGAACTCGAACCCGACGACATTCTGGCACATACCAGCCTCTCCATCCTTTATCAGAAGAAGGGCATGGTCCCCGAAGCCGAAGCGGAAGCGAACCAGGCGCGTATTCTGGGATGGAAGAAGCAGCTGCAGGAACAAAAAGCAAACCAGAAGCAGTAACTGTCAATTCGCCCGAAAGCCCTAGCTAAATATCGTACTTTTTCATTAAATGGCGGAACGAGCGGTAGGAAAGCTTCAGCATCTCGGCTGCCCGCGCCTGCACTCCATTGGAATGTTTCAGCGCGGATTGCAGCATGTTCCGCTCCAGGTCCGCGATATGGCGCTCCATGTCCAGACCTTCGGGCGGGATGCCAACTTCATAGGCATAGGTCCCATTCGTGCCTTCGCTGCCGTTCGCGCCTGCCGCCGCTGCCTTGGCCCGGGTGCGCTCCATGGGCAACTCGATGCGGAGCATTTCGCCGGTTTCCAGGGCCAGCGCCCGCTCCAGCGTATTTTCCAGCTGGCGGACGTTTCCCGGCCAGGTATATCCAACCAGCTCCCGCAAAGAGTTTTCATCGACGCGCTGGATAGTTTTGCCCGTAGCCAGGGCAAACCGCTTAAGAAAGTGATTTGCCAGAAGAGGAATATCGTCGCGCCGGTCCCGTAAAGGAGGGACCGCGATCGGGATGACGCTCACCCGGTAATAGAGATCTTCGCGAAACGTGTTTTCCTGCACCATCTGATGCAGGTCTTTATTGGTCGCCGCGATGAGGCGGACGTCGACCGGGACCTCGGAGGTCCCACCCACCGGACGAATTACGCGCTCCTGCAGGGCCCGAAGCAGCTTCACCTGCATGCTAAGGCTCATCTCGCCGATTTCATCGAGAAAGAGCGTGCCGCCGTTGGCGCCTTCAAACAATCCGCGTCTGTTCTGGTTGGCTCCCGTAAAGGCGCCTTTGACATAACCGAACAGCTCGCTCTCCAGAAGGCCCTCCTGGAAAGCGCCGCAGTTGATAGAAACAAACGGCTCTCCGGCCCGGGCAGAGCAGCTATGGATGGCGCGGGCCACCAGCTCTTTTCCCGTGCCGCTTTCTCCCTGGATGAGGATGGTGCTGCTGGTCGAAGCGACGGTGCGAATGGTCTGCTTCAGCGCCTCCATCGCCGGGGTGCAGCCGATGATGTTCTCCAGCGAGTTTCGGCTGGCGGCGTCCCGCTTGAAGGCATGGTTTTGCCTGCGGAGTTCGATGAACTCGGTGGCGCGCGCGATCGCCACCCGGACTTCCTCCACCAGGCCAGGGCCTTTGTGAATGTAGTCGAATGCCCCGGACTTCACCGCCTGCACCGCGGCCTCATAGTCCTCCACTGCGGTAATGAGGATGACGGCGGTTTCGGGAGAATTTTTATGGGCGTGCCGCAACACCTCAATGCCATCGGTGCGCGGCATTTTGATGTCCGAGACCAGAACATCGTAGCGCGCCTTGTCGAGCTGCTTCTTTGCCTCTTCGCCTCCGTTGACCGTATCGATGCGGTGGCCTTCCTTACGCAAGGCGATTTCCAGCATGTCGCAGATGGAGCGCACGTCATCGCAAATCAGGATGTTAGCCATTTCTGGCCCCCGTTTTGCGCAAGGAGCGTATCGATCTTCCCCCTACAGTTTCCGCCATCGCCCGCCCTTTGGACGAGAGGGAAGGGAGGGCCCGGGCCGGCTCCTCCATCGGGAGATAGACGATAAATTCCGCGCCCTGGCTCGGCTTCGAATCCACGTGGATGGTGCCATGATGCGCCACGACGATCTGATAAACCACCGCCAGCCCAAGGCCGGTGCCGCCTTCGAAATTCGACTGAAAAGGTTCGAATATCTTTTGAATTTGTTGTGCCCCCAACCCTATGCCTGAATCTTTAAAGCTGATGCGCCAGCGCTTCTGTGCGGCGCTTATGCTTACCCGCAATGTCCCCCCGGAAGGCATGGCCCGTATGGCGTTATCGCACAGGTTCCAGAAGACCTGCTTCAGGCGGTCCGCATCGCACAGGGCCGTCGCGCTGCCTTCGGGATAATCGCGAACGATTTTTATCTTGCCGGCGCGAGGGTGGTTTTCCAGCAGCGTCAAGGTGTCATTCAGCACCGGCAAAAGGTCGTGCTGCGCAAAATCGTATTTCTTCTCGCGGGAATACTGCAGAAAATCGGAAATAATATTGTTCAACCGCTCCGACTCGCGGGTGACGATGTCCAATAACGCGTGCTGCTCCTCTGTAAGCTCAGAGATGCTCGATAGCAGCTTTACAGAGCCGGCAATGGAAGAGAGCGGATTGCGAATTTCGTGGGCAATTCCGGCGGAGAGGCGTCCCACTGCTGCCAGGCGCTCGCGCATGCGGATCTCATCTTCCAGGCGTCGCATCTCGGTGAGGTCGGCGAAGGTGTAGAGAATGCCGATAATGTCACCGTCGGCGACCGTGAGTGGGGTCACGGTAATCCCGAAGATCTTGGGCCCTTTCGAGGTATTCGCGCGTACCTCCGCCTGCACCGGATAGCCCTGGGGTTCCGGCAGTGGGTCCAGAAACAGGGCATCGATAACGGTTCCAACCACGTCCTTCTTCCTGCATTCCAGGTAATTTTGTCCCGGCAGATTGATCAGGGTGATGCGGCCCTCCATGTCGGTGGTGATCAGCCCCCCGCGCATGGAATGAATGATGTTGTTCTGGAGCACCTGCAAATCTTCGAGCTCTCCGCTCTTGTCCTGCAGTTCGACATCCACCTGCCGCAGCTTGCCGGCCAGAGCGCTGGACAGATGGGCGACCGCAAGATAGGCGAAAAGATTGACGCCGATCACGACCTGTAAGCTGCGAAGATCCGGCCGAGTGATGGAAAACGAACGAATCACGTCAAAATACGTCAGCTCAAGCACCGCGCCAAAGCCGATAAAGGAAAGCGCTGCCGTAAGGTATGCCCACCATCGCGGCAGAAGAATGCTGGCAACCAGGATGACCAGAGGATGAAGAAAGTTGAACGAAGTATCGATCCCACCTGTGATGTAGACCACCGCCGTGGCGAGCGCGAGATCGGTGAGCACCTGTATCCGGGCTTGCAGCTCGAATTCGTCCCACAGCGAATGAAGAAGCAGGAAGAAGACGCCGAGCGTGTACCAGAGCAGAACGACAGAGATGAAGGCCCGCTCCGGGATATTGGTGTGAGTGAGCCGGACAATGGTCAGGCCGATGCCGAGGAGGAAGGTGAGGACCAGGATCCTGATCTTCCCAAGCCAGGCGAGCCAAGTCCGTTCGTTTAGTCGAGTTGCCATGAAATCGAAACTTATGGATGCGGGTTGCGCACAGGAAGGACCGTGAAAGGTCTCTTCCTGCGCGGCAGTCGATAATGGTTTAGCCCGAAAGCTTGGAGATCAGCGAGAACAGTGGCAGATACAGCGAGATGACAATTCCGCCAACCGCGACCCCGAGGAAGCCGATCATGACCGGCTCCAGCAACGTGAGCAAATCTTTGGTGGCGGCATCGACTTCATCTTCATAAAAGTCGGCGATCTTTTGCAGCATGTTGTCCATCGCGCCGGTGGCCTCGCCCACGCCGATCATCTGCGTCACCATATTGGGGAAGACCCCGGTTTCCTTCAACGGGTCTACGATGGTGCGGCCTTCTTCAATCGCTTTGCGTACTTTCATCAGGGCCCGTTCGAGCACCGCATTTCCCGAAGTTCGCGCGGTAATGCTGAGCCCCTCCAGGATGGGCACGCCGGAGGTGATGAGGGTGCCGAGCGTACGCGTGAAGCGCGCAACCGCGATCTTTCGCAGCAGCGACCCGACAATCGGCGCTTTGAGCAGGAGTGAATCAAGAAAGTAGCGTCCCCGGGGGTCCTTGGCGAGTTGTTTAATTCCGAAAGCCAGAGCCACGCCTCCGAGGAGCGCGACCCACCAGAAATTGCTCACGAAGTGACTCAATGCCATTACCATGCGAGTCGGCAACGGCAGGTCCACGCCCAGCCCGATAAACAGATTTGCGAAAATGGGGACAACAAACTTCAGCAGCCCGCTCACAATCAGCACCGCCATACCGATGACGGAAGTGGGGTAAATCATCGCCGATTTCACTGCCGACTTGAGCTTGACTGCCTTTTCCACATAGGTGGCAAGCCGCTGCAGGATGGTGTCGAGAATACCGCCAGTTTCTCCCGCCTCCACCATGTTGGTGGTAAGGTCATCGAAAACTTTGGGGTATCCCTTCATGGCGTTGGCCAGGGTAGCGCCGCCTTCCACTGTGGTCCGGACCCCGGTAAGGGTCTTTTGGAAGGTAGGGTTCTCCTGGTTGCTGGCGAGAATTTCCAGACACTGCACCAGCGGCAATCCAGCATCGATCATGACCGAGAACTGGCGAAAGAAGATGGCTACATCTTTCACCGGCACTTTACCGGAGCCAACCGTGGGAAGAGCAAACTCTTTTCCCTTCTCTTTGATGGTGGAGGCGGTAATGCGCTCCTTGCGCAGGTTACTCGCCAGCGTCTGCTTGTTTTCCGCGACGCGCTCGCCGTGGATCTTCGCTCCGGAACCGTCTACGCCTGTGAATTTAAAAACCGGCATTTAGGAATCCTCCTCTTGCTCCGGACTGTCTTCTGGACAGTCCCTGAACCGCTTATTTACGTCCCGTGGCAGGGGCCGCTGCCCCCTTGGCCTGCTGCCCACGGTTAATCATGTCCTGCAATTCATCCGGCATGGACGACCGCAGCATGGCGGTCTCCAATGAAATCTGCTTGTTGAAGTACAAGGTTGCCAGAGATTGGTTGAACGTCTGCATCCCGTACTTGTCCTGTCCCGACTGCATGGCCGAATAAATCTGGTGGATCTTGTCTTCGCGGACCAGGTTTCGCACCGCCGGATTCGGTATCAGGATCTCCATGGCGCATGCGCGGCCCTGCCCGCCGATTTTCGGCAGCAATGTCTGACATATCACGCCTTCCAGCACCAAAGACAACTGGGCGCGGATCTGCGATTGCTGGTGGGCGGGAAAAACGTCGATCACGCGGTTTATAGTGGACGCCGCGGAATTGGTATGCAACGTGCCGAAAGTGAGGTGGCCGGTCTCCGCGATTCGCAGCGCCGCCTCGATGGTCTCCAGGTCGCGCATTTCGCCGATCAGGACTACATCAGGGTCCTCGCGGAGCGCCGCGCGCAGGGCCGCGCTGAACGATTTGGTGTCGGCGTGGACCTCGCGCTGGTTGACCAGGCAACTTTTATTCTGGTGCACGAATTCAATGGGATCTTCGATGGTGATGATGTGGTCGTGGCGCTCGGAATTGATCTTGTCCAGCATCGCGGCCAGCGTGGTGGATTTTCCGGAGCCGGTCGGCCCCGTTACCAGGACCAGGCCGCGCGGCTTTTCGCAAAGCTTCGCAATTACCGCCGGCAGGTTGAGCTGCTGAAATGACTTGATCTCGAATGGGATCACGCGGAAGACAGCGGCGGTTGCGCCGCGCTGGTTGAAGAGATTTCCGCGGAAGCGGGCCAGCCCCTTCAGCCCGAAAGAGAAGTCCAGCTCCAGGTGCTCTTCAAAACGGTGCTTCTGGGCGTCGGTGAGCACGCTGTAGGAGAGCTGCTTGGTTTCGGCTGGCTGCAAAGGAGGCATGTCCATGGGCGTGAGATGTCCATGCACCCGGATTTGCGGCGGAGAATTGGTGGTAATGTGGAGATCGCTTCCGTTCATCTCCAGCATTTTTTTCAGCAGATCGCTCAACGTAACATTCATAGAATTCCTTTATGAATCAGCGCACGGTTTCGCGCAGTACCTCTTCCAGAGTGGTAACGCCTTCCATCACTTTGACCAGGCCGCTGCGGCGCAAGGTGATCATTCCACGGTCCATTGCCTTCTTTTTCAGCTCGCCGGCAGAGGCCCCGACCAGGATCAGCTCGCGAATTTCATCGTCGATGGTCATGACCTCATAGAGACCGGCGCGGCCTTTGTATCCGGTATTGTTGCAGGTGGCGCAGCCCTTTCCTTTTTTAGGCTTCGCGATTTTGCTTTCTTCGGCGGTAAAGCCGGCATCCAGCAACACCTTTTCGGTTACATGGGTCTCCTCGATACATTCCTTGCAGATCCTGCGCACCAGACGCTGCGCGCATATCAGGTGCACCGCGGTGGCGACCAGGAAAGGCTCAATTCCCATATTCATGAGCCGGCTGATGGTCTCGGCGGCGCCGTTGGTGTGAAGCGTAGAAAGCACAAGGTGTCCGGTCAGCGCGGCCTTGATGGCAATTTCAGCGGTTTCAAAGTCGCGGATCTCGCCCACCAGAATGGTGTTGGGGTCCTGGCGCAGGAAGGCGCGCAACGCGGCCGCGAAATTCAGTCCGATCGAATCCTTCATCTGCACCTGATTCACGCCGGCCAGCTGAAATTCCACCGGATCTTCGGCGGTCATGATGTTGGTGTCAGGCTTATTGAGCAGGGAGATGGCGGAATAAAGCGTGTTGGTCTTGCCCGATCCTGTGGGTCCGGTCACCAGCACCATGCCATAAGGCTTGGCGATCGCGTACTGGAGCTTTTCCAGCGATTCCTGCTCAAAGCCCAATTTCGTCATGTCCAGGCGCAGGTTCTCTTTATCCAGAAGACGAAGAACGATCTTTTCTCCCCACAAGGTGGGCAGGCAGTTGACGCGGTAGTCCAACTGCTTGACGCGCGCCCCAATCTGCATTTTGAGCATGATGCGGCCGTCCTGGGGAAGCCGCTTCTCGCTGATGTCCAGCTTGGACATGATTTTGATGCGCGAGGTGATGGCGTCTTTCAGCTTGAGCGGAGGCTGCATAATGTTCTGCAGCACGCCATCGATGCGGAAGCGGACGCGATATTCTTTTTCGTAAGGCTCGATATGGATGTCGCTGGCGCCGCGCTTCACTGCGTCAGTAAGTATCAGGTTGACCAGCTTGACGATCGGCGCCTCTTCGGCGCTCTGCGCCAGATCGGAGAGGGCCTTTTCATCCTCATCGGACTGGAGTTCGACATTGGCTTCTTCACCCATGGAGGCCATAATGTCGTCGAGGTTGGCGTCCGGCGCGGCAGCCGCAGCGTACGCCTTCTCAATGCTGTCGATGATCGAGCTTTCCGAGGCCACCACCGGCTCGATGTTGAAGCCGGTCATGAACTTGATATCGTCCATGGCGAAGACGTTGGTGGGGTCCACCATGGCAATGGTCAGCGAGGCGCCGACGCGGCTAAGCGGAAAAATTTGATGCTTGCGCGCGGTCTCTTCCGGAATCAGCTTTATGACCGCTGGGTCGATTTCAAAATATTGCAGGTTGATGGCCGGCACGCCATATTGCCGGCTGAGAAAGTTCGTAACTTCCTCGTCGGTGAGGAAGCCCAGCTTGACCAGCGTGGTACCCAGCCGGCCGCCTTCTCCCTTTTGCCTTTTGAGCGCCTGTTCTAATTGCTGAGGGGTTATGACCTTCTCTTTGACCAGAAGATCGCCCAGACGCTGTGACATAGTATTGTCCTGTCTTTAAAGTGATGGCGTTGATTGGTGTATCTGCCCTGCTTTCAAAAAGTTGAATCCGTCAAAAGCACAGGCAGAACCGCTAAAAAAGAGCCAAGTTCCTGCAAAGCGTATGGCGAGTGACATAAATTGTCAATTTATAAACTCACTAGGAAGGGCCAAAGAAAACACTTAAGTAACTTCGATTCGGATGGACCACAATCCCGGAGAAGAAGGAATCCGACATCTGCAAAATTGAAGTTGTCCAATCAGGCAAGGGCAAGAGCTGTTCCTTGCCTCGCATCCAAAACTATGGTCGACTTGAGCTATGAATCAGGTTTATGGCTTTGTCCTGGCAGGGGGAAAGAGCTCGCGCATGGGCCAGGACAAGAGTCTGCTTCGCTTGGCAGGCCGCACTCTGCTTGAATCCTCGCTGGAGCGGATGCGTAGCGTGACGGAAAAAGTTTTCATCGTAGGCAGCAGGCCCGATCTTTCTGCTTATGCTCCCGTGGTGCCTGATATTTATGGGAATTGCGGCCCGCTGGGTGGAATCCATGCGGCAGTTTCCGCGTCCGCGGCAGAGCTCAATCTGGTTCTGGCGGTCGATATGCCTGCCGTTCCTGAAGGGTTTTTGCGCAAGCTGGTCGCCGCCGCCAGGGAATCGCAAGCGACCGTCACCGTCCCCCAAACTCAAGGGGGTTTTCAGCCGCTCTGCGCTATTTATCGCAGCGAGTTCCGTGCCATAGCCGAAGCGGCGCTCAAGGCCGGAGATTACAAGATTGACCGGCTCTTTCCTCGCGTAAAACTGCGCATTGTAGGAGAGAATGAAATCGGCAAATGGGGATATAAAGCTGAAGTGTTCCATAACCTGAATTCTCCCGAAGATGTAGAACAGGCCCTGCCCATGCATCAGACTGGAGGGCAGGAATGAACCATCAGCACTCTGACGGGCATAACTCCGCCGAGCAACACCCCTATATTGAGTTTCAGGAAGTCTCCAAGTCATTTGGTTCTCTCTCGGTGCTCGACCATGTCAGCTTTCACGTGATGGCAGGAGAGACGCTGTGCATTCTGGGCCGCAGCGGGGTGGGCAAATCGGTTTCGCTGCAACACATCATGGGATTTTTAAAGCCGGATTCCGGGCGGATTATCGTTGCCGGCGAGGACATAACCGGCTACAGCGAAGTGGAATTGCAGCGCATTCGCAAAAAAGTCACTATGGTATTTCAGAACGGCGCGCTCTTCGATTCACTTAGCGTGGGCGAGAATATCGCATTTCCTCTTCGCGAGCGGCGCGACCTGGACGAAGAGCAGATCTACCAGATTGTCGATGGCCTGCTCGATATGGTGGGCGTCAAATCGATGCGCGACATGCTTCCCTCCGAGCTTTCGACGGGCATGAAGCGTTCGGTGGCCATCGCGCGCGCCCTGGCGGCCGAGCCGGAGGCCATTCTCTACGATGAGCCGACTACCATGGTCGATCCGCTCATGGCGCAACTCCTCGGAGACCTGATCCAGAAATTGAAATTTCAATTGAAGCTCACCAGCATTGTGGTCACCCATGACATGCGCCTGGCGCAGAAGCTGGCGGATAAAATCGTCGTGCTCCATGAAGCACGCGCCATATTCTTTGGCACCGTCGCCGAGATGGAGAAGAGCGAAGAGCCCTTGATCCGCCAGTTCCTGTTATTGGATGAGCTGGTCCTTCCCGGCAGGTAGTCCCAATAGCCGATCCGATTTCGATGCTTACCTTTGTCTTAGTCCGGGAGCTCAGGTTTTTTCCCGGCTTTCCTAAGGCTTCCTTGGATTGACCCAGCTTTGCCCTTTGGTTAGTTTGTACCTGCGGTTGCAGTCGGTATTTCCTCCCCCTCGGCGCGTTTCAGGCCACCCGCCGAGGTGGTTGTAAGCGAGAAAATGCTGGATGAATAACAACCAAGTCGACGACCAAATCAAAGAGACGCAGATCCTGACTCATTCAGAGCGCTTCGCGCAGCGCTGCCAGGAATTGCTCGACCCCCATTCTCTTGCGGCAAAAAAAGTCCTGCCATTTGTCGCAAAACACGATTTGCAAACGAAAGGCGTCGGGAAATCTTCTGTCTGTTCTACTCAAGCACAAGCGATGGCGGTTCCCTCCGGGAAAAAACCTTCCTTAGGGCGTTTGCACTTGAAGCACATTATGGCCCGGCTCAAACGGTTTCTATAAAGTCACTCCCCTGCTGACACTCTCTCTTCCAATGGTTACAATCCAGGCAAGCGAAACCATGCCAGCCTTACCAGAGATCCCCGGATTGCAGGATGAATTTACCGCGCGTTGGCATACTCGCGAGGAGCTATCTCCGGCCTGCGTAGGACTGGAGCGCCTGATCCTGTCGCAGCACCTGACAAATTTTCAGCTGTGGCATGAAGAAGACCTGGCGCGCGTGCCGGATGCTGCGGCGGAGCAAGTGGCCCAGGTAAAACGCAAAATCGATCTCCTGAATCAGCGGCGCAACAACCTCATCGAAGAGATCGACCGGGAATTGTTGCGGCAGATCGGCGCTGCGGGAATTGACAATGCCTCGGCGGAGCTTCATTCGGAGACGCCCGGCATGATGATTGACCGGCTCTCGATCCTCTCTCTCAAGCTTTACCACATGCGGGAAGAGGCGGAGCGGGACGACGCCTCGCCGGAGCATCGCGCGCTCAATCGGGAGCGGCTGGGGATACTGGCAGAGCAGAGAAATGACCTGGCGGAAAGCCTGGCGCGATTATGGGAAGATCTTCGGCAGGGACGAAAGCGCTTTAAACTTTACCGGCAGATGAAAATGTACAACGACCCTACTTTGAATCCTGCAATCTACCGCCGAAACATTAAATAGAAAACCATCCAATAAAAAATCCTCAAGCAAAAACCCGGCGCGTGGCCGGGCTCTTTGCATGAGGACCGGTTCGGTTTAGCAAGAGACGATCTTGGGCGAGGCAATGCCGCGAGTGGCATTGCGGGTATCCACCACCAGCTTCGCTTGGTGAACGATCTTCTCGTAGTCGTATTGGGAGTGGTCGGTAATGATGAGCACACAATCGTATTGGCCGAGATTCTCAAGCGGCGTGCAATGCATGTCCAGATTGTACTTGCGTCCTTTCCCTACATAAGGGAAGTAAGGATCGTTATAACGGACCTCCGCGCCCGCAGCCTGCAACAGCTCGATGATGGTGAGCGACGGCGACTCCCGCAGGTCGTCAATGTCTTTTTTGTAAGCCACGCCCAACACCAGGACCTTGGCCCCGTTCAGCGCTTTGCGCTCCCGGTTCAACGCGTTGGTCACCGAGGTCACAACGTGGTAGGGCATGGCCGTATTGAGTTCGCCGGCCAGTTCGATAAAGCGGGTGTGGAAGTCCCAGCTCTTCGCCTTCCAGGAGAGATAAAACGGGTCTACGGGAATGCAATGTCCGCCCAGCCCCGGTCCGGGATAGAAAGCGTGAAATCCGAAGGGCTTGGTTGAAGCCGCGCCAATGATCTCCCAGATATCCAGCCCCATGCGCAGGCACAGCAGCTTGAGTTCATTGACCATCGCGATATTTACGCAGCGGTAAATGTTCTCCAGCAGCTTGGTCATTTCGGCTGCGCCCGGAGTAGATACCGGCACGGTGCGATTGAAGATGGTCGAGTATAACGAGCAGGCCAACTGGGTGGCCGTGGCTTCCAGTCCGCCGACCACTTTGGGAATGTCGCGGCGCGCCACCGTGTCGTTGCCTGGGTCTTCGCGCTCGGGCGAGAAGGCTACGTAAAAGCAGTCCTCTTCCGCCGCTCCTGCGCGGGCCGCTTTCAAGCCACGCGGGTTCTTCTCCAGGATAGGAACCAGGACCTCTTCGGTGGTGCCGGGATAGGTTGTGCTCTCCAGGATGATGAGCTGACCCGGGCGCACGTGAGGAGCGATGGCCTCCGCGGTCGAGGTAATGAAACTCAAGTCCGGCTCATGATGGTCGTTTAAAGGCGTGGGCACGCAGATGATGATCGCATCCATCTCACTGATCCGGGCGTAATCGGCGGTAGCGCTAAAGCCGGCGCTGCGGGCTTGGGCAATCTCGGTTGCCGGGATGCGATAGATATAAGAGCCGCCCTGCTCCAGGGTAGTGACTTTTTTGCGGTCAATATCGAAACCGGTGACCGCAAGCCGCTGCTCGCTGAAGAGCAGCGCCAAAGGAAGGCCAACATAGCCGAGTCCGATCACGCCGATTCGCGCGGTGCGGTCCTCAATGCGGTTCAACAAAGAAGTGGTTGGATTGTATGAAGTTGTGGAAGAAACCATGCGTCTTTTGGCCCTCAAACTGATTTACTGAGTTCCTTAAAGTATAAGCCAGGCCCCGCCGCCTTTCTCAAGGAACTTTAACTCCGCCCGCAGATATAATCTTAATGAGACGCAGAAGGAGACGATTGTGGGACATATGCATGGTGGGCCGGCAGCCGGGCAAGGGCCGATGCCATTGCCGGGAGTGCAAAACATTATTGCCGTAGGTTCGGGAAAGGGCGGAGTGGGTAAAACTACCGTCGCGGTAAACCTTGCCGTGGCCCTGGGCCGGCTGGGATACAAAGTAGGGCTGCTCGATGCGGATGTATATGGCCCGAACGTTCCGCTGATGATGGGCATCAACCGGCAGCCGCAGGTAGTAGGTCAAAACCAGATCCAGCCGCTTGAGGCGCATGGAATCAAGCTTATTTCGGTCGGATTCATCAATCCCGGCGACAAGCCCCTGGTGTGGCGCGGGCCCATGTTGCACTCCATCATCAAGCAATTTTTGCAGCAGGTCCAATGGGGCGCGCTGGATTTTCTGATCGTAGACCTGCCTCCCGGGACCGGCGACGTGGTGATTTCACTCTTCCAGACCGTCCCCCTGACCGGGGCCGTCATTGTTACTACCCCATCCGATGTCTCGCTCCAGGATGCGCGCAAGGCGATTGAGATGTTCCGCAGCGTGAAGGTAGAAATCTTCGGGATCCTCGAGAACATGGGTCATTTCCTCTGTCCGCATTGCCATCATGAAATCGACATCTTCTCTAAAGGTGGAGCGGAAAAGACGGCCAAGCAGTTTGGGATTCCATTCCTTGGTTCGGTCGAGCTCGATCCCGACATCCGCAAGGGTGGCGACTCAGGATTGCCGACGGTCCTGGGCGGCGAGGAGTCCCCAAAGGCCAAATCATTCTACGACTTTGCCCGCCGTTTGACCGCAGCCGCAGCCGAGCACAACGCCCAGTCAGAAAACGTGATTCAAATCAGCTAATTCCCGCCATTTTTGGCACTCAGGTTCCCTGAGTGCCAACTTGACATCAGCTATTCGGCATCCATAAAATTTATACAGGGAGAATGGTCGGAACTTTTTAAGTTATTGCAATAAAAGCTACTTAGAAAGATCCGGTCTTAATATGTCGCCAGCAGCACAAATCGGGCCGCGTGAGCGCGAGATACTCACTGCCATTATCGAAACCTTTATCACCAGCGGGGAGCCGGTGGGTTCGCGCCTTATTTCCAGGAATAATAAGGATGGATTAAGTCCTGCGACCATCCGGAATGTTATGGCCGACCTCACGGATGCGGGCCTGCTGGAGCAGCCGCATACTTCTTCCGGACGGGTGCCGACGGCGGAGGCTTACCGTTACTATGTCGAGCAGATCACAGGTAAGGCGAGAATCTCCGGGGCCGAGCAGGGCAAGATCTTCGAGGCCTTTCAGGGGATCGACAACTCCGAAGAGTTCCTGGAGCGTACCTCGCATGTGCTCTCACTGATTTCGAGTGGGGTGGGCGTCGCCATCGGCGTGCCGCACGGGCAGAAGAACCAGCTCGAACATATTTATTTCAGCCGGCTGGCTACCAACAAAGTGCTGGCTGTGGTGGTGACCAAGTCGGGCGTGGTCCGCGACCGGGTGCTGCGCATGGAGCGCGACCTGGATACGGCAGATCTCGAGAGCGCGGCGCGATACATCAACGAAAACTTTCAGGGTTGGAGCATTGAGGCGATCAAGGGCGAACTGGCCCGCCGGCTGGAGCGGGAGCGCAGCGAATACGATCGTCTGATGAATTCACTCGACCAGCTTTATAAGGGCGGGGCCCTGGCAGCCGAGCAGCCGGCGCATACCGTCTTTGTCGAAGGGATGGCGAACCTGGTGGTGAATGGCGCCGACCGCGAGCGCCTGCGCGAAATGGTGCGTACGCTCGAAGAAAAGCAGAAGATTGTGGACCTGCTTTCCGCCTATGTCGATACCCGGCAGGAGGCGGTGCGGGTGGTCATCGGATTGGAAGAGCAAATGCCGGAGATGCGTAATCTGGTGTTGATCGGAGCGCCGGCGCGCGTCGGCTCTGAAATGCGCGGATCGATGGCGGTGATTGGCCCCACGCGCATGGACTATCAGCACACCATCACCGCTGTCTCTTATATCGCTCAGCTGTTTGACAAGGTTTTTAACGAGAACGAATAAGCCTGCGGGGCCGTGAGTTCCCTTTGATCAATATTCAACCGGCAACGGCGCGGGCCGTTGTCCCTGGAAAGTTTATGTTTAGAAAGTCTGAAGTGAAAACCGAACACGAAGAATTACAGCTTCCGGAAGAGCAGCCCGGCGGCCCCTCGGAAGAGGTCCAACTGCCAAATACCCAGAGCAGCGCGCCTTCTACTTCTGCCGGCGGGGCTTCGCAGGAAGAATACGAACGGCTCAAGAGTGAGCGCGACTCGCTGCTGGACCGCCTGGCGCGTCTGCAGGCGGAGTTTGACAATTACCGCAAGCGGAATGCGCGCGAGCAGGCCGAATTTCGCGAATACGCCATGGCCGAAGCGGCCAGGAACTTTCTGCCGGTGCTCGACAATTTCAACTTGGCGTTGAAGGCCGAGGCCCCCAGCCAGAACCTGCGGCAGGGCATCGAGCTGATTCGCAAGCAGATGGAAGAGGCCCTGGTGCGCATGGGAGTGCAGCCCATCGCCGCTGAGGGGGAGCAGTTCAATCCCCATCTGCATGAGGCCATCGAGATGGTTGAAACCAGCGACGTGCCCGATCATCAAATCATTGAAGAGTTGCAGCGGGGATATAAAGTGAAGGACCGGCTGCTGCGTCCTGCAATGGTGCGGGTGGCGCGCAACGCAACTTCCAAGGCAAGCTAAGACGAGGGCCACATTTGCCAACCAACGTGAAAAGAGATTATTACGAGGTGCTCGGAGTCAGCCGCACGGCGACGGAAACTGAGATCAAATCCAGTTACCGCAAGCTGGCGCTCCAGTACCATCCGGACCGCAATCCCGACAAACCCGAGGCCGAAGAGAAGTTCAAAGAGGCAAGCGAGGCCTATAGCGTTCTGTGCGATGCAGAGAAGCGCGCCGCCTATGACCGCTTTGGACATGCCGGTGTAGGCGCAACCAATGGGGGCCCGGGAGGATTCAATCCTTTCTCCGGCGACTTCAGCGATGTCTTTGGCGATATCTTCAGCGAGATGTTTGGCGTCGGGCCCAGCTCGGGCCAGCGGCGCACCCGCGCGCAACGCGGCAGCGATCTGCGCGCCGACCTTACCCTGGAGTTTGAAGAGGCGGTCTTCGGCAAAAAGACGGAGATCAAATTCCGCCGCCAGGAAGCTTGCGAGACTTGCCACGGAAACGGAATCGCGCCGGGCAAGAAAGCCGCGCCATGCTCCACCTGCGGCGGCCGCGGCCAGCTGCGTTTTCAGCAGGGATTCTTCAGCGTGTCGCGCACCTGCCATCACTGCTCGGGAACGGGGCAAATCATCTCCGATCCCTGCCGTACCTGTCATGGGCAAGGACGCGTGATGCGGGAGCACGTCAAACAGATCAATGTGCCCGCCGGAGTAGAGGACGGCACGCGCATTCGCTATCAGGAAGAAGGCGAAGCGGGTTTGAATGGCGGTCCTGCGGGCGATCTTTACGTTGTTCTGCACGTGAAAGAGCATGAGTTCTTCGACCGGCAAGGCAACGATCTGCACTGCGCGGTCCCCATTTCGTTTCCGCAGGCGGCCCTGGGCGCCGAGCTTTCTATTCCAACATTCGAAGGGGAGTATGCAGTGAAGATTCCGCCGGGAACGCAGAATGGGGATGAAATTACCGTCAAGGGCAAAGGCGTGCCGGTGCTGCAAGGGCGAGGACGGGGCGATCTTGTCCTCACCGTTGTGGTGCAGACCCCGACGCGGCTCAGCAAACGCCAGCGCGAACTTCTGGAAGAGCTGGCCAGTACGACGCAAGTGGAAAACAAGCTGAAGCCGCGCGGCCTTTTCAGTAAAGTGAAAGAGATGTTCGAGTAGCTGCCTTATTCGGCAGCGAAGCAGAAGCGGACGGCATCTCATCGTAAAGTAAGTGAATAAGCTCGCCCATTTTTACGCCTGGTTCCTGCTGGTGGCCTCCATCCTGGCGGCGGCAATGCGGCTGCTGCGCAATCAGCAACTGGCGGAAATCATCTGCCTGCGCATGAGCAAGGAAGGCGCGCGCCGCCGTTTCCGCACTGCCGGCATCGCCCTGGTCTTCGGATCTTTTCTCACCATCCCGCTTTATCTGTATATGTGGCGCGGAGAGAAGTGGCTGCTGATTGCCTGCTTCTATGGAGTGGTGAGCGCGGTGGAGTTCGTGACCAACGCGGCCACCCTCCATCTCTCCAGCCTGCTCAACCAGAACCGCATCTATGGCGCGCTGTATGCCGTCACGGCGGTTGTGACCTATCTGGTACTCTTCCACAAATGACACGCCGCCGCTGGATTGCGGACGAATTCAAAGGGCAGCGCGCATTCCTTACCGGGGCCAATGCCGAGCATCTGGCGCGGGTGCTGCGCGCCCGTCCTGGGCAGGAGTTCGAGATCGTAGCCGGGGAAAATGTCTTTCTGGGCAGGATCGCGACCATCTCCAATCAGCAGGTGGAGTTCGATCTTGTGGGCGAAGTACAGCCTCAGGCGCCCAGCGCAGCCGCTCCTATCCATCTGTATCTCGCAATTTTCAAATTCGACCGCATGGAGTGGGCGATTGAAAAAGGCACGGAGCTTGGCGTGGCCGGCATTGTGCCCATCATCGCCCGGCGGAGTGACGCGCATCTGGTCGCCGCCGCAGGAAAACGGGTGGAGCGCTGGCGGCGCATCGCGCAGGAAGCGGCGCAGCAGTCCCGCCGCAGCGCTGCCCCGGAGATACAGGCGCCGGTCAAATTCAATGCGGCGGTGCAGGCTTCGGAAGGCTGCCGCATCGTGCTCTCGGAATACGAGAAGCGGGTACCGCTCATCACCGCCGTCCGCGCGGCCCAGCCCGGCCAGCCTGTGGCATTAGCCGTTGGTCCCGAGGGCGGATGGAGCGAGGAGGAACTCGCCGGCTTTTCTTCTGCCGGATGGAGCGCGGCTTCGCTGGGGCCAAACATCCTGCGCGCCGAGACCGCCTGCATCGCCGCGCTGGCAATCGTAAATGGAGTGCTCGCGGAAATCTCCGCACCGCCTGCCAGGGATTAGGGCCGCATCCCTCGATCTAATGTGATTTTTACATTGCGTGCTTCGCTTTTCTTTCGCATAATGCAGAGAAAGGATTCCCGCTTGTCTCAATCTTCCGTTGCCGCATCCCGTTCCGATATTTTTCATCCCAATCCGGCCCAGGCTGAAGCCATCCAGCATGTGAATGGTCCGATGCTGGTGCTGGCTGGCGCAGGGACAGGGAAGACCAGCGTGCTGGTGCATCGCATCCTGCGGCTGATTGAGAAAGGGCACGCCCGCCCCAGCGAGATCATGGCCATTACCTTTACCAACAAGGCGGCAGGAGAGATTCGCGGACGCGTCGCCGCCCAGTTGGGAGAAAAAAGAGCCGAACAGCTGCGCACCTTCACCTTCCACGCCTACTGCAACGGCGTACTCAAGAAAACGGGACTCGACTTCGGCCTGCTTACCCGCGAAGATCTTTGGGTTTTTCTGCGCCAGCGCTTGCATGAACTGCCGTTAAAACATTTCTTGAAAGCCGCCAATCCAGGCAAATTCCTGGAAGACCTGCTGACCTTCTTCGACCGCTGCAATGACGAGCTGGTCGATGCCGCCAGGTACGCCGATTATGTGCAGCAGGTATGCGCGGGCAAGCTGCCGCTGCCGCGGGTCCATAAATCGAAGGACGCCGAGGAGGTCGCGCCGGAAGAGGTGCTCGCCAAATGCCAGGAGATTGCCGGCGTGTACACGGCGGTGGAGGCGATGCTGGAGGCCCATGGACTGCTTACCTTCGGGTCGCTCATTACCGAGGCGGTAAAGCGGCTGGCCACCGATGCGGCGTTGATTGCTCAGGAACGCGAAAGCTGCCGCTTCCTGCTGGTCGATGAGTTCCAGGATTCCAATCATGCGCAGATTGAATTGGCGCGCCTGCTTGCCGGCAAAGAGGAGAATGTATTTGCCGTAGGAGATCCGGACCAGGCGATCTATCACTTTCGCGGAGCCTCGAGCGGGGCATTCCAGCGCTTCCTGGAATGCTGGCCGGGCGCGCGGGTGGTGAACCTGGCGGAGAACCAGCGTTCCACGCCTGCGATCCTGCAATGCGCCTATGCCGCGATCCGGCGCAATCCTGAGGTCGTCGGCAGCGGCCCTCAGTTGTCGGGGAGGCTGGAGCGAAAGCCGCTGGAGTCGGCGCGGGCGGCGCGCAGCCAGCGCGAGGGAAGGCCCCTGGCATCGACCGAGGTAGAAGTCATTCCGTATGGCAGCTATGAGCAGGAGGCGGCGGACATTGCACACGTCATTTCCTCGATCCGCAAGCGCACCCGCGAGCCGTGGAGCAATTTCGCGGTCCTCTATCGCAGCCATTTGGCCTCGCGCCACCTGATCGATGAGCTGGGCGCGCGCGGCATTCCTTTTGTTGTGACTGGGGTGGACCTTCTCGATACTGACGTGCTGCGCGACCTGGTTGCGACACTCCACTGCCTGCATTCGTTCGAGGAGCACGTGTCCCTCTTTCGCATGGCGGTGATGCCGCGCTTTGGCATCGATCCGGTCGAGCTGCAAAGGCGCATGGCAACGGCGGGACGCGGCAAGACCATGGCTGCGGTGCTTGCGGAGATGAAGTCCGGCGCGGCCCTGCTGGGCCAACTTACCGCGCTGCGCAGCGCGCAGGATTTCGACAATACCGAGATTGGCGAGGTGGTCGCGAGGGCGCTCCAGTTTTTGCAATTGGACCGTTCGATGCCGTTGCTCCAGCGCTTCTGCGAATTTGTTGCAGACTGGCGCAAGAAGAAGTTCGTCAAAAAGGGTACGCTGCGGGAGTTCCTTGAATACCTCGAACTGTGGCGTGAAGCTGGAGGAACGCTGGATGCGAATCCGGCGGTACGCGCGGAATTGATGTTCTCGCAGGCGGAAACCAATCCTGCCAATGCGGTGCAGTTGATGACGGTCCACGCCGCCAAAGGCTTGGAGTTCGCCCACGTATTCGTCCTGCGCGTGGTTTCCAATTCGTTTCCCGCAAGTTATCGGGAGAAGCTCTTTGAATTTCCGCGTGAGCTGCGCGAAGGCTTTGCGCGCGTGGAGAGCGATGACAAGTCGCTCCATGAGCAGGAAGAGCGGCGGCTCTTCTACGTGGCCATTACCCGCGCCCGGGACACGCTCCGGCTCTATGGCAAAAAATTTGGACGGCACCCTGTCCCCAGCAAGTTCCTGCGCGAGATGTGCGAGAGCAAGGGAGTCGAGAGCAGCCTGATCACACGAGAAGCAAAGGCAATGCAACTGGAGATCGCAATGGGACTGGAAACTGCTCCGTGGCTGGTGGCGACGGCGAATGCCAGGTTCACAGGCAAGCTGAGCGCCTCGGCGCTGGAACAATATGAGCGCTGCCCGCTGCAATTCAAGCTGTCGCGGATTTGGAATTTATCTTCCGACCTTCCCGCCGCGGTGCAGTATGGGGCGGCGATGCACACCACGCTCAAGGACTTCTTCGACGCTCAGGGCCAGGGACGTCCGCGCGCCGAGCAGGAGTTGGTGGATCTCTTTTGCAGGCAGTTCGATGAGTATGTCCTCGAAGACAAGCTGCAGCGGGAGCTATATGTGCAGCAGGGAATCGAGCAGCTAAGGGACTTCTACGCTGCTCAAAAATCCCAGCCGCTGCCTCGCGTCCTCGGTACCGAAGTCTCTTTTGAGGTGAAAATAGGCAGCGCGGCGGTGGTGGGACGGCTCGACCGCTTGGATCAGATCGCAGGCGACACACTCAGGATCGTCGATTACAAGACCGGAAAACCCAAGGAGCAGGACGATGCCGATCGCAGCTTGCAGCTCTCCGTCTATGCCCTGGCCGTCCGGCAGCAGTTCAAGAAACACGCCGCCGAGCTGGTTTTCTATAATCTCGAAACCAATACAGCCGTGAGCAGCACCCGGTCGGACAATGTGCTGGCCAAGGCGGAAGAGAAAATCCAGCAGATCGGGCAGGGAGTTGCCTCGCAGCGTTTCCCGGCAGCTGTGGGCTTTCATTGCCGCTGGTGCGGATACCGCGCCGTTTGCCCTTCGACCGAGAGCGCCTCGCCGGCCTTTCGCAACGCAGTACAACGATCGGACAACAAATAATGGGGACCCTGATGACTCTCGCTGTGGTTTTACTTGCGGCCGTGGCCGCGCTGGTGATTTTTCTGCGTTGGAAGAAGCCGGACGCCAACGATCCTGCGCTTCAGACCGTCCGCTACGAGGTCAACCTGCTGCGGGAGACGACGGAGAAATCCATCCAAAGCATGAACACGCTCTTCAGTTCGCAGCTGCAATCGATCACCGCCAGCATGCAGAACGCGCTATCGAATGTGACGGTCGAGGTCGGGAGCCGGCTGGAGGCGATGAACAAAAATGTCACCGAGCAGATGAACCAGAATGTGCAACTGGTCTCCACCACTTCTCACGCCGTAAGCGAGCGCATGAGCTCGGTGCAGAACACTTTTGCCGCCCTGCAAAAACAGGTGGGAGAGATGGGCGAGCAGGCCCGCAACCTTTCCGAGATGGGAAAATCGGTGGCGGCGCTGGAACGGGTGTTGACCGCCCCTAAGCTGCGCGGAGGTTTTGGAGAGTCGCAGCTCGAGAACCTTTTGAACATGGTTTTTTCCAAAGACCAGTTCGAGCTCCAGCACACCTTTCCCTCCGGCGACGTTGTGGATGCCGTCCTGTTCTTCCCGCAGGGCAAGGTAAGCATCGATTCGAAGTTTCCGCTGGAAAATTTCCGCCGCCTGGCGCAGGCCGAAGTCGAGACCGAGAAGAAGGCCTGCCGCCGCGAGTTTTTGAAAGATGTGAAGCGGCGCATCGACGAGGTAGCCGCCAAGTACATCCGCCCAGCGGACGGGACGCTGCCCTTCGCGCTGATGTATATCCCGGCGGAGAACGTCTATTACGAATCCATCATCCGCGATGAGGATGGCACCGATTTATACGCATATTGCCTGCAAAAACGCGTGATTCCCGTCTCCCCCAATTCTTTGTATGCCTATCTGCAGACCATCCTGATGGGGTTGAACAGCATGCGGGTGAGCCAGCGCGCCGAGGTCGTGCTGCTACAGATTGAGTCCCTCAAGCTGGAGCTGGGAAAGTTTGGCGATTCCTTTGAAACCATCGGCAAGCACCTTCGCAATGCCGGCGCGAAATACGATGAGAGCTCGAGGATGCTGGAAAAGGTGGAGATGCGGGTGGAGAACCTGGCCGGCGGGGCCAACGAAAACCAGGCATCGCTGTTTGAGGTCCAGGAGAAGGCGCTGAAGACCGGCGCCTCTTAGGCGAAGGGAAAAGCCGGAGCAAAAAATTTGGGGGACGCTTGATGCGTCCCCCGTTTGGTTTGCCTTGAAGTGCTCTTACTTCTTTTTCTTTGTGGCTGACTTCTTTTTTGCTGCTTTCTTGGTTGCCATTGTTTTCTATTCTCCCTTCGATTTATCTCAATCGAGTACGCAACGATATTTTGTTGCAATTGATGAATGTATAGAGTGATTGAAAAACGAAGTCAAGAAAAAAATCAGCATTCTGAAAATCTTTCGTGCTTCGGATCGTCCCTCAATTCCTTTTTTCTTCCGCTCGCGAGACTCTCCGTGGGTCTATGGAAGGCAATTTTCTTATTTGATCACTCCCGATTTCATCATGCGCTCGTAAAAAAACAGCCCGACACCGGCAAAGCTGTCATGCCAGGCATGCGCCATCATTCCCGGACGCAAACTCTTGCGCAGAATGGCGAGCGTCCCGAAGAGGGCGCCATAAATTGCGATCAAAAGCATGCGGCGATGGCCCTCATAGGCATGCGATAAGCCGAAGACCGCGGCTGAGACCAACATTCCGCCCCACACATTGCCCAGCATGGAAGCGAGCTGCCGCTGCAGGTAACCGCGAAAGATGATCTCTTCGCAGAAACCGGCGGTAGAGCTGAGCAGTATCCACACCATCAGCTCGCGCACATTGTGCGGGGCCAGCGTTTGGAGCAGTTGCCGCACTTCGTCGGTCTGTCCGGCCTTGCTCAGCCCCAGGAGGTATCCGAGTCCGACCAGCACCATGGCGGAGACGATCCAAAACCCTGCCGCGATCACCACATCAAGCAGAAAGTCTTCAAATCGGTTCCAGCGTCCGCCGATCAGCTCGCGAAATGTGAGCCGTGCCACCCTTGCTCCGACGTATACCAGGCCGAGAAGAATGAATTCCCACACGATCGTGAATGCATAGAAGAGCACGTGCCCGCGAGAGGCATGGGCGCCGACCCGCGTCTGGCTTAAAAACGAGAAGGCAAGCAGAAGCAGGACGAAGGCCACCGTATAAAGATAGGAAAGCGTGGAGTTTCCTTTCTGCTCCTGCGGAGCAAGAAGCTCCGGTCCTTCACTGCTGGGGACTGTTCCCATGGTTCTCCTCTCACCACGATTGCGCCCGGACCCGATCTGCGCCCGCGCCCCTGCTCCGCAGAGCGGGGTTCGATCATCTTATAATGAGAAGTTCTCTCAGGCACGCATTCGATAGGAGTTTGTCATGGCGATGGAAGAAGTGGTCATCATCTCGGGGGTCCGCACCCCGATCGGAAAATTCCAAGGCTCGCTTACCGACTTCAGCGCTCCGCAGTTGGGCGCATTGGCGGTGAAAGAAGCGGTGGCCCGCGCCGGCATCGATCCGAAGTTGGTGGACGAATGCATCATGGGCAATGTGGTCTCCGCCGGCTTGGGACAAAACCCCGCACGACAGGCAGCTTTAGGAGCGGGCCTTGCTCCGGAAGTTGCCGCCATGACCATCAACAAAGTTTGCGGCTCCGGATTGAAGGCCGTGGGGCTGGCGGCGCAGGCCATCCAGACCGGCAACAGCGAGATCGTGGTGGCCGGCGGCATGGAGTCCATGACCAACGCTCCTTACCTGCTGCCGCAGGCGCGCAAAGGCTATCGCTTAGGCAATGCGCAGGTGGTCGATGCCATGGTCCACGATGGCCTGTGGGAGATCTATAACGACTATCACATGGGCAACACGGGGGAGAACGTCGCGGAGAAATACAAAATTACCCGGGAAGAGCAGGACGAGTATGCCGTGAACTCGCATCGCAAGGCGGCGCAGGCGTGGAAAGAGTGCCGCTTCAAGTCGCAAGTCGTTGCGGTAGAGGTTCCCGCAAAGAAAAAGGGCGCTGCCCCGGTCATCTTCGATAAAGATGAATCGCCGCGCGAGGATACTTCGATCGAGGGCCTCCGCGCTTTGAAGCCGGTCTTCAAAAAAGATGGCACGGTCACCGCCGGCAATGCTCCGGGAGTGAATGACGGGGCCGCTGCCCTGGTCGTCACCAGCGCGCGCAAGGCCCGGGAGCTTGGCGCCAAGCCTCTGGTCCGCATTGTGGCCCAGGCGGCCAGCGGCATCGATCCGAAATGGGTGATGATGGCGCCGGTCGATGCGGTAAGAAAGATTTGGCAGAAGACCGGCTGGAAAAATGAGGATGTAGACCTTTACGAGTTGAACGAGGCCTTCTCCGTCCAGGCGATTGCGGTTGGCCGCGAGCTTGGCCTGGACATGAGCAGGGTGAATGTGAATGGCGGCGCGGTGGCCCTCGGGCATCCTATCGGGGCCAGCGGCGCGCGCGTGCTGGTTACGCTGATCTACGAGATGATTCGCCGCGACGTCCACAAGGGCATCGCCGCTCTGTGCCTGGGCGGCGGCAACGCTGTGGCTATGGCGGTGGAAAGATAGCCCCGATTACAGGCCAGAGCTATTCCACCACCACCGATTTTGAAAGATTTCTCGGCTTATCGACGTCTCTGCCCTTCAGCACCGCGATGTGATAGGCCAGCAACTGCAACGGGATTACCTCCAGGATGGGCTGCAGAAGCACCGGGACGTCCAGCACCGGTATAACGTAAGGCGTGATCTGCGCGACCTCGCGATCTCCTTCCGTGACGATCGCCAGCAGCGGCGCCTTGCGCTCAGCCAACTCCCGGATATTGGAGAGGCTCTTTTCATAGCGCAGCAGGGAGGCTTCGTCGGAGTCGTCCTTGGTCGCCAGCACTACGATAGGAAGCTGGTCGTCCACCAAAGCGGTGGGTCCATGCTTGATCTCGCCGGTGGGATAGCCTTCGGCATGGATGTAAGAGACCTCTTTCAGCTTGAGCGCGCCCTCGAGGGCGATAGGGTAATCGATGTCCCGCCCCATATAGATGAAATCTTCGTAATCGAAAAAATTCTTTGAAAGCTCCAGGCAGAGCTTATCGACTTTGAGTACTTGCTCAAGCTGATGGGGAAGCCCTTTTACCTCGCGAATAGCGGCCAGCGCCGACGCGTGGGAGCTTCCGCGCACCTCGGCGATGTGCGCGGCCAGCAGGAAGAGCGCGGTGAGCTGGGTAGTGAAGCTTTTGGTCGCGGCGATGGAGGTTTCAGTCCCCGCATAAGTCAGCAGAGTGGCGTCCGCATCGCGGGTGAGCGGGGTATCGGGCACATTGCAGATGGCCAGGGTCTTGGAACCTTTGCTCGCAGCCTCATGCAGGGCGGCCATCGTATCCACCGTCGTCCCCGACTGCGAAATAAAGACGGTAAGCTCATGCTCCCCGACGATGGGATCGCGATAGCAGTATTGGCTGGCGAAATCCACTTCGACCGGAAGTCCGGTCATGCGCTCCAGCATAAACTCCCCGGCCAGACCGGCATGGCGGCTCGATCCGCTGGCCGCGATGCTGATCTTGCGCAAACTGCGGATCTCTTCCCGTGAGATCGCCGGCGGAGGTAAAACGATCTTTCCCGCCGGGCCCAGGCAGGCTTCAATTGTCTTTCGCACCGCTTCAGGCTGCTCGTAGATTTCCTTGAGCATGAAATGCGGAAACCCGTTCTTCGCGTCAGCCATAGACCGGCCCTCTACGCCTCGCCGGCGTTCTGTGATTGTTGGTCATTTAAGCGATTTTACAGCAGGGGGATGGAATGTTTGTGAATTGAGGAGTGCAAGCGGATGCTTCAACAATGGAGAACGTCTACGCAATCGGATACCTAAAGCTCCCCACCGACCACCGTCTTGACCACCTTGCCCTCCGGCGTGAGCAGCACCAGGTCGGCATCGTATCCTGGCGCGATGCTTCCTTTTTTTCCGGCTACGCCGATCATGCGCGCCGGGTTGAGAGTGGCGAGCTGGACCGCCTGCTGCAATCGCCATCCGGCAAAGCTCATCACGTTTCGTACCGCGCGGTCCAGGGTAAGCACGCTGCCGGCCAGCTTGCCCTGATACTCGCAACGGTCTCCGTGCACCTCCACTTCAAAGGCGCCCAGCATGTACTTTCCATCCGGCATCCCGGTGGCGCTGATGGCATCGGTAATCAGGACCGCGCGCTCCGCTCCCTTGGCCCGCAGGAACAGCTTTACGATGCTGGGGTCGGTATGCACGCCGTCGGCGATAATGTCGGCGGAGAGGCGGTCGTCGCTCAGCGCCGCTCCCAGGATTCCCGGCTCGCGATGGTCGAGCGCGCGCATGGCATTGAAGGTATGGGTGGCGTGGCTCGCCCCGGCGGCGATCCCTTCCAGCGCCTGCCTGTAGGTGGCGTCAGAGTGTCCAATGCTGGAGCGCACCCCAAGCTTGCGCGCTGCGGTAATAGTCTCAAGCGCGCCCGGAAGCTCCGGGGCGATGGTCATCATGCGAATCGCGCCTGCCGAAGCCTGCCAGTATTTGTCAAAAATCTTTGCGGAGGGCGCAACCAGGTTCTCCGGCGGATGCACTCCTCGCTTGGCATGGCTGATGAACGGTCCTTCAAGATGAATGCCGATGGGGCGCGAACGCCTGCCGCCCGCGCCTCTGCCGGAGATGGCCTTGCCCAGATGCTCCAAGGCGCGCAGGATGCGATCTTCCGGCGCGGTGACGGTGGTGGGCAGGTAGCTGGTCACCCCATGCGCAGCCATGCCGCTCTCGATAGCAGCCAGCGCGGAGTCGTCGGGCTCCATCACGTCATGGCCGGAGCCACCGTGGATATGCACGTCAATGAATCCAGGGGCAAGAACAAGGCCGGGAAAATCGAGATGCCGCGCGTTTCCGGGGATCTCGATCGCCGCCTGTGGGCCAGCAGCGACGATGCGGCCCTCTTCCATGATGACGACAGGCGAATCAATCTCCTCCAGCGGAGTGAAGAGCGTGGCTGCCGTAATGGCGGTTTTCATTGGACTTTATTGTAATGGCTTTTCTTACAGGTGAGAGAACGTTATACTCCGCACTTCTGGGACTTCATGCTATTTAAAACACTGAGCGCGGCGGTTTACGGCATCGACGCCAACATTATCGAGGTCGAAGTCGATATTTCGCCGATCAAGCAGACCGAGGACCACTTCACCACCGTCGGGCTGCCGGATGCGGCGGTGCGGGAGAGCCGCGAGCGCGTCCGCGCTGCGCTCAAAAACTGCGGATACGACATTCCCGCCAGCCACATCACCATCAACCTTGCTCCCGCGGACCTGAAGAAGGAAGGTTCCGGCTTCGATCTACCGATGGCGACGGGAATTCTTGGGGCCTATGGCGCGCTCACCAAACGCGAGCTGCCGGACTACGTGCTGGTCGGCGAGCTCAGCCTGGATGGCGGACTGCGCGCGGTGCGCGGCACTCTTCCTATCGCCATCGCCGCCCGCGCTAAAAAGATCGCCCACCTGATCGTCCCCGAATCGAACGCCCAGGAGGCTGCGGTGGTAAGCGGCCTCAAGGTCTATCCGGTGCGCTCGCTGATCGATGTAGTGCACCTGCTGAACGGCGGCAATGGCATTGCCCCGATAGAGGTGGATAGCGGCAAACTGCTGCGCGAGGTACAGCAGTTCCCAGTCGACTTCAAAGACGTTCGCGGGCAGCACACCGCCAAGCGGGCGCTTGAAGTCTCATCGGCCGGCGGGCACAACATCCTGATGATCGGCCCTCCCGGTTCAGGCAAGACCATGCTGGCAAAGCGTCTTCCCAGCATCCTGCCTCCGCTTACCTTTGAAGAGGCGCTGGAGACCACCAAGATCCACAGCGTTGCCGGAGTGCTTGAAGCAGGATCGGGGCTGGTGGGACGCCGCCCTTTTCGCTCGCCGCACCACACCATCTCCGATGCCGGGCTGATTGGCGGAGGAATGATTCCGCGTCCCGGAGAAGTCTCCCTGGCGCACAATGGGGTGCTCTTTCTCGATGAGCTGCCGGAATTTCCCCGCAATGTGCTGGAGGTGATGCGGCAGCCGCTGGAGGATGGAAACGTCAGCATCGCGCGCGCCGCCATGTCGCTGACCTTCCCCGCGCGCTTCATGCTGGCGGCGGCGATGAACCCGTGTCCCTGCGGATATTTTGGGGACCGCACCCGCGAATGCGCCTGCACCCAGCCCATCATCCAGCGGTACGTTTCAAAGATCTCCGGCCCATTGATTGACCGCATTGACATCCACATTGACGTTCCGGCGGTCAATTACAAGGAGCTGCGGGGCAACGCCAATGCGGAAAGCTCGGAGCAAATCCGCGAACGCGTGATCGCCGCCCGTGAACGGCAGCTGGACCGCTTTGCCGCCGCCGGGGAGCGCATCTACTGCAATGCGCAGATGGGGTCGCGCCAGATTCGCACTTATTGCGAGCTCTCCACCGATTGCGAACGCCTGCTGGAGCGCGCGATGGTGCAGCAGGGGCTCAGCGCCCGCGCCCACGACCGCATCCTGAAGGTCGCGCGCACTATCGCCGATCTTGAGGGCGCCGCCCAGATTGAAAGCAAACACATCGCCGAGGCCATCCAGTACCGCACGCTCGACAGGAATTATTGGGCTTAAAAGGGATTGCGGATAAAAAGAGGAATGCGAAGAAAAAAGGGAAGAAGAGGACTCACTCCAGCGGTCCTGTGGTGAGGATGGTTGCAGCTCTTATTTCGTGGACATTGCTGTGACGGCAAGTCCGCGACAGGTTTCGCAGCACGCCTGCACCTTGATTTTCAGGGAACCCACCGAGGCGCCGTCAAATATGAGCTGCGGCATCTGATTGTGCTCCGGGCAGTGGACGGCGGCGGCTTTGGCGTTCATCTGCTCTTTTACCTTGACCAGCGCGGCGTATTCTATGGCCTGCTCCAGCTTGCTGCCTTGCACTTCCCGGCCACCCACTTTGAGCTTGTGCATGCTTCGCCCTCCCTGGTTCGGTATTTTCTACATTGTGCTCCTGAGGAGCCGGATGAGGGGAGCGCCATTTCGTGCCGTCTGGAACTTCGGTTCGTAGTGGCCGGAACTTCCGTAACGGTCCGTCCTCGCAGCCATGCAAAACAGGGTCGAGAGGGCCAGCGCTATGGGCTTGATTTGAGCTGGCTTTTGGGGCAGTTGAAAATCAGATCGGAAGATTTCATGCCTGGGCGATCTGCGGCTCCCATTCCGAGACCATGCAGCCGTCCGTCAGCACTTGGGCTTTGTAGCGAATCAGGACTGGAGCGCCATTCTTGTGCCGCAGGGTGAAGAGACCACGCTGGATCCCGGTCTGTAGATAATCCTGGAAGAGGTCGGGGACATTGGCGGTGCCGGGGTAGGCGACGTCTTCGATCCGCATCCCGAGTATCTCATCCCTGCCGCGTCCCAGCAGATCGCAAACCTTGTCGCTAATGTGGATATAACGGCGCTCCTGATCGACGTAGACCGCATAAGCGGCGGTGACCTCTTCATGCCCATGACTCTTCATGACCAACTCGCCTACCGCCCTGAGAAATCGCTCCGGACCGTCCTGTGGATGCAGCACCGCATCCTCGTTGGGTTCTTGCCATCCGGTATGGAATGCCAGGACGAGAGGGCGTGGATCAAGTTGCTTTGCCGCGGCCGCGATGCGCGCCCGTTCCACCGCCCGCAGAAAATCGTCCAGGACTACAAGCTTGAAGTCTCCGCTGCCCAGCTTCTTTATGGCATCGGCCGCGCTCCCGGCAATTTGGACGGAGTAACCCGCCCGCGTCAGGAGCCATCGCCGGGTGACCGTAAGTGCATGTTCCTGCGCTATGAAGAGGACCGCTTTCATCGGAGTACATCGATATTATGTCACCGGAGTCTCCGCAGGATATGCAGGAAGAAGGGGCATCAGGTGCAAAAAAAGGACAACCGCCCGGGCTGTCCTTTCTTTTTCTCAATATTAAGCGGCGGCGGATTTTCCCGCGCCGATCTTGTGCGCGGAAGAGGTTTCCACCTGCATGGTATTCACGGTGGGAGCGCCTTCCATCAAGGGCACAAGCTCGCCTGCAATCTGCTGGAAGAGTCCATTATCGTAGTTCTGAACGTCCTGGGAGCTGTTCCACAAAGTGGTGCAGACAAAATGACCCGACTCGGTATCGATGGATTCGAGAATGTCTACGAACCCGGGCTGCTGCTGGATCTGAGGAACAAGATCGTTGGCCAGTTTGGCGCGAAATTCGTCAAATTTTTCCTGCTTCACTTTGCAATCGACGGTACGGGAAATCATGATGTTTCTCCTTCACTGATCTGCCTTAGAGATAAGGCCCGTAGAAATTGCTACAAGAAAAAGAAAGGCAAGCATAATCCTTTCATGGGGAGGGCGCAACCGCGATTTGGAGCGAACTTTTACCTCACTCCTTTCCCATAACTCGCCGCAAAATGGCGAAACTTCGCTGGGTTATTATGGGCTGTCTTCCCCATTAAGGGCCGTATACTATCGCCGTAGCCTTCTCGATACTTCGATTCGGTGCGCTGCAGGAGATTCATCATGAGTAAAATATCCCGCCGAACATTCTTAATGGCTGGCGCCGCTGCTGCCGGCGGGGCACTGGCGACTCGTTCAACACCTCTATGGGCATGGGACGCAGTTGCGGCGCCGCTGGATCAGTTTGCCTATCGCGACGTGCAACTGCTTGAGGGGCCACTGCGCCAGCAGTTCGACACTAACCACGCTTTCTTTCTGGCGCTCGACGAGGACAAGCTGCTGAAGCCATTCCGTCAACGCGCGGGTTTGCCGGCGCCGGGCGACGACATGGGCGGGTGGTATGACGACTTTCCCGGCTTCGATCCGCATCGCAACTTCCATGGATTCGTGCCCGGCCACAGCTTCGGTCAGTATTTATCTGCCCTGGCGCGGGCGTATGCTGTGACCGGTTCGAGGCCGACGCAGGAAAAGGTGCAGCGGCTGGTGCGTGGTTTCGCGCCTACCGTCAGCGAAAAGTTTTATATCGGCTATCACCTTCCCGCCTACACTTTCGATAAGAGCTGCTGTGGTTTGATCGATGCTCACGAGTTTGCCGCCGATCCCGCCGCCCTTGTCGTCCTGAATCAAGCCACCAATGCTGTCTTGCCGCACCTGCCGGAGAAGGCGCTCTCGCGCGCGGAGCAGTATGCGCGACCGCACAAGAACGAGGCAGACTGCTGGGACGAGAGCTATACCCTTCCGGAAAACCTCTTCCTCGCTTATCGGCGCGGCGGCGGAGAGCGCTACCGCCAGCTCGCGATTCGCTTTCTTGAAGACGATAAATATTTCGGCCCCCTCGCCGCAGGGGAGAATGTTCTGCCCGGAGAGCACGCCTACAGCCATGTGAACGCCCTCAGCTCGGCGATGCAGGCTTATCTGGTTATGGGAAGTCAAAAACACCTTCGCGCCGCACAGAATGGCTTTGAGATGCTGCGCGCAACCCAAAGCTTCGCTACCGGAGGCTGGGGACCCGACGAAACCTTCCGCAAGCCGGGCAGCGGAGAGATGGGCGAGAGCCTTACCAAGACCCACAACAGCTTCGAGACCCCATGCGGGGCTTACGGCCACTTCAAAATCACCCGCTATCTGCTGCGCGTCACACGGGACAGCCGCTATGGCGACAGCATGGAGCGAGTGCTCTACAACACCGTTCTCGGGGCCAAGCCCATTCTGGAAGATGGGACCAGCTTCTACTACTCCGACTACAACCACAATGGGCATAAGGGCTACCATCGGGACAAGTGGCCCTGCTGCTCCGGGACCTTTCCTCAGATCACTGCCGATTACGGCATCAGCTCTTACTTCCGGGACAGGAATGGGGTGTATGTAAACCTCTACGTGCCATCGCGGCTGACCTGGACGCAGAACGGGGGCCGCTGTACGCTGACCCAGCGCACAGACTATCCCCGAGCGTCGCATACGCAATTGGATCTGGCCCTGGGGCGCCCAGAAAAGTTTTCTTTGTTCCTGCGTATTCCCGCATGGGCAGGCGCAAAGAGCAGCCTCTCAGTGAATGGCCGCCGTATCGCCGCAGACCTAACGCCAGGTAAGTTTGCCTCAATTGAGCGCAGCTGGAAGAATGCGGACCGCATTGAATTGGAACTCGACAAGCCGCTCGGGCTCGAGGCCGTCGATTCGCAGCATCCTGGTTTGGTGGCGCTTGTGCATGGGCCGGTAGCGCTCTTTGGCGTGGGTGAGGTTCCCGGCAGAATCACACGCAAGCAATTGCTCAGCGCAACTCCGGCCTCGATAGACTCAACGGAGTGGCAGGCGTCCACGGATACGGGCATGCTGCGTCTCAAGCCGTTCGCCGCTATCAACGACGAGAGCTACCGCCTCTACCAGACGGTCGAGGGCTAGGCATGGATACAGCGTGATCGCCCATTTCGGCGCCAGCAGCTTTTATGAAGTCGCCGCCACGCTGGAGCTCTCGCGCACCAGCTCCACTGCGTAGATCCCGCGTACGCTGTTGCAAAGGTAGACGCCGTCGGCATGGAGCAGATCATCCACGGTGAGCACCGCTTCCCCGGCCTCGGGATGGCTGGCGAGGAACATGGCGCGATAGACGCCGGGCAGCAGTCCGCATTGGACCGGAGGCGTATACCAGATGCCGTCTTTCTGAATGAAGACATTGTGAATTGCGCCTTCGGTCACCTCCCCACGCTCGTTCAGAAACAGGGCATCGTCGCATTCGGCGTCCTGGGCGGCCTTGAACTCTTCATCGTATAGCCGGCGATGCGTGGTCTTATGGAAGAGAAAGCGGTCGCCGCTTGAGACCCTGGTATCGGAGATCCGCACCCGTCCATGTCGCTTTGCGGTAAATGGGCGGCATTGAAGTTGCAACTCGCCATCTCGTCTGAGAGCGATCCGCGCCCGCTGCGCTCCTCCCGCCGAAAAAGTCAACGCAGATTCATTCAGTAGGTTGCGTGCCTTGTTCTCGTCGAAGGGAAATTGAAAATACTTTGCCGAGGCGGCCATGCGCTTCAGGTGGGCATCGAGCTGGCGGCAGCCATTTTCCCACAGCAGGGTTTCGAAGATTTCAAATTCGGGCGTCCTGCGCGTGAGAAAAGCGGCCTTCCATCCGCACTCCTCCCATTCCGCCAGCGGTGAGGAATCGTAAGTGATGCCGCTGCCCACGCCCATCACCCCGCGCTCGCCGCGCACCACGGCGGTGCGGATGGCCACGCTAAACTGCGCCCCTCCGGGAGCAAAGTATCCAATGCCTCCGGTATATATTCCGCGATCTTCCTTCTCCAGCGCTGCAATACATTGCATGGCGCGGATCTTGGGCGCGCCAGTGACCGATCCTGAGGGAAAGAGCGCCCGGAGTAAGCTCTCTGGCGTCCACGCCTGCTCGAGCTGACCTTCGATGGTGGAGGTCATCTGCCACACCGAAGGGAACTGCTCGACCTGAAACAGCTTGGTCGTCTTCACCGAGCCAGTCCAACAGATGCGGCCGAGGTCGTTGCGCATCAGATCGACGATCATCACGTTCTCCGCCCGCTCTTTCTCGGAGCGCTGCAACGCCTCTGCCCGGAGGAGATCGTCCCCGGCGGAGCTCCCGCGCGGCGACGTGCCCTTCATCGGCTGTACGGTGATGCGCCCCGCTTCGATGCGGAAGAAGAGTTCAGGGGAGAGGGAGACGACCTGCTCATCGCCAAGGTCCAGAAATGCCGCATACGGCGTAGGATGTTCGCGGTATAACGAGGTGAAGAGTCCCCAGGCGCTGCCGCGAATCTCGAAATGCAGCCGGTCGGTAAAGTTGATCTGGTAAACCTCACCCGCCGCAATCAGATTGCGAATGGCTTCGACCTTTCCGCAATAGCGGTGGAGCGGAATCGTGAGGGCAAGATCGCCCGCAATCTCTGCCATGTTGGCGGGAAAGATGTCGAGGCTGTTAACGATTTCACTTTTGGCGTACAGTCCGAACCAACTGAGCATCGGCGCGGGATTCGCAAGCAGGGGAAGCAGGCAGGGTTCGAGCGCGTATCCAGCCTCATAGGTCAGCAGGCCGGCGGCTTCTCCACCAGCTTGCACATGCTCATGAATGCGGGCGAGCCCAGAGCGCAGCGACTCAGCATCCCTGGCAGTAATGATCTGCTCCGGATCGCGGTAGATTCGCCACTGAGCGCCGTCGCGCAGCAGGACGAATCCCGGCCGCTGGGGACCCTTGGACCTCATGGCTTCAACCTCGCGCGAAGGCAGATCGGTAACATGCTCCACCAGCGCATGTTCTCTCTTTTTTGGGAAAGCCGCAAATGCGCTTTCCCGATCCGCTGGCGCCAGATCAGGCGGGAACGTTGGCGGTGTACTCGTCGTAGGTGCCCTTGAAGTCTTCAATCGCGCCGTCTTCGAAGTGCCAGATGCGAGAGGCGACTTCTTCAATCAGGTCGTGGTCATGGGTCACCAGCAGCACCGTGCCTTCGAACCTTTGCAGGGCGATGTTGAGCGCATTGATCGATTCGAGATCCAGGTGGTTGGTCGGCTCGTCCAGCAGCAGGACATTCGGCTTCTGCAGCATAAGCTTGCAGAAGAGCAGGCGCGCCGCTTCGCCTCCGGAGAGGGCCTCGGTGGGCTTTACCCCTTCTTCGCGCTGGAAGAGCATCTGTCCCAGCACCCCGCGAAGCTCTTCGGTCGAAGCCTGCGGATCGAATTGCCGCAGCCAGTCCAGCACGTTCGTGCCACCTTCGATTGATTGCTTATGGTCCTGGGCGAAGTAGCCGATTTGCGCCTCGTGCCCCCACGTCACCTCGCCGGAGTCGATGCTGAAACCGTCGCCGTCCAGGTTGGGAGCGTTGGCCAGCAGGGCCTTCAGCAGCGTGGTTTTGCCCACGCCATTGCGGCCAATCAGGGCGATCTTCTCGCCTCGCGTGACCTTGGCGCTGAATTTGGCGATTACAGGAGTCTCGCCGTAGCTCTTGCTGACCTCCTGGAACTCGAGCACGTGACGTCCCGAAGGGCGGTTCATTGTGAACTTGATAAAAGGACGCTGAATATTCGACCTCGCCAGCTCTGCTGTCTGCAGACGCTCCACTTCTTTCTTGCGTGACATCACCTGGCTGGAGCGGGTGCCGGCAGAGAAGCGGGCGATAAACTGGTTTAACTGTGCAATTTTCTTCTCGCGTTGCGCGTTCTGGGCCTCAATCTGCGAGCGGGCCTGGGTCTTGGCCATTACCATGTCATCGTAGCCGCCGGTGTAGGTGATGATGGTCTGGTAATCGATGTCGGCGATGTGGGTGCAAACGCTGTTCAGGAAGTGGCGGTCGTGTGAAATCACGATCAGCACCCCTTCATAGTGCAGAAGGAAGTCCTGAAGCCAGTGGATCGAATCCAGATCGAGGTAGTTGGTCGGCTCGTCCAGCAGCAGCGCCTGCGGATGACCGTACAGCGCCTGGGCCAGCAGCACGCGGACCTTCTGCCCGCCCTGCAGTTCGCCCATCTTGCGCTCGTGCAGCTCCTGCGGGATATCGAGTCCATCGAGCAGGATGGCGGCATCGCTCTCGGCGGTGTAGCCGTCCTCCTCTGCGACGATGCCCTCAAGCTCTCCCAGCCTCATGCCGTCCTCGTTGGTCATCTCCGGCTTGGCATAAATGCGCTCCCGTTCTTCCAGCGCCTTCCACAGCCGCAGATTGCCCATGATTACGCTGTCAATCACCCGGTAAGCATCGAAGGCGAACTGGTCCTGCCGCAATACGCCGAGCTTCTTCGGCCTGACCACCGAGCCTTTTTGCACTTCGAGCTCTCCGCTCAGAAGCTTCATGAAGGTGGATTTGCCGCAGCCGTTCGGACCGGTCAAGCCATAGCGCTTGCCGGGCGTAAATGCCGTGCTCACATCTTCAAACAGAAGTTTGGCGCCGTAGCGCATGCTTACATCGGAAACAGAGATCATGGTTGTTTTCAGGCCTTGTTGTATTTTGGGGAATGCGAGGTAGGGCTAAAGAACGTGGTCCGAAGCAACTACTCTTAGCTTCTATAGGATACCATCGCGAGCGCGATTCGCGCCATATTGCCAGGCGGGCGCTGTGATGGATCGGATCTTTTAACCGAAGCCTCGGTACCTTATGTCCGCGATGCAGGCGTGAAGCCCTGGGGATAACAAAGTCGGCTCAAGAGTGCAACACAAACAGCGGAAAAGGCGAAGCTTCAAGTAGAATAGAGTCAGGGGTGGAAAGCATCGCCTCGCCATTATTCCCGATAGGAGCACTCATGGGTGGAAACTCTCGTACGACCTTTGCCAAGTTACAGAAAGAGCGCGCGCGGCGGCAAAAACAGGCTGAAAAAGCCGAAAAGAAGGCCCAACGCCGGCAGCAGGAAGACAATCCAGCCGTGGAACGCAGTGGCGAGCTGGTAGTCAGTTACGATGAAGAAGGCCAGCCACAAGGCTTCGACTTTCATGACTTTCAATCCGGCCGAAGAGGGGAGTAATCCCCTGAAAACCCAAGTCGCCGGATTGGACTGGCTTTTTGTAATTAAGGTGGTATACTGAATTTGATGCTATTGCACACGGTTGCTCGTGATGCGGCTGTTCGGTCCGAAATTACCGATCTGATGATTTTCCGCCTTTCCTGCTCTCCGTTCACTTCAGCGCACAATTTAAATATACGAGCGGCATCTTCTATTGCTTGATTGCGACCGCATATTGCGTCCCTTCTTACGAAAACGCCTCTCACAGAAAGAACCACCAAAAAACGAATGATTTACTTTTCAGAAATGCCCCTTTCTGCTGATTTACAGCAGAAACTGGCGGTAGCTCAATTTATAACCCCAACTCCCATTCAGGCAGAGGCCATTCCTCATGCCCTTGAAGGCAAAGACGTGCTTGCCACCGCGCAAACCGGTACTGGCAAGACCCTGGCCTTCCTGATTCCCGCGATTGAAAACATGCGCTCCAGCGCCTCGCGCAGCGTGGAAACGCTGGTGCTCGTGCCTACGCGCGAGCTGGCCATGCAAGTCCTGGAGCAATACGAGAAACTGCGCGAAAAAACGCTTCCCCCGGCGGCCCTGGTCATTGGCGGCCTGCCGGAAAAGAGCCAGATCCGGTCGCTCCGCTCGGGAGCGCGCATGGTGGTTGCCACCCCCGGACGGCTTGAGGATTTCCTTTCCCGCAAGCTGGTAGACCTCCGCAATGTGAAAATGCTGGTGCTGGATGAAGCCGACCGCATGCTCGATATGGGCTTCCTGCCCGCCATCCGCCGCATCACCGCGGCATTGCCAAAGCGCCGCCAGACTTTGTGCTTCTCCGCCACCATGGAGGCCTCAGTGGCCGGGCTGGTGGACGATTACATGCAGTCTCCGGTGCGAGTCGCCATTGGATCGACACTGAAGCCCGCCGAGAACGTGGAGCTCCATGCCTTCGAAGTAGCCGCGATGGACAAAAAGAACGTGCTTCGCCAGCTGCTTTACGCGGAAAAGGGGCGCAGCCTGATCTTTGCCCGCACCAAGCGCGGCACCGAGCGGCTGGCAAATGATCTTTCCCGCGAAGGCTTTGCCGCAGCCATGATCCATGGCGACCGCTCGCAGTCGCAGCGCACCGGCGCGTTGAATGGCTTTGACGAGGGACGCTTCAACGTCCTGGTCGCCACCGATGTCGCTTCGCGCGGCATCCACGTCCGCGATGTGGCGCATGTGATCAACTATGACCTGCCTACGCTGCCTGAGGACTTCGTGCATCGCGTTGGCCGTACCGGTCGCGCCGGCGCACGTGGACGCGCCTCCACCCTGGTCTCCGGGGCCGAGATCGTAGAGCTGCGCCGTATAGAAAAGGCCTTGCAGCTGCGCATGATACGCAAAGAAATCCAGTCCAGCAGCGCCCCGGAACAGAAGCGCCAAATCCAAAACACCCTTGCCAGCCGCACCCTGAAGGCGATGAGCGGCGAGGTATTTGTTTAAGCGCTGTTTTTGATTTATAGAAGCAAGGGTCCGATCGGCAAAAATCGTTCGGATCCTCGCGCTTCGTCCCTCGCAAAATAAATTCCACCACTGCAATACCCTGAATGATGATTGATTTAGAAGGCGACGCGCTGAGAGGATTGGCGCGTTCGATTCGCTCGGAGAGAGCGGGCCCTCAATTACTGTTTTTGCTAATTACCCGCAACAGCAGATTCGGTAGGAGGGTCTGACCGTGAATCATTCTCCAGCAGTGGCTTCCGCAACGCCGTTTTCGATTGCCCCCTCGAGCGCCCGGAGCGAGTCGTTGATCGTCTGTGAGGTTGAAGCGCCACTACGCTGCATCTTCCTGGCCGAGGTGGCAACCATCCGGCACAGAAGAAAACGATTGGGGATTTTCATCGAAGCGTTGAATACAAGTCCAGATCGCATGAGAGCACCTTGTACCGCAAATTGCTGCATCGACGAAGGCCCGTGTCTCCGGAGAAGTAGCTTGGTTCGACTGTACTACTTCCTCCAGGGGAACTCAAAGCAATTCCGCCGTTACCGCATTACGTTCGATTTTGACCGATTCAAAAATAACATCACAATCAGCGGCTTTTTAGCTGCGGCTGAAGCCATTTCTTTGCGCCCCTGACGCGCCGCTAAAGCGGGGCTCTCCTCATTGCGTGGCAACCACCTTCGTGGATGGCATTAGCCGGTTTCTTTTTGAATTATGGGGTGACTGCCTGCTTCAGATTGGGTGTAACCCGTATCGCCTGCAGGCTGGAGGAGTCCCATCCTCCGCCCAGCGCCTTGACCAGGTAGACCGAAGTTACAAGCTGCTGTCCGAGAATCTGGGTTTCCAGGCGCTGGTTGGTGAGCAGCGTCTCCTGTGCGGTAATCACGTCGAGATACGTCGCGATCCCGCCCACATAACGGTCATTGGCGATCTTCAATGCGGTCTGGGCATCATTGACTGCGTGTTGTTGCGTCTCCGAGGCGCGCGAGAGCACGCTCAGGCCGGCGAGCGCATCCTCAACCTGCTGGAAGGCGGAGAGCACGGTCTGGCGGTAGTTGGCGACCGAAACCTGGTATCCGGCTTTGTAAAAATCCACTTGCGCCCGGGTGCGGCCGCCATTCAATATGCTCTGCGAAAGGCCCGCTCCCAGCGCCCATACCGTACTCGGCAGGCTGAACAGCTTGGCAACTGCGGCGCTCTGAAGTCCCCCCTGCCCGAAAATATTGATGCTGGGATAATAGGCGCTCCCGGCAACACCGATGTACGCGTTCTGCGAAGCCATCTGCCGCTCGAAGGCGGCGACATCGGGACGCCGTTCAAGAATGTCGGAGGGCACTCCGGTGGGGACCATGGGCGGGGTGAAGGTAATCGGCTTGGGAGCGATGGTGAAGCTCGAAGCCGGCGCTCCAGTCAGCGCGGCAATGGCATGTTCAAATTGTGCCCGCTGCTGGACCAGCAATTCCGCCTGCGTGCGCGTGGCGTCGAGCAATGTCTCCTGCTGTGAGACATCCAGGCCGGAGGCGATGCCGCCCTGATGCCGCCTCTCGACCAGCCGCAGGCCGCGCTGCTCGTAATCCACCGCCGAGTTCACCACGGAGATCTCCGCATCGGCTTCGCGCAACATAAAGTAATCGGCGGCCAGTTCGGAGGTCACGAGCAGGCGAATGTTCTCCAGATTGGCGGCCGAGGATTGATACTGCGCATTCGCCGCCTCCAGGCTGCGCTGCACGCCTCCAAAAAGATCCAGCTCATAGTTGAGATTGAAGGGAAGCGAATAGACGTTTTGCGTGACCGGGGTAGCGATAATGGAAGCACCGTTTAATGGACGATTGCCGGAGATGCGCTGCCGTTCGAGCGCCAGGGCCCCATTCAGGGTGGGATAAAGTCCGGCGGCGGTGATCCGGGCGGAAGCGCGCGCCTGCAAAAGCTGGTTGCGCCCCGCCTCGATGGTCTGGTTGGCAGTCAACGCCTGCCCCTCAAGCTGATTGAGATCGCTGTCCCCAAAAATCGTCCACCATGCTCCTTTGGGCAGCGTATCCATCGGGGTCGCCGCGCGGAAAGGCTCCTCGGTCTTCCACGCGGGAGGCGCGGGCGCCTGCGGCCGCTGATACTTCGGTCCTACCGCACAGCCCGCCAGCCAGCAGGCCAGCGCCGCCGTCAATACCGCTCGTATCCGGAGGCCGCTCACGATTGTCCCGGTACTTCCTGACTTACGCGGACCTCTTGTCCTTCTTCCAGCGAGTCAGCGGGGTTGAGAATGATGCGATCGTTAGGATCGATTCCGCTGAGGATTTCGACTTTCGTGCCGAAGTCGCGGCCGATCTGCACTGCCTTCAGGTGTACCCGGTTATCGGGACCTACGACTCCGACGCGCGGACCTTCGGCGCGAAACAGCAGCGTGTTCTCCGGGACCGAGATGCGCTGTATCTGCACCGGCACGTTAAAGTGGACTTGAGCAAAAGAGCCGGGCAAGAGCCGCCCGTCAGGATTAGGGACATCGACCTCGGTAAGCAGAGTGCGCGTGGCCGGATCGATGGAATCGGCGGTGCGTACTACCTTGCCCGCAAACTTTTGTCCGGGAAACTCGGCCAGTTGCAGGTAAGCCTTCATGCCTTGTTTGATGGAAGGAGCGTAGCTCTGCGGAACGCTTACATAGACCCGCAGCGGATCGAGCTGCGCCAGGTCGAAGAGTTCCTTGGTCTGCCCGCTGCCCGCGTTGATAAGCGCCCCAACATCGATGTTGCGCCGGGTAATGACGCCGGAAAACGGCGCATCGATATGCTTGAAGGATTCCAATTGCTCCAGACGCCGCACATTGGCGTCCGCTGCGGCCAGGTTTGCCCGCGCCTGGGTGTAGCCGCTGGTCTGCTGGTCCACCTCCTGCTGCGAGACCGAATCGGACTTGCGCAGGTTGAGCCAGCGCTCCGCCGAGGTCTTTGCCAGATCGACCTGGGCCTGTATTTGCTGCCGGGCCGCCCTGGCCTGGTAGAGCTCCTGGTCGACCTCGGGAGCATCGATATCGGCCAGCCTTTCTCCTTTTTTTACGTGGCTGCCGATGTCCTTATGCCAGCGCTGCAAATAACCATTGGTGCGCGAGTAGATGGCCGATTCCACGTACGCCTGGAGCGCCCCGGGAAGCGTAAGCTCATCATTGGCCGGCTCAGCGGCAGGCTTGAGCACAGAAACCGCAGGCAGGGCGAGCTTCTCCGTCTCGGCGGCAAGCGCCTTACGCTCCACCAACCGTCGCGCCAGCGAGATAGCGCCGGCAATCAACAACACCAGCACCACAATTACCGCGATGCGGGCGCCGTGCGGTCTCCTCTGCCGTGGAGATCTCTCCCTGGAATTGTATTCTGACTTGATTTCGGGTTCGATTACGCGCTGTGTCATTCCTTTTCGTCCTTACGATAGGGCCGGTTCATCGGCTGTTTGCACCATAGATTCTTCGGTTTCTTCGTAGTTGCCTCTTTTCCTGTGAAGGATGCTGAATATCACTGGAACAAAGAAGAGCGTTGCCACGGTGGCAAACAGCAAGCCTCCAATCACCGCGCGGCCCAGCGGAGCGTTCTGCTCGCCCCCTTCTCCCATGCCGAAGGCCATCGGCAACATGCCGATAATCATGGCGAGAGCGGTCATGATCACAGGTCGCATGCGGGTGTGGCCTGCATCCAGGGCGGCGCGCCAGGCGCTCTCCCCTTCCTCCATGCGTTCCCGCGCGAAGGATACCATCAGGATGCTGTTTGCGGTCGCCACGCCCATGCACATCACCGCTCCGGTAAGCGAGGGTACGTTCAGTGTGGTGTGGGTCAATAGCAGCATCCATAGGATCCCGGCCAGAGCGCCCGGAAGCGCCGTGATGATGATGAAGGGATCGAGCCACGACTGGAAGTTGACCACGATCAGCAGATAAACCAGCAAAATGGCCATGCCAAGACCGATGCCCAGCCCGGTAAAGGATGAGGTCATAGTCTCTACCTGTCCGCGCAACTCCACGCTGGCGCCGCGCGGCAACTTCGAGCGCATGCTATCGATCAGCTTGCGGGTATCGCGGGCCACGCCGCCCAGATCGCGCCCCTGTATGCTGGCGTAAACGTCCATTACCGGCGTGATGTTGTAATGCGAAACCACGGCCGGCGTGATCGTCGGCCTGACCGTCGCAAGATTTGCCAGCACCTGTGGGGCCGGCGCTCCATTGGCGTTGACCGGTGTATTCATCAGGTCCTGCAGCGAGCTCACGTTATATTGCGGGGTTTGTACGGCAACGCTGTAGCTGACGCCGTTCTTCGGGTTCAGCCAGAATGTTGGGGCGGTCTGGAAGCTGCCGCTGAGGGAAACGAGCAGGTTCTGCGCCACGTCGCGCTGCTGCAATCCGACTTGCTGCGCGCGGGTGCGGTCGATGTTCAGATCGAGTGCCGGACTATCCATGAGTTGTTGCACGTGCACGTCCACCGCGCCCGGAATGTGTCTCATGCGATTGGCCATAGCCTGGGCGATCTGGTAATTTGCCTGCTGGTTTCTGCCCAGCACCTGAATGTCGATCGGAGCCGGCAGTCCAAAGTTCAGGATTTGGCTGACGATGTCGGCCGGCTGAAAGAAGAATTCAGTCCCGGGAAAAAGTTCCGGCAACTCCTCCCGCAGTTGCTTCACATATTGCGCGGTAGGACGGTGCTTTTTCTGGTTCAGCGATACCAGGATCTCCGCATCCGAGGTGCCGATGGTCCCGCTGGTGCTATAGGAGTTGTTGATCCCGCTATAAGGAAGTCCGATATTGTCCAGGATGGTTACGAGTTCTTCTTTGGGGATCTTCTGGCGCAATACCCGCTCGATTTCGTCGCAGAGACGCGCGGTTTCTTCGATCCTCAATCCCGCGCGGCCGCGCACGTGCATGCGAAAGACGCCGGCATCGACGGAGGGGAAGAAGTCCTGCCCAAGAACGAATACCAGACCGAACGAGAGCACGCAAAAGCCCAGAAAAGACAGCACAAAGAGCCGGCGGTGTTCGAGGCAGGATTGCAGCATTCCGCGATACTGGTCTCTCAGCCGTTCAAAGCGGTCTTCAAATCGTTGCTGCACCCGGCCAAAGAAGCTTCTGGGCTGGTGGCTTCCAAGCGCCTCATATTCATGGCCGCGAAGCAGGTAAAGGACCATCGTGGGCACCAGTGTTCGGGAAAGCAGATAAGAGGCCAGCATGGCGAAGACCACAGCCTCCGCCATAGGCACGAAAAGAAACCGCGCCACCCCGGTGAGAAAGAACATGGGGACAAAGACGATGCAGATCGAGAGCGTGGAAACCAGGGCCGGCACCGCGATCTGCTGCGCGCCATCGAGAATGGCTTCGCGCAGCTCCTTGCCCATGGCCAGATTGCGGTCGATGTTCTCGATCTCCACCGTGGCATCGTCCACCAGGATGCCGACGGCCAGCGCCAACCCTCCCAGCGTCATGATGTTGAAGGTCTGGCCCAGCGCGCTGAGGACGATGACCGACACCATGATCGAAAGCGGAATCGAGATGGCGATAATCAGCGTGCTGCGCCAATTTCCCAGAAAGAGCAGGATCATCGCCGCCGTAAGGCAGGCAGCCATCAGGGCCTCGCGCACCACGCTCATAATGGCGGCCCGCACGAAGAGCGACTGGTCAAAGAGTGTCTTAATGGAGAGCGTTTCCGGCAGGGTCTGGGACACCCTGGACAAGGCTTCCTTCACCTGCCGCACAATATCCAGGGTGGAGGAGCCGCCGTTCTTGATTACGCTGATCAGCGTGCCGCGCACTCCGTCCTGCCGCACCACATTGATTTGCGGGGAAAAACCGTCGCGCACGTTCGCCACGTCGCGCAGATAGATGGTCGTGCCATTCACGGATTTCACCGGAATGTCGTTCAGTTCGGCGATGGTCTGAGGGCTTCCGTTCATTTCAACGTTATATTCCAGCGGCCCGATCTTCGCAGTCCCGGAGGGGAGAATAAGGTTCTGCGCGCTGATTGCGTTGACGATATCCACCGGGGCCAGCCCCTTGGACTGCATGGCCGAAGTATTGATGTCCACCGCGACCACGCGCTGCTTGCCGCCATACGGATAGGGCATGGCCGCGCCCTGAATGGTCGAGAGCTGCGGCCGGATGAAGTTCATCGCCAGATCGTTGAGCTCTTGCTCCGACATCGCCTGGCTGCTCAGGCCGATCTGCACGATGGGCACGCTGGAGGCCGAGTAAATGATGATGAGCGGAGGCGTGATGCCAGTGGGCAGCGCTCGCGTCATGGTCTGCGTGATCGCGGTCACCTGCGCGATCGCAGTCTGGATGTTCGCCGTAGGTTGAAAGAAGATCTTCTCGATGGCTACGCCAGACATCGATTGGGATTCGACATGCTCAATGTTATTGACGGTCGTGGTTAAACCGCGCTCGGTAACGCTGATAATCCGGTCCGTCATCTGCTGTGGAGAGAGGCCGGAGTACTGCCATACGATACTGATCACCGGTATGTTGATATCGGGGAAAATATCCACCGGCGTCCGCAAGATGACCAGCGGGCTGAGGATCAGGATCAGCAAGGCCATCACGACGAATGTATAAGGGCGCTGCAGCGCCAGACGAACAATCCACATAATTGAAACCCGATACCTGCGGAACAGGGCCGCGGTTTAAGGGCACCCTATTTTGAGTCATTCAGAAAAAAAAGGATTCAGTGGAGACGGCAATTACCTCCCCTGGTGCTCCAGTTCTCTCTCCATACCCGGTTTTTTCTGGCACTCCATGGTTTGCGCGGCATGGATCTCCTCGTACTCTTTCTCAGTCAGGCGAAAGTTCATCGCGCCGACGACTCCTTCGACCTGCCTGGGACTGCGCACCCCGACAATCGCTGCCGTCACTGCCGGATGATGCAATGTCCATGCAATAGCGACTTCTCCGGGAGTGCGGCCATGCCGGTCGCCGATCTCGCGCAACAACTGCACCAGACGCAAGTTGCAGGAGAGGCGTGGCTCCTGAAAATTCTCGTTGCGCCGCCGCCAATCATCCGGCGCAAGCTTTGCGATGCGCTCGCGCGTCATCGAGCCGGCCAGCAGCCCCGAGTACATAGGGGAATAGACGATCACGCCGATATTCTGTTGCCGTGCAAAGGGCAGCGTCTCCGCCTCAATTTCCCGCGCCAGGATGGAATATGGCGGCTGCAGCGAGGTGATCGGCGCAATGCGCAGCGCCCGCTTCATCTGGCTGACGTTGAAATTCGAGACCCCGATGTAGCGGACCTTGCCTTCCTTCTGCAGGCGGGCCATCTCGCTCCAGCCCTCTTCAATGTCTTCGTCCGGCTGCGGCCAATGGATCTGGTAAAGATCGATTATGCCTACATTCAGCCGCTTCAGGCTGGCTTCACACTCTTTGCGGATCGAGGCCGCCTTCAACGTGCCTCCGATCTCGCCCTTCTCGTTCCAGGTACGCTCGCATTTGGTGAATACATAAGGACGTTCCCCGCCGTACTCCCGCAATGCTCGCGCGACCACCTCTTCGGAATGTCCCAGGCCATAAACCGCAGCCGTATCGATCCAGTTGACGCCCCGGTCAAGCGCGGCATGGATCGCCGCAATCGAATCTTTATCGTCCTGAGGACCCCAACTCCACTGCCATCCTCCGCCGCCTATCGCCCATGCGCCGACCCCGATCGGCGTGATCATGAGGTCACTATCGCCAAGCCGTCTCTTGCTCATGTATCCCAATAGGGCAAGATGATTGCCAAAGTTGGCCGGAGATCCTATCTCCGCTATTTGGATTATTTTCTATGACATAAGAGCATATCCGAGATCTCGCGACGTTTGCCGTGACCAAGTAAATGCCCAATATTGGGCAGTATTCGACAGCGATTCGACAGAAAGTTTAAAATATGGAAAGAGATTTTTCCTTTGAAACCAGCTCTGCAATCGATTCAGCCAATAAGCCAAACGCTTTCCCCGGAAAAAGAGTACCTGGCATTGCTGGAGGTCACGCGGGCGCTCGCCTCTCATAGCACCTTGCCGGACCTGCTTCAGGAGCTTCGCCATCGGCTTCGCTCGGTGCTGAACTTCAATTATCTGTGCGTGCTGTTGTACGAGCCGGCCGAGAACAAGATGCGCCTGCATACGCTTGAGAGCAACCGGAGCAACGAGGCTTCCGCCCCCATCCCTTCCGGCGCGCTCTATTCGATGGAGGAGTCGCCTTCCGCCCACGTTTGGCAGACGCAGCGGCCCATGATCGTGGGAGACGTAACCAAGGAAGGCGAATATCCGCGGGTCATGCAGTTATTGCTCGACCATGGAGTGAATTCTTTCTGCACCTTGCCGCTTACGACGGCGCGCCGTCAATTAGGCACGCTGACGATTGGGTCGGCGGCCCAGAACGCTTACCACTCCGAGCATCTCGAATTGCCTCTGCTGGTAGCTACGCAGGTGGCGATCGCGCTTGAGAACTCGATCAACTATCGGGAGGCCCAGGCCGCCCAGCAGCAGGCCGTACGGGAACGAGACCGTTTGCGGCTTTTGCTGGAAGTGAATAACGCGGTGGTCTCCGACCTTTCCTTGAACGACCTATGCCACAGCATCCCAAAAAGCGTGCGCACCGCCATGCAGTGCCATGCGGCTTGCCTCTCTCTGTTTGACGAAAACAGCGAACAGCTTCGGATTCAGGGATTCGATTTTCCCTCCAGCCGGGGCTTCATCCGCGAGCAGATGATCATCTCCCTGGAAGGATCGACCAGCGGCAAGGCGTTTCGCTCGGGCGAGCCTATTCTGTACGGCAAGTCTCCGCATATCCGGAGCGATGAAGGAATCGAATCCGGCTGCTTCATTCCCATCATTCGCAATGAACGCAAGCTGGGCGTCCTGTACCTGCTCGATCGGCGAGAGAATTTTTTCGATAGCGGCGACGTCCGCTTCCTTTCCCAACTGGCCAGCCAGCTTTCGATTGCCCTCGATAATGCCCTTCAATTCCGCGAGATCTCCGAATCGCGCTCCAAGCTGCAGGAAGAAGCCAGATATCTGCGGCAGGAGCTGCGCTCGGAACGGGGCTTCGGAGATATTCTGGGCGAGAGCCCGGCAATTCGCCGCGTCATCACCCAGATTCAGACAGTTGCGCCCACCGATTCCACGGTCTTCATCACCGGCGAGACGGGGACAGGCAAAGAGCTGGTCGCGCGCGCCATACATAACCTGAGCGGCCGCCGTGACCACTCATTCATCAAAGTGAATTGCGCGGCCATCCCCCTGGGCCTCTTGGAGAGCGAGCTCTTTGGCCATGAGCGGGGCGCATTTACCGGCGCCATCGCGCAAAAGATCGGGCGCTTTGAGCTGGCGCATCAGGGGACGCTCTTCCTCGACGAGATCGGAGATATTCCCCAGGAGCTGCAACCCAAATTGCTGCGCGTAATCCAGGAGCAGGAGTTCGAGCGGCTGGGCAGCAACCGGACCACCCGCGTGAATGTGCGGCTGCTTGCCGCCACCAACCGCGACCTCGCCCGCATGGTCGAGGAGCGGCAGTTCCGCGCCGATCTTTATTACCGCCTGAATGTCTTTCCCATTTCGGTTGCGCCGCTGCGGGAGCGCCGTGGAGATATTCCCCTGCTCATCCATCATTTTGTCGCCAAATTTGCCCAACGCATGAGCAAGCGCATCGAGCATATTCCCGGGGAGGTCATCGATGCGCTTACCTCTTATAGCTGGCCGGGAAACATCCGCGAGTTGCAGAACTTTATCGAGCGGGCGGTGATCCTGACGGAAAATCGCGTCTTGAACGCTCCGCTGGGAGAGCTTCGCGGCATCAATACAGTTGAAAATGGCGCTGCCCCATGGAATTTACGCACGCTGGATGAGGCGGAGCGCGAGCACATCCTGCGGGTCCTGGAACAGACCTACTGGGTGATCGCCGGCCCCAACGGCGCGGCGGCCCGCCTGGGCATTCCGCGGACCACGCTGCTGTATCGCATGAAGCGCCTGAACATTCGCCGCCAAGATTCGCAATGAGACGCTTTCACTCGTCGGGGCCGCCGTTGTCCCGGTAAGCTCTTTAAATTTCCTGCAAGTTCCAGCGTCATGAGCGATCTAATTTCAAATAAAAGAATTCAGGTGCTAAGGGCCACAGCAGTATGGGAATAAAAACTTTATCTTTCGATTTATCAGGGGCAATTCGCGGATTGAAGATCGGCGCTGTTCTCCTCTCTCTGGTCGCAGCTTGCGCAGGTGGAGAGTCGAACGCAGCCGCTCCCACAAACACGCCTCCCAGTGCGGCCAATCCGGAGAGCATCATTCAGAGTTTTGCGGCCAAAGAAGCCGCCTTCAAGATCGCCAGGGACCATTACACCTACGATCAGGAGGTCACGGTCCAAACGCTGGAGGGCGGCACGGTGGATGGAGAGTACAAGCAAACGGTGGAAATTACATTCGATGACAAGGGCCATCGGGTGGAAAGGGTCCTCTACGCGCCGGCCCCCACCCTGACCCGTATCGAGATGACCAGGGAAGACATGGACGATATACAAAATCAGCTTCCCTTCGTGCTCACCACCGAGGAGCTTCCCGAGTACAACATCACCTACCTGGGACCGAAGCATGTGGATGAGCTGGACACATATGTGTTCGAAGTCGAGCCGAAAAAGATCGAGAAAGGGAAGCGATATTTCAAGGGCAAGATTTATGTGGACAATCAGGACATGCAGATCGTCCTCACCGATGGCAAGACGCTTCCGGAAATTCGCCGCCACGGCCAGGAAAACCTCTTTCCTTCCTTCGTCACCTACCGCGAGCAGGTGGATGGAAAATATTGGTTTCCGACCTACACCAAAGCGGATGATTATCTCCATTTCTCCAGCGGCGACGTTCATATCCGCGAGATTGTGAAGTACACCAATTACAAGCGCTTTGGCAGCGACGTGAAGATCCTGTTTAACGGGGAGGAGGTAAAGGCCGCCCCTAACGCCACCAAGAAGTAAGCAGCGGGGTTGGGCATTGGCAAAAGAGGTGCGGATCATTGCCCGGCATTGGAGGCCAAGTCTTTTATTATCTTTGGGATAGAAAAAAGAATTTTGCCGCGTGTAAGGGGAAAGAAAATGCTTGACGGGAGGGATTAAAGCATTTACTTTACCGTATTCTCCTGGGAGAACGCGGTGGAAACCGGGTCCCGGGAGTTCGGTCCCCTAATTAAGAGCAACTCTGTGCAAAGAATCAGCATCAAATTGTTGTTCAGGGTTTCTCTCCAGTAAGCCGTTAATCCTTGTAACAAAATGGCCCCTTGAAACGTCTAATTGGACAGAACTGGGCTGCTTATAAATTAAAAGAACACCGGCCTTTTTGGCAGGCTTCATTTTAAAAAAAGGCATCCAGACACTGAGGGTCTCATCTTCCTGGAAGGAGCTTTATCATGCGTTCTGATCTTATTTATGGCGCACTTGGAACAGTGCGAAATCGTTATATGTTATGCCAGTTGGCTTCCAAGGCCACGCGGAAGTTTCATAAGCCGAATACGCGTGTGCAGGAGACCATGAACGACGTTTTAGTCCGCTTTGGAAAGGCAAGATCCACAGAGCGGGTGCTTTCGCCGTCGGTAGAGCTAGTTATGCAACCGCAGCGTAAAGCTGCATAAACGTGATTACTCACCGCGCGCCCGCGCGGTGAGCATCCTTTCCGCCTGTAATCTTCAGGCTTTCGACCTCCCTTTTTAATCCCATAGGTGAACATGACAATCGCAGAGTTAAAAGAAAAAAACATTACGGAGTTGACCCGCATTGCGCGCTCTCTCGACCTGCCTGGCGCCAGCGGACTCCGCAAGCAGGACCTCATCTTCAAAATCCTGCAGGCGCAGAGCGAAAAAGAGGGGCACATTTTCGCCGAAGGCGTGCTTGAGATATTGCCCGATGGCTATGGTTTCCTCCGCTCCCCCGATTACAACTACTTGCCCGGCCCGGACGACATTTATGTCTCTCCCTCCCAGATCCGCAAATTCGACCTGAAGACCGGAGATACGGTCAGCGGCCAGGTGCGTCCGCCGCATGAAGGGGAAAAATATTTCGCCCTGGTAAAGATCGAAGCGGTGAACTTCGAGTCTCCCGACGAGGCGCGGAACAAGATCCTTTTTGACAACCTCACGCCTTTGTATCCGCAGGAGCGGATCAAGCAGGAGACGGTGCGCGAGAACATCAGCGCGCGGGTGATGGACCTGCTCACGCCGGTAGGCAAGGGACAGCGCGGGCTGATCGTCGCCCCGCCTCGTACCGGCAAAACCATGCTGCTGCAGGCCATCGCGAATTCCATCACCACCAATCATCCTGAAGTGGTCCTGATTGTGCTGCTGATCGATGAGCGTCCGGAAGAAGTTACAGACATGCAGCGCTCGGTGAAGGGTGAGGTGATCTCCTCTACCTTCGACGAGCCGGCGGCGCGTCACGTGCAGGTCGCCGAAATGGTGATCGAAAAAGCCAAGCGCCTGGTGGAGCACAAGCGCGACGTAGTGATACTGCTCGATTCCATCACCCGCCTGGCCCGGGCTTACAACACGATTGTGCCGCCTTCGGGCAAGGTGCTCTCCGGCGGCGTGGATTCCAATGCCTTGCAGCGCCCCAAGCGCTTCTTTGGCGCGGCCCGCAATATTGAAGAGGGCGGTTCGCTGACCATTATCGCCACCGCGCTGGTGGAAACCGGCTCCCGCATGGACGATGTGATCTTCGAAGAGTTCAAGGGCACCGGCAACATGGAAATCATCCTGGACCGCAAGCTGGTGGACAAGCGCGTCTTCCCGGCCATCGATATCCAGCGCTCCGGCACCCGAAAAGAAGAGCTGCTTATCGCCAAAGAAGACCTGGCGCGCATCTGGGTACTGCGCAAGGTGCTCAACCCGCTCTCCCCGGTGGAAGCGATGGAGCTTCTCATCGACAAGCTGGGCAAGACCCGCTCCAACGGAGAGTTCCTGGCGAATATGAGCTCGATCTAACTACTCACTTGAAAAAAGGGGCTTCTATAAAAGGAGCCCCTCTTTTGTTTGCTTCTGCTATTCCAATTCAACCCAAAACGTTCCTTTAGAACCCTTGCTCCATCAGCCTTTCCAGGGTGAGCTTGGGGGCATCGGGGGTTTTTGCCGCCCGCTGTTCCGCGTAACGAGCGAGCACGTCTACCTCGATATTGAGCAGGTCGCCGGGTTTGAGGTCATGCAGGTTGGTGGCGTTATAGGTGTGGGGCAGGATGGCGATGGTCACCTTGCCTGGCTCGATCCTGGCAACGGTAAGGCTGATCCCTTCAATGCTGATGGATCCCTTCTCCACCACATACTTTTCGATGGACTGGGGGATTTCAACTTCCAGCCACCAATCGTGCGGCCCAGTGGCATCCTCCTGCACCGGGCGCAGCGCAGCCAGCCTGCCGGCCGCATCCACATGACCCTGTACGACATGACCTCCCAGCGGGGCTCCCGCGCGGGTAGGCAGCTCCAGATTTACCAGGCTCCCGGGCGAGAGATAGGCCAGCGAGGTCCGGGCCACCGTCTCCGCAGCTAAATCGGCGGAGAAGCTATCATTGGCGACGTTCAGCGCGGTCAGGCAGACGCCGCTTACGGCGATGCTGTCGCCGGTTTTCAAGTGCGAGGCGAGTTTTGGCGAAGAAATGGCAATGTGATGGATCCCGCCATCGCTTTCAACGCGCAAAATGCGTCCTACTTCTTCAATCAGGCCGGTGAACATCGGGTTCCTCGTAGGGATCGTGCAGGTATCCCTCTACAGCAAAATCTTCGCCGAAGCGGTGCAGGGAAACAGAGCGGACATAGGCGGCTTCACTCATCTTCTGAAAGCCGGTCCCCGCGGCAAATGGGACCGAGCCGCTGCCGGCCAGGATTTTCGGTGTGTAATACAAAAATATCTTATCCACAGAGTCGGTGGCCAGCGCGCTCCAGTTTAGAAGCGCGCCCCCTTCGATCAGCACGCTGGTGATCTCCAGCTCGCCCAGACGGGCCAGGATACTGGGCAAATCCGGTCGCCCGTCCGCCGCGCCCAGCCGGACCTGCTCCACGCGTACCCCGCGCGTTTCCAACTCCTGCCTCCGCTTCTCCTCGGCGAAGGAGCAGAAGACCAGCAGGTCGTCCTTGGCGGTTTTGACCAGGCGGGACTCCAGAGGAAGGCGCAAACGTGAATCCATGATGACCCGCAGCAGCGGACGCCGGCGAGGCAGCCCAGTGCGGTCGGTAAGAAGAGGATCGTCTGCAATTACGGTCCCCGCGCCAACCATGATTGCGTCCGACAGGTGCCGCAACTCCTGCACGTGGGCCCGCGCCTCATCGCTGGTGATCCATCCACCAGTCGCTCCTCCGCTTCCCAGCAGAGAAGAAGAACTTCCGCCGGGAGGCGGCGCAATCTTTCCATCCAACGTCATGCCTGCCTTTAAGGTGACCAGCGGGCGTTGGGTGCGGATATATTTCGCGAACGCCTCATTCAACATACGGGCATCAGCCTGCAGCAGGCCTTCGTGCACTTCAATTCCGGCGGCCCGCAGCTTCCTGAAGCCTTGACCCCGGACCAGCGGATTGGGATCGCTCATCGCCGCAAAGACCCTGGCAATCCCCGTCGCAACGATGGCGTCGGCGCAGGGGCCGGTCCGTCCAGTATGCGAGCAGGGCTCAAGGTTGAGATACAGGGTAGCGCCGCGGGCGCGTTCCCCCGCCTGTTCGATGGCAACAACTTCGGCGTGCTTCCGGCCTTCGTAGGTGTGCCAGCCTTCGCTGATGAATTCACCCGCGGGGCCGGTAATCACCGCCCCTACACAGGGGTTAGGCGAGGTCAGGGCAATGCCGCGACGCGCCAGCTCCAGCGCGCGCTTCATCCAGCGCTCATGATCTTCGATTGTCTGCACGGCTTTTTCTAAAATGGACGGCGATCCAATTACCGGAATAGCGAATCTACAAATGCCTGGGCGTCGAAGGCCAGAAGATCGCCTTGCTTTTCCCCGACCCCGACATATCGTACCGGAAGGCCCAGTTCCCGGGAAATCGCAACCACAACTCCGCCCTTGGCGGTGCCGTCAAGCTTGGTCAGCACGATACCGGTCACTCCGGCGGACTCGGTAAATTGACGCGCCTGTTGTAAGCCGTTCTGCCCGGTGGTCGCGTCCATCACCAGCAGGACTTCATGAGGAGCGCCGGGGATGATGCGCTGGGCGGTGCGCCGCATCTTGTCCAGCTCCAGCATGAGGTTCGCTTTGGTATGCAGGCGTCCGGCAGTGTCCACGATCACATAGTCCGCGTTGCGCGCCTTGGCTGCCGTAAGCGCGTCGAAGAGCGCGGCCGAGGGATCTCCTCCGGCCTTGGTCTTGATTACCGGCGAGGCGGTGCGCTGCCCCCAGATCTCAAGCTGCTCGATAGCGGCGGCGCGAAAGGTGTCCGCGGCGCAAAGCAGGACCGACGCTCCCTGCTCGTGCAAGAGGGCGGCAAGCTTTCCGATGGTGGTGGTTTTTCCCGTGCCATTGACCCCGACGACCAGCACCACCATCGGCTCATTCTCCACCTGCCGGGGCGGAGCGCCATCGGAGCGGGTGAGGATCCCAGCGATTTGCTCCTTCAAGAGCCGCTTCAGCTCGTCGATGTCGCCAATCTGCTTATATGTGGCCCGCTCGCGCAACGCGCTGAGGATTTCCTGCGTAGTTGTGGTTCCCAGATCGGCGCTGAGAAGAGAAGCCTCAAGATCGTCCAGCGTGCCGGCATCGATCTCTTTGTTGAATGCGGCGATCTCCTCGATGCGTTCGCTCAGGTTCTCGCGCGTCTTGGAGACCGCTTCCTTCATTCGATCAAGGAAGCCGCCCTTTTTCTCGCTTTTTTCTTTTTCCTTGCGCTCGAGTTCTTCGAGGCTGCCGAACAGCGTCTGGATCTTCATGATCTTTTGAATACCGATAAATACACGGCTGCGCCTCTCTGCCGGAAATGAGGCAGGCGCGCAACTTCTGATTATATCGGACGCCTCCGGGGCGCGGCGCCATCGCTGAGGAACCGGTAATTTTGCATAAGAGCAACCCGGAAACGAACCCAGGAACAGTTCTTTGCATCTCTTTTTTATGCCCTGCCTGAGGCCTTCTTATTGCACCAAGCCGGTGGCAGTACAATTTAAGAACCGCCTACGCTGCTCCTGGAGGAGAGAACGACCGGATGCCTCAAGATGAGCTGATCGCCGGATTCGAAAATGATCCACTCTGGTACAAAGACGCAATCATCTATGAAGTCCATGTGCGGTCCTTTTATGACAGCGTGGATGACGGGATGGGCGACTTTCCCGGTCTTACCCAGAAGCTCGATTACATCCAGGACTTTGGCGTAACCGCTATCTGGATTCTGCCCTTCTGTCCTTCTCCCTGGAAGGACGATGGCTACGATATTGCCAGCTACACCGACGTGCATCCGGCCTATGGGACGCTCAAGGATTTTGAAAATTTCCTGCGTGAGGCGCACCGGCGCGGGATTCGCGTGATTACCGAACTGGTGCTGAACCACACCTCCGACCAGCATGAGTGGTTTCAAAAATCGCGTCGCGCCAAACCCGGCAGCTACTGGCGCGATTTCTATGTCTGGAGCGATAGTCCGGACAAATACAAGGAAGCGCGCATCATCTTCAAAGACTTTGAAGCCTCCAACTGGACCTGGGACCCGGTTGCCAAGGCATATTTCTGGCATCGCTTCTATTCCCATCAGCCCGACCTGAACTTCGACAATCCTGCGGTGCGCAAGGCCATGTTTGAGGTGCTGGATTTCTGGCTGGACCGCGGCGTGGATGGGCTAAGACTGGATGCGGTCCCATATTTGTATGAACGTGAGGGCACAAACTGCGAGAACCTTCCCGAAACTCATGAGTTTTTGAAAGAGCTGCGCCGGCATATCGATTCCAAATATAAAGATCGGCTGATCCTTGCTGAAGCCAACCAATGGCCCGAGGATGCGATCGCCTATTTCGGTAACGGCGATGAGTGCAATATGGCCTTCCATTTTCCGCTCATGCCCCGTTTGTTCATGGCGCTGCGGATGGAAGACCGCTATCCCATCACCGACATCATGCAAATCACCCCTCCGATCCCGGAGAACTGCCAGTGGGCGCTGTTTTTGCGCAACCACGATGAGCTTACCCTGGAGATGGTCACCGACGAAGAGCGGGATTACATGTACCGGGTCTACGCGCAGGACCGTCCCATGCGCATCAATCTCGGGATCAGGCGGCGGCTGGCCCCGCTGCTGGGCAATGACCGCCGCAGTATCGAATTGATGAATGGATTGCTGTTCTCGCTTCCCGGCACGCCGGTGATCTATTACGGCGATGAGATCGGGATGGGCGACAATTTCTATCTTGGCGACCGCAACGGCGTCCGCACTCCCATGCAGTGGAATGGGGACCGGAATGCCGGGTTTTCCCGCGCCAATCCCCAGAAGCTCTATTTGCCGGTGATTATCGATCCGGATTATCAATACACCGCAGTCAATGTGGAAGCGCAGCAGAACAATACCAGTTCGCTGCTTTGGTGGACAAAGCGGCTCGTCGCGCAACGCAAGCGCTCCAGGGCCTTCGGTCGCGGCACGATTGAATTTCTCTACCCTGACAATCGCAAGGTGCTCGCCTTTACGCGTGAATATGAAAACGAGCGCATCCTGATCGTCGCCAATCTTTCCCGCTTCACTCAGGCCGTCGAACTCGATCTGCATAAGTTTCAGGGCGCGGTGCCGGTAGAGATGTTTGGCGGGGCGGAGTTCCCGGTCATCACGGACAAGTGTTATGTTCTGTCGCTTGCCCCCCATTCCTTCTACTGGTTTTTGTTGCAGCCTAAGGAAGCCGGAGCGGAGAGTCTAACCCTTAAAGCGGGGAAGGATGGCCTGCCGGTTTTCCCCGTCAAGTCCCTCGAAGAGGTCTTTTCCAGACAGACCTTGTCTTCGATGGCGCAACTGCTGCCGAATTTCATGCGGCAGCGGCGATGGTTCATGGGACGCGGCCGCCGAATTCGCCTGGCGCAGATCGCCGACGTGGTCCCGGTTTCCTCCAGGGGATACATGCTGCTGGCGCGAATCGAATTCGATGAGGGAGACCCGGAGTTTTATACCTTGCCTCTCTCCGTAGCAAGCGGCGAAAAATCGGAGCAGCTATTGCAGAGTGTTCCGGAGCTGGCCCTCGCCCGCCTGCAAATCTCCAACGGAGAGAGTGGAATCATCTATTCGGCGCTGCAGGACCCTGAATTTAATGCCGCGCTGTTGAATGCGGTCGGACGCAGGAGGCGCTTGAAGGGCGGCTTCGGTGAGATCGTGGGCTCCCATACCCGGGCTTTCCGAAAACTCTGGAAGGGCGAGAATTTTGCCTCGGAGACTACGGTCGTGCGCGGAGAGCACAATCACCGGGCCGTCACCTACGGCGATACCTTCATCTTGAAACTCTTTCGCAAGGTGGATGAAGGCATCAATCCCGATTACGAGATTCTGTCTTTCCTCACCGACAAAACCAATCCTTTTCCCAACGCCCCTCAGCTTGCCGGACATCTGCAATATCGTCCTCTCAGCGGAGAGCCGGTTACGTTTGGAATCCTGGAGCAATACGTATGCCACCAAGCCGACGCCTGGCATTTCACCACCGATCATCTTGGGCAGTTTTACGAACATGTGCTGGCCAAAGGAGACGATCCACGCATCGCGCCCATACCCATCAGCGACCCCCTCAGCCTGGCCCTTGAGCCTGTGCCCGCGGTGGTAATGGAATTTATGGGCTCCTTTTTGGAGATGGCCCGTCTGCTGGGCACCCGGACCGCTGAACTTCATCTTGCGCTGGCAAGTGGCGCCGGCCCTGACTTTGTGCCTGAGCCGTTCACGGATTTTTATCGCATGGGTCTCTACCACGGGATGCTGGGACAGGCGGGCAGGGCCTTCGAACAGCTTCGCGGGAATTTGTCGGCGCTTCCCGAGCAGGCCCAGCAGGAAGCAAGGAAGTTGCTGGAGCAGGAGCGCGACGTGCGCGCCATCTTCAAGCCTTTGCGGGACCGTCGCATTTCCAGCATCCGAATCAGGTTGCATAACGATTTCCATCTTGGGCAGGTGCTGTTCACCGGAAAAGATTTCGTGATCTTCGACTTTGAAGGCGATCCAAGCCGTCCCGCCGGAGAGCGTCGCATCAAGCTCTCTCCGGTGCGGGACGTAGCGGCCATGCTGCGCTCTTTTCATTATGCTGCCAGTTCAGCCCAGTTCGGACAGGTCCCGGGAGTAGTGCCGCAGGCCACCAACCTGGCCATGCTGCAGAACTGGGCCAGCTTCTGGTATCGCTGGACCGGGGCGGCATTTTTAGGCGGCTACTTGCGGGCTGCCGGACGTATTGGGCTGATTCCGGAGTCGCGCGATGAATTCCGCATCATTCTGAATGCTTATATGCTGGAGCGCGCCCTGATTGAAGTCCGCTATGAAGCGCGCCGCCACTCGGATTGGGCGCGTGTCCCCATTGCCGGTATATTCGAGCTACTAAGCGCCCATAAGGGGCTGAAAGCAGCATAATGACTGAAGAGAGGTACCCAAGATCGAGTGGGATTCTGCTGCATCCTACATCGCTGCCTACCCGATTTGGCATGGGCGATTTCGGCCCTTCTGCATACAAATTTGCTGACTTCCTGCGCGACGGCGGGCAGAGCATCTGGCAGATGTTGCCCCTCGGCCCGACTGGGTACGGCGACTCTCCTTACCAATGCTTTTCCGCCTTTGCCGGCAACCCGCTGCTGATCAGCCTGGAAGAGCTGCAACGTGAGGGACTTTTATCGGAGGCGGAGCTGGTCAACATTCCGGAGCTGCCGGAGCAGAAGGTCGATTATCAAAGGGTCGGCGAATACAAGCTGCCGCTTTTGAAAAAAGTCTATCGGAACTTCAGCAACCGGGCCTCCGGCAAGCGGAGCGAGTTCAATCAATTCAAAAAGGAACGCGCCCATTGGCTCGACGATTACGCGCTATTTATGGCTTTAAAGGAGGCCCACAATGGAGTAGCGTGGGTCCACTGGGCCGAGGAGCTGGTACGGCGCGAGGCTGCGGCCCTGCAGAAGGCGCGTGAGCAGCTCTCGGAAGAGATAGAATCGCACAAGTTCACGCAATTTTTATTTTTTCAGCAGTGGAAGAGGCTCAAGGAGTATTGCGCCGGGCATCATATCCGCATGATGGGTGACCTTCCAATCTACGTTGCGCATGACAGCGCCGATGTTTGGTCGCATCCGGAGTTTTTTCTGCTGGATGAGAATGGCAATCCCGAAAAGGTGGCGGGGGTCCCGCCCGATTATTTCAGCGCGACCGGCCAATTGTGGGGAAACCCGATTTACTGTTGGGAGAAGATGAGGCAAACCGGTTTTGAGTGGTGGGTCGAGCGGTTCCGCGCCTCATTCGAACTTTTTAATATGGTCCGCATCGATCATTTCCGCGGCTTTGAAGCCTATTGGGAAGTTCCCGCCGGGGAGAGCACTGCAATCCACGGCAGGTGGACGCGCGCGCCGGGCGCTGAGGTATTCGCGACTGTGCATAGTAAACTTGGCGACCTGCCGATTATTGCGGAGAACCTCGGGGTCATTACCCCGGAGGTGGAGGCGATCCGCCACCGGTTCGGATTTCCGGGGATGGCGATCCTGCAATTCGCCTTTGGAACCGATCCCCAGGCCCCTTCGTTCAAGCCCCATAACTATACCCGGGACCTCGTCGCCTATACCGGAACGCACGATAATGATACGACTGTGGGCTGGTGGACGAGTTCCGGCGCGGGAGACAGCACCCGTACAGCAACAGATATAAGCCAGGAGCGTGAATACACGCGCAAGTATCTCAACACCAGCGGGGCCGAGATCCACTGGGACTTCGTACGAGCGCTCATGGTCTCGGTGGCTAATACCGTGATTGTTCCTCTTCAGGATGTGCTCGGCCTGGGAAGCGAGGCCCGCATGAATACTCCCGCCAAAATGGGAGGGAACTGGGGCTGGCGGTTTCGCCTGGAGATGCTGGATCCCGGCCTCTCCCGCCGCCTCAAGGAGCTCACAACTTTATATGAACGTTTGCCGCAGGCGTAGACATTTATGAGTAACACGACAATTCCGGTCCAGGGCGTTCGCTACGATGTGTCATTGCTCAGCGAGGACGATATCTTCCTCTTTCGCGAAGGCAGCCATTATCGGCTTTACAACAAATTCGGCGCTCACATGACCAGCGCCGACGGCGTCTCCGGGACCTATTTCGCGGTATGGGCGCCGGATGCCCACGATGTGACCGTCATCGGCGACTTCAACGGCTGGGACAAAAGCCGGCATTATCTCGGCGCCCGTGGAAATTCGGGGATTTGGGAAGGCTTCATCCCCGGCGTCTCCCGCGGAACGAAATACAAATATCACATCAAGTCCAACCACCGCGCTTTCACCGTCGATAAGGCCGACCCGATGGCGTTTTACAGCGAGACGCCGCCGCTCACAGCGTCTATTGTCTGGGACCTGGAATACGAATGGGGGGACGCGGAATGGATGCGCACCCGGGGCGAGCGCAACGCGCTGAATAAGCCCATGTCGATCTATGAGCTGCATCTCGGCTCATGGATGCGGGTTCCCGAAGATTACAACCGGCCGCTTACCTATCGCGAGCTGGCTGCGAAGCTCCCGGAATATGTGAAGAAAATGGGATTCACTCATGTGGAGTTTCTGCCGGTGATGGAGCATCCGTTTTACGGGTCGTGGGGCTACCAGACCACCGGATATTTCGCTCCCACCAGCCGCTATGGCACGCCTCAGGATTTCATGTTCCTGGTCGATAAGCTGCATCAGAACGGCATTGGCGTGATTCTGGATTGGGTGCCCTCCCACTTTCCCAATGACGAACATGGCCTCGCCTATTTCGATGGCACCCATCTTTACGAGCACGCCGATCCCAAGCAAGGATTCCATCCCGATTGGAAGAGCGCGATCTTCAATTATGGACGCGACGACGTTCGCAGCTTCCTGATGAGCAGTGGCTTGTTCTGGCTGGACCGCTATCACGCCGACGGATTGCGGGTGGATGCTGTGGCCTCCATGTTGTATCTCGATTATTCCCGCAAGGCCGGAGAATGGGTCCCCAATAAGTTTGGCGGGCGCGAGAACCTGGATGCGATTACCTTCCTGCGCCGCTTCAATGAAGAGGTCTACAAAGAACATAGCGACGTGCAGACGGTGGCCGAGGAATCCACGGCATGGCCTGGAGTGTCGCGCCCTATTTATCTGGGCGGCTTGGGCTTCGGACTCAAGTGGGACATGGGCTGGATGAACGATACCCTGCGGTACTTTTCTAAAAATGCGATTTACCGCAAGTTCCATCATGGCGAGCTGACCTTTCGCATGGTGTATGCGTTCAACGAAAACTTCGTGCTGCCGCTCTCCCACGATGAGGTCGTCCATGGCAAGGGCTCGCTGGTCAACAAAATGCCGGGCGACGATTGGCAGAAATTCGCGAATTTGCGGGTGCTCCTGGGCTATATGTTTGGCCAGCCCGGCAAGAAGCTGCTCTTTATGGGGGGTGAAATCGCGCAGTGGAAGGAATGGAACCACGACTCCAGCCTGGATTGGAACCTGCTGGATGCGTGGCCCCATTCCGGAATGCAGCAGTGGGTGCGCGACTTAAACCATTATTACCTTCGCGCGGCGGCGCTGTGGGAGGCGGACTTCGATCCTTCCGGCTTTGAATGGATCAACGTAAACGACGCGGACAACAGCATCGTCAGCTTTATCCGCAAGAGCCCCAGCACGAAGAAAGATGTGCTGGTGGTTTGCAACTTTACTCCGGTCCCGCAATGGCGGTATCGCATCGGCGTGCCCCGCAGCGGGTTCTGGAGAGAGATGCTCAACAGCGATGGCAGCGCGTATGGAGGTGGGGGAATCGGAAATCTGGGGGGCGTCTATGCCGACCAGACCCACGCGCATGGCCGCTGGAATTCGGTCGAGATCGCCGTCCCGCCATTAGCGGCAGTGTTTTTCGAGAGTGAAGAGTAGCCTGGGCTGCCCAGACCGCAACTCCTGCGAGACCACGCCGCGTGTCAGGCCTTCTGCCTTTCGCGTAACAGCAGCATAGAGCGCTGTTCCAAATTCACCTTCTCCCCCGGCTGGGCCTGCTTCTTATCTTTTTCTTTTGGAGCGGGGACATTGGTGTCCACCATGACTTCCCATCCGCCGGCAACGTTTTCCCCGGGAAGGGTAAATTCGATGGGCTCATGAGAGGAGTTCAGCAGCAACAGGAAGGTGTCATCTTTAATCTGCTCCCCGGCCGCTGAAACCTGGTTGAGGGTTTTTCCATTCAGCAGCAGCCCCATGCTCTTTACCCACGCGGCATTCCACTCTTCATCGGTCATCTCCTGACCGTCGGGACGCAGCCAGAGCATATCGTGCTGGACCGACCCACGGATGACGCGGTCCTGGTTGAATTTTCGGCGATGCAGGTTAGGGTGCTTCAGCCGGATACGAATCAGCTTGCAGACGAAATCAAACAGCTCCTGTTGGCGCTCGTCGCACTCCCAATGCATCCAGGAGATCTCGTTGTCCTGGCAATAGGCGTTGTTGTTGCCATTTTGCGTACGGCAGACTTCGTCCCCGCCACAGATCATCGGCACGCCCTGGGAGAAGAGCAGGGTAGCGAGGAAATTCCGTTTTTGCCGCTCCCTTAAATTTATGATCTCCGGATCGCCGGTCGGACCTTCTACCCCCATGTTCCATGAGTTATTGTCGTTGGCCCCATCGTTATTGTTCTCGCCATTCGCTTCATTATGTTTTTCGTTGTAGCTGACGAGATCTTCCAGGGTGAAACCGTCGTGGGCGGTGATGAAATTAATGCTGGCTGTTGGCCGCCGTCCGTCCCATTGATAGAGATCGCTGCTGCCGGTGAGCCGGTAAGCCACATCCGAGAGCTGGCCCTCATCTCCCTTCCAGTACCGCCGCACCGTGTCCCGGTATTTCCCGTTCCACTCCGCCCAGAGGACAGGGAAGTTGCCCACCTGATAGCCTCCCTCTCCCACGTCCCATGGCTCGGCAATCAGCTTGACCATGGAGATCACCGGGTCCTGATGGATGATGTCAAAGAAGGCGGAGAGGCGGTCTACATCGTGCAGTTCGCGGGCCAGGGTCGCGGCAAGGTCGAAGCGGAAGCCGTCCACGTGCATCTCCTGCACCCAATAGCGCAGGCTGTCCATAATCAGCTTGAGCACCTGTGGATGGCGCGCATTCAGGCTGTTGCCGGTGCCGGTGTAGTCCATATAAAAACGCGGGTTGTCCGGCATCAGGCGGTAATAGGTGGTATTGTCCACGCCGCGAAAGCTCAAGGTCGGCCCCAGGTGATTGCCTTCGGAGGTGTGGTTATAGACCACATCCAGGATGACCTCGATCCCGGCGCGATGCAGCGCCTTGACCATGGCCTTAAATTCCGTGACTTGCCCGCCGCGGTCTCCCGAACTGGAGTAGCGCGCGTCCGGGCTGAAAAAATTCGTGGTGTTGTAGCCCCAATAATTGGAGAGGCCTCGGTCCAGCAGGTGCTTGTCATCCAGAAAGTCGTGGACGGGAAGAAGTTCCACCGCCGTGATGCCCAGCTTTTTGAAGTAGCGCAGGCTGGCGGGATGGGCGAGCGCCGCATAGGTCCCGCGCAACTCTTCCGGGACCTCCGGATTTAACTTGCTAAAACCCTTTACGTGGACCTCATAAATGATCGAGTCGCTCAAAGCGGTGCGAGGCAGCCGGTCATGCTCCCAGTCAAAGAAAGGGTTGACCACCACCGATTTCGGCATGCCGGGCGCGCTATCGCTTTCATCCATCTTCAAATCGGGGTCCTCCCCGCCGAAGGGATAGCCGAAGACGTGGTGCTCCCAATTCACCTTTCCCGCCACCGCAAGCGCATAGGGATCAATCAGCAGTTTGTTAGGGTTAAAACGCAACCCTTCTTCCGGGCGATAAGGCCCGTAAACGCGATAACCATACAGTTGTCCCGGCTGAAGGCCCCGGACATAGCAATGCCAGGTAAAATTGGACTGTTCTTTTACCTCAATGCGTTCGGTCTCTTCTCCATTGCGGCTGTCAAAAAGGCAGAGTTCCACGCGCTCCGCGCGCTCCGAGTAGAGCGCGAAATTCACTCCGGTCCCGTCCCAACTGGCCCCCAGCGGGTATCCCCTGCCTGGCAGTACGATGCGTCCCATTTCCCCTCATTCTTCCAAACTGATTGAAAGCATCTGAGTTAGAGGCAAACCGGAAAAGGCAAGTTGTTCGCTGGTGGAACGGGAATGGATGATTTTGAATGACGAAGGCGAGAGTTATTGGCCGGGCGCAGCTGCCATCTCGGCCTGCTCGGGAGAGACGACGGCAGCGCGTTGCAGCCGCAGGCTGCCGTTCTGGAAGACGGAAGACAGCGCTTCCACCACGCGCGGATCGAACTTGGTGTTCACCATCGAACGGATAATACGCACTACATATTCCGGCTCCATAGCAGCCTGATAGGGACGATTGGTGGTCATGGCATCGAAAGTATCGGCCACAGTGATGATGCGGGCCAGCATGGGGATCTCGTCTCCCTTTAATCCATAAGGGTAGCCCCGCCCATCCAGCGATTCATGGTGCAATTCAATCCCCGGAATCATCTCCTTCAGCATCGCAACTGGACGCAGAATGTTGGCCCCCTTTACGGTGTGGGTCTTCATAACCTCGTACTCTTCAGGGGTGAGGGCGCCGGGCTTCTTTAATATCCGGTCTTCGATGCCGATCTTCCCGACATCGTGAAGCTGGGCCGCGATGCGGATCTTTTCCACCTCTTCCGCCAAGATACCCATCTCCTGCGCCAGCAGGACTGAGTACCGCGTGACACGATCGGAATGGCCGCGAGTGTAAGGGTCCTTTTCATCGACCGCGCCGGCGAGCATCTGGATCGAGCTCAAGAACAGGTTCTTGTTTTCTTCCGCCGCCCGCTTCAGGTCCTGGACAAAGCGCTCCAAGTCAGAGGACATAGTATTGAACGTCTGCGCCAGTTCGCCGAACTCCGTCCGGCTCTTCAGATGCACGCGCCGGGAGAAATCTCCCCGGGCAATGGCGCGGCTGGATTCCGTGAGCGTCTGCAGCGGGGTAGCGATGCGGCGCGCGGCATAAATTCCAAAGCCCAGGCTCAACGCTACAGCCAGCAAGGCAAACTGCCTGGCCCGGCTCTGCATTTCGTAGACGCTGCTATACGCATCCTGCTGCGATTTCTGCACAATGACTGCCCATGCCAGCAGGGGCACAGGGCTGAGAGTGCCCAGCATCGGCACCCGCTTTTTTCCCACGATAGCGCTGTATTCGCTGGTTGCGGCAAACCGGGCGCCGCCCTGCTCCACAAAATTTTTGATAAGTTCGTTGTCCGAAAGGTCCTGGCCGGTCGCATACAGGTTGTCACCGCCGGCGACCAGGCGTCCCTGGCGGTCGATCACGTAGGTGGCAAGCCCGCCCTGGTTCGCGTCTTTGAGTTTTTGAATCAGGAATTGGAGGTCGATGATCGCGGCCAGCATGCCGATCACGTGATCTTTATTTGTGATTGGGACGCTCATCAATAGCGTGGTACGCTGGTTTTTTCCCGCGCCGAGGGAAAGCGCCTGGCCGGTATAGCTCTTCCAGGCAGCAGCATCCTCGAATCCACGTTCCAATTCACGCTGCAAAAAGGCGTCGGGCACGATAGTGCCGGCGGAGATGCCCTTTCCCTCATCGTTCAGCAGGGTGGCGTAAAGCACAGAATCGGAAGAAGAGACGAAACTTTCCAGTAATCCGCGCAGCTCCGGGGTATTTACATGCTTGTCGGAGAGATTGCCTCCACTCGCCACCACCATCGCAGCCGCCAGGTTGCCGAGCAAGGTCTGCATGCTCTTTTGCCGTTGGGAAATATCTTCGGCCAGGGAACGGGTGACGGTATTTTGCAGGAGCCGCTCATTGGTAATGAGCCGGTCGCGATTCACGTCTACGACTTTGGTCCCATAAAAATAAAACGGCAGGACGCCGACGATAATGAGCACGCCGAGGATGAGGTAAAGAATAGGAATTCGCGACGGAAGACGCATGCCAGCGAAGATTTTATCGCCCTTTCATGGCTTTTGAATTCGGGTATTTCCCTCCGGCAGGTTACTTTCGGGAGGGTTACTCCACGCGCCCCGGACGGGACATCAGGTCGCGGATGGCGTCTTTTGGCGACTGTTCCTCATGGAGAATGGCATGGATCTGCTCGGTAATCGGCATTTCGATCGCTTGCTTCCGGGCCAGCCCAAGGGCGGCATTGGTGGTAAGCACCCCTTCCGCAACCATTCCATGCATGCCTTCCATAATCTCGCGCAGTTTGCGTCCCTTTCCCAGGGCGACCCCTACGGAGCGGTTGCGGGAGAGCGCGCCCGTACAGGTAAGCACCAGATCGCCCATGCCCGCCAACCCGGCCAGAGTGTCCTTGCGCGCCCCGCAGGCGACAGCCAGGCGGGTAATCTCAGCCAGACCTCGCGTAATCAAGGCGGCGGCTGTGTTGTATCCCAGGCCCAGCCCTTCAACTACGCCGGCAGAGATGGCGATCACGTTTTTAAGCGAGCCGCCCAGCTCCACTCCAATCACATCCTCATTGGTGTAGACCCGGAAGAGGGGATCGCTGAATTCGCGCTGCACCGTGGTCGCCAGTTCGGTATCGATCGAAGCTACCGTCACCGCCGTAGGGTCGCCGCGCGCTACCTCTTTGGCGAAAGATGGCCCGCTGAGGGCGGCGATGCGCGGAGTAAAGCCGTAGCGCTGATGCACGGTCTCTTCGATCACTTCCGTCATGCGCTTCAAGGTTTCGTTTTCAATGCCCTTGGTGGCGCTGACCACGGGCGCTTCGAGGCGTAGATATGGGCCCATTTCATGGAAGACCCGGCGCACATGATGCGAGGGGACCGCACTCAAGATGATCTCGGCGCCCTGCAATGCGGAACTCAGGCTGCTGGTGACTTTCACCACGCCGGGAATTTCGCATTCCGGCAGAAACAGATCGTTGATCCTGTGATCTGCAATGGAGTTGCAGACCTCTTCCTCATAAGCCCACAGCGAAACCGCGTGGTTCCCCTTGCGCCCGAGGACGATGGCGAGGGCAGTCCCCCATGCTCCCGCTCCGATTACGGCGATACGGCTCATGCGCAAGTCCTGTTGTTCATGGATCTATATTGTCGGTCGCGGCGGCGCAACAAGAAATCAGCCTTTCTTTCCGGAGAATGAGAGACGGTTTTCCGTCCCGCTGACGAGACGCTCAATATTCGTCCGGTGCTTGACGATAATCAAAACCGAAGCCGCGATGGTGGAGGCCAGCATCGCCGGCGAGACATCGTGGCGATAGAACAGGAACGCAAAAAAAGGGAAGGCGGCGCTGGCCACAATGGAGCCCAGCGAAACATAGCGAAAAAACAGCACGATAGCCGCAAAAAGCAACAGGACGACCAGCACCGCCTTGGGGGCCAGGGCGATAAAACATCCCAAGCCGGTCGCTACTCCTTTGCCTCCATGGAAATTGAGCCATACGGGAAAGATATGGCCGAGCATGGCAAAAAGGACGGCGATCGACATGCACGCCAGCACCGCAGAACGCTGTTGCGGGTCCGTGGAAAAGAAATGCCGCGCCAGATATTCGGCAAACATGACGGCCAGGTATCCCTTCAGGGCATCCAGCGCCAGCGTGAGCATGCCTAGCTTCTTGCCGCCGCTGCGCGCCACATTGGTCGCTCCAATATTGCCGCTGCCCATGCTGCGTACATCCTGCCCGCTGGTCATGCGCACGATAAGGTAACCGAACGGGACCGATCCCAGCAGGTAAGCGACGAGCGGGATGAGTATATAAACGGAATTCCTCATGGATTTTCGAATTGTTCCAGACTACTGTAAGACGAACCGCGCGAGTTTTGCGTAATGGGACCCATGTGGTGACAGTTTGCTTTGGTAAAGAAAAAACTCCGTGGCCGTCATTGTACCGAAGTCAGGCTGCGGACGCTCAATAAGGTCCTGGGCGGCGCTTGCGGAGTTCTTTGTCTTTTTCGGGTCCAATCGCGCCAGCGTCAGGTGGGGCCGGTAAGCTTGCTTCTCCTTTGCAAAACCCAGAGGAGCCAGCTCTTTCTCGACGTAAGAAGCCAGCGCCGCGAGCGGTTCGCCTGCCTCGGTCCCTGCCCACAGGACGCGCGGCGCGCGCGTCCCCGGAAAAAATCCCACTCCGCGGACCCTGATATCGAATGGAGTCGCTTTCACCCTGCTTAAAGCCGCCTCGATCCGGTCTTTCTGCTCCAGATCGATCTCGCCTAAAAACTTCAAAGTGATGTGCGCGCCCTCCGGCCGTATCCACCGCGCATTCGCAAAGAGAGGACGATGCTTTTCCACAAATTCGATCAATCGCTCCCGGATCTCCGCAGTGATATCGATGGCGATGAATGTGCGCATAGGGATCAGGCCAGCTTCAACCGCATCATGTCCAGCGCCTGCTGCGTGGCCCACCAGCGGATGCGGTCGCGGTCCCCGAAAAAGTTGCGCTCCACGACCTGTGGCTCGCTTCCATTCGACAGCGCTATGAATACCAGGCCGACCGGCTTTTCCGCGCTTCCGCCTCCCGGGCCGGCTACGCCGGTAATGCCGACCCCCAGGGTCGAGTTACAGCGCTTGCGAATGCCTTCCGCGAGGGCCACGGCCACCTCGCGGCTCACCGCGCCATGCTCCTCGATCATGCGCGCAGGGACATCGGCCAATGCGGACTTCAGCTCGTTGGAATAGACCACCGCCCCGCCAACAAAATAACGCGAGCTGCCGGGAACGGAGGTGATGCGCTGCGCCAGCAGCCCGCCGGTACACGATTCGGCGACCGCCAGGGAAGCTCCACGCATTTGAAGAAAGTATCCGACGATCTGTTCCAGCGATTCGCCGGCGGTTGAGAAGATGCTCTGGTCGAGCTCGTCTTCGATCTTCTCCGCCAGTTCGTTCACGCGTTCCTGCGCAGCTTCCAAAGAACCGGCCCGCGCCTGAAGATGGATCTGTACCTCGCCCGCCCCGGCCAGGATCGTGGTCTGCACCTCGGGATGCTGCGAATAGATCGGAGCGATCCGCGCATCGCATTGCGACTCCCCCATCATCGCGACCTTCAACACCCGTTTCGCGATGAATTGCCGTGGAACTTTGGCGCGCAGGCGCTCGAAGCATTGCGCATCGAACATCGGTTTTAATTCGCGGGGCGGTCCGGGCAACAAAACTACTATGCGCTTTTTGCCTTGATATTCGGTTTCAAGCCACTGCCCGGGCGCAGTGCCGTTGGAATTTGGCAGTACAGCAGCGCCAGCCAGCACGTCCGCCTGGCGGGTGTTGTTCTCTGACATCCTGATGGAGCGCGCGGCGAAGCGCTTGTACAAATCGGCGACGATATCCGCGTCGCGGCGCAACTCGATTCCGAGCGCCTCGGCCACAGCTTCGCGGGTGAGGTCATCTTCCGTGGGCCCGAGTCCTCCCATAAAGATCACGATCTCGGCGCGCGAGAAGGCGATGCGCGCTACCGAAACCAGATGCCCGCGATTGTCCCCGACAACGTCTTTGAAGTGCACCTCGACCCCAAGCTGGTTCAGTTTATCGGTAAGAAATAAGGAATTAGTGTCCTGGCGAAAAGGCGTCAGCAGCTCGGAGCCAATTGCGATGATCTCGGCATTCACATCAGCAGTATATCGTCAGGCAATGGCGGCAACCGGGCGCGGCGAAGGCGATCTTATCCCTGAAGCGGCAAACCTTGAATGCCCCAGGAAAGATGATGGATGGAGTTGGTGGTCGCCAGCACGGCGGAGCGCCCGGGGGCAAAGCAGAAGCCCACCAGGCCCTGCCCGGAGACCATCAGGGAAGCCTCTTTGCCGGGAGTGATGCGCACAATCCCGCGTTTTCCTCCAAGCGAAGCGGCCACATAGAGATTCCCATCGATGTCGAAGGCCAACCCTTGCGGACGTCCCAGGCCGCGATAGAAGGCCGAGATTGCGCCATGAGGATCGACCGCATAGATTGCGTCATGGCTCGACATCGTAGGCCCGCTCACGTACAGGCTGTTGTCCGGGCCAAATGCCAGGTGATAAGCGGAGACGCTTGGTTCTAAAGTGGCAAAGACGAAGATCTGGCGGTCGCGCGCGATCTTGAAGATCGTTCCACTCCGGTCGCCAACATAAAGGTTCTGCTCCCGGTCGAAGGCGATGCCAGTGGCGATTCCCATCCCCTCGGCATAGGCGGACATGGTGCCATTGGGCGCCACCCGGTAGATGGTGCCGGTGTGCCGCGATGAGACGTACATCTGTCCGTCGCGATCGAAGGCGATCCCGGTGGGATTGATCAACTCCGAGATAAACGGCTTTACGTTGTAGCTGGTATCGATTTTATAAATCGAGACCGGGACCTTCTGGCCGCGCGATCCGGAGAAGGTGGCAAAGATGTTTCCCTCGGCATCGATTGCCGGATTACCCACGGGATGAAGATTCTCAGCGATCGAGACGGCGACCCTGAAGTCAAATCCATTGCTGCTGGTGTCGGAAGGAGAAACCACCAGCGGGCCGGAGACCGCGCCCTCGGGCACGCGCGCGACCACAAATTCATCCGAGCTGATTACTACTCCGCCGGGCACGTCGCCGAATAGGACCCGCGGCCTGCAATAATCCGCAGGACGAAAACCATGTCCGACGATCCGCACCTCTCCGCCCGGCAACGCCGCTGCCGGAATCACCGCCTCGATATGCGGACGGCCGTTTACGTTTTTTTTGCCTAGCAGCCGCTCAGAAATACCCATAGCCCTCAATACTTCGATGTGCTGTGCTGCGGTCCCGCTTCACTATTGCAAAAACTTGAAATGCTGGAGCGCCGCCAGGACCAGCAAAGCAAAAATACCCGCTCCAAGATCGTCCAGCATGATCCCCCATCCCTCCGGAAGCAACTCCAACTGCCGGATGGGAGGAGGCTTCACAATATCGAAACCACGGAAAAGTATAAAACTGGCAAGCAGATATTTCCAATTGGCCACGGCAAGAATCAGCGGCAGCAATTGCCCGGCAACTTCATCGATCACCACGAATCCCGGATCTTTTATCCGGCTCTCGCGGGCCACAATGGTTGCCGCTGGGATGCCCACCACGGTGGCCAGGACCATGCCTGCAAGGGCGCTGAGATGGGCAAAGCCAGGCGAGGAGTTGCGGACGAAAAAATACCAGATGAGAGCGGTGAATGCGGAGGCCCAACTCCCCGGGCCGGGTTTAAGAAGGCCTGTCCAGAAAAAAGTGGCGACCATCCAGGCCCAACCAGTTCGCGGGGCGAGGGAGGTCTCCTTATTTTCTGGGGCGGTCATTGCTGGAGGCTGAGCTGTCGGCATCTTCGTCCTGTCGGCCCTCCCGGTCCATTCTTGAACGCTGCATCTCCTGCGCGGATTCTTCCAGCAGGTCAGGATCAAGCACCGGCGAACTGATCTTATAAGCCCCGCTGGCCCACTTGCCCAGATCGATCAGCCGGCAGCGATCGCTGCAAAAAGGAAAAGCTTCGTCGCTGCGCATTACAATCGTGCGGCAGGTTGGGCAACGCAAACTCACGACTTTTTTACGCGCCATAAAATTCCACCCAATTAGACGATGCGGGCGACCAGATCGTAGTCATGCGACTCCGTGATCACGCAACGGTAGAAGCTGCCGGGCACCAGCATCTCATGCTCGCCAAAATCGTTGACATATACCTTGCCGTCGATCTCCGGGGCGTGCATGGAGGTGCGTCCCTCCCAAAGCAGATCGGTCTCTTCCGACGGACCTTCCGCCAGGATCTCGCATTCGCGCCCCACCCACGCAGCTTTGTTCCTTTTACTGATCTGCTTCTGGATTTGCATCAGCTTCTTGCGGCGGCGCTCGATCTGGCGCGCGGGCACTTTATCTTCCAGCAAGAAAGCGGGCGTGCCTTCCTCGTCGGAA
>CAZONJ010000007.1:0-75516 GCA_964581225.1 uncultured Terriglobales bacterium | reverse complement strand
CACTCCAGACCGCGCCAACCCGGAGAGCGAACTCTCGCCCGCCAATTAAAGACGGGTTAAGTTTCTGAAATTGCGACCGTCTTGGGATGGGGATTGGCAGCCGGGCCGATGCAGCAGCGCGTCTGCAAGCCGCATCTTCGCTACTGGGGAATCATCTAAGATGTACCAGACCTGCGATGAAGAAACCTCTTCACTCCGATGCATCACGCGCGCAAAAGCCGCGCCGGGTCGTCCCCCGGTCCGCTGAGGCCAAGTCTCACCCTGCATCCGGGGAAGACGCTTTGAGCGCGGACGCTCTGGATCTTTTTCATCCTGCGGTCAAGCGATGGTTTCAGGTCTCCTTTGGCCATCCCACACTGCCCCAACAGCAAGGATGGCCAGCCATCGCGCGCGGCGACTCCACGCTGATTCTTGCCCCCACCGGAACCGGCAAAACCCTGGCCGCTTTCCTGTGGTGTCTGAACCGGCTGATGTTTGAGCCGCTGCCGGAGCCAAAAGCGCGCTGCCGCGTGCTGTACATCTCCCCCATCAAGGCCCTGGCCGTCGATGTGGAGCGCAATCTGCGCGCTCCGCTGATCGGCATCGCCAAAGCCGCCGAAGAGTTGGGGGCGCAGCATGTGGTCCCGCAGGGGTTGGTGCGCAGCGGGGACACCCCGGCCTCGGAGCGCGCCCGCTTTCAGCGCACGCCATCGGACATCCTGATTACCACGCCGGAGTCGCTTTACCTGCTGCTCACCTCCAATGCGCGCGAGGTCTTACGCTCCATCGATACTGTGATCCTAGACGAGATCCATGCCGTGGTTCCCACCAAGCGAGGAGCGCACCTGATGCTCTCGCTGGAACGGTTGGAGGCGCTCTGCGAAAGAAAGCTGCAACGCATCGGCCTTTCCGCCACGCAGCGCCCGTTGGAAGAGGTCGCAAATTTTCTCGGCGGCGCGGAAAAGCGCAGTGCAAGCATTCCCCGCAAGAAAGCGCCGAAGCCCGAAGCTGCGGAGTCAGAGATTGAGTTCAGCGAGGAATTTGAGGCTGAAGCGCGCAATGTGCGCTATCGCCCGGTCACGATTGTGAACACCGGCGAGCGAAAAAAACTTGAGCTTAAGATCGAGGTCCCCATCGAAGACATGGCGGCAATCGGAAAGATCGAAGAGCTGCCCAGCGGCGCGGCCTCGCAAGGGCCGAAGCGGACGTCGATCTGGACCGCGATCCATCCCAAGCTGCTGGAGCTGGTGCGCAATCACCAGACCACGCTCATTTTTGTGAATAACCGCCGGTTGGCGGAGCGCATTGCCGGCGCGCTGAACGATCTTGCCGGTGAGACCATCGTGCGCGCGCATCACGGGTCGTTGGCGCTGGCGCAGCGGCGGGAGGTGGAGGAGCGGCTGAAATCCGGCACCATTCGCGGGCTGATCGCGACCTCGTCGCTTGAGCTCGGCATCGATATGGGGGCGGTGGACCTGGTGGTGCAGATCGAAGCGCCCCCTTCCGTAGCCAGCGGCATGCAGCGCATTGGGCGCGCCAGCCATCAGGTGGGCGCGGTGAGCAAGGGAGTGATCTTCCCCAAATACCGTGCTGACCTGATTGCATGCGCCGCCGTTACCCGCGCCATGCACGAAGGGAAAGTCGAGTCGATCCGCTATCCGCGCAATCCTCTGGACGTGCTCTCGCAGCAGATCGTCGCCATGGTGGCGCTGGAGGAGTGGAAGGTCGAAGAACTCTTTGCCTTGATTTGCTGCGCAGCTCCTTATGCGGGCCTGAGCTGCGCGGTCTTTGAGAGCGTGCTCGACATGTTGGCTGGGAGATATCCCTCCGATGAGTTTGCCGAGTTGCGCCCGCGCATTACCTGGGACCGGGTGCAGAACGTCCTCACCGCAAGGCAAGGTTCGCGCGCCCTCGCGGTAGTGAATGGCGGGACTATTCCCGACCGCGGTCTCTACGGCGTCTTCCTGCTGGGCGCGGAGAAGGGAAGCACCCGGGTAGGCGAGCTCGATGAAGAGATGGTCTTCGAGAGCCGCCTGGGAGACACATTCATGCTGGGCGCCTCCACGTGGCGGATTGAAGAGATTACGCATGATCGCGTGCTGGTTTCGCCAGCGCCCGGCGAGCCGGGGAAGATGCCCTTCTGGCATGGCGATGCCGCCGGACGTCCGCTGGAGTTTGGCGAAGAGATTGGCAGGCTGGTGCGCGAGTTGCGCGCCATGCCGCAACCCGCTGCGGCGTCACGGCTGGCCCGTGAGCACGATCTCGATCAGAATGCCGCCGAGAACCTGCTGCGCTATCTCGCCGAGCAGGCCGCAGCCACCGGCGTGGTCCCCGACGACCGCAATATCGTTATCGAGCGCTGCCGCGATGAGATGGGCGACTGGCGCATCTGCGTGCTCACGCCCTTTGGCAATCGCCTGCATGCGCCGTGGTGCATGGCGGTCACGGCGAAGATTCGCGCCGAGCTGGGGCCCGCGGCCGAGGTGATGTGGAGCGATGATGGCTTCGTGGTGCGCCTGCCGGAGAGCGATGCGCCGCCCGACTCTGCGCTCTTCGTCCCTACCGCCGCTGAAGTAGAGCAGCTTCTTTTGCGGCAGCTTGGGTCCACCGCGCTGTTTGCGGCAAAGTTCCGCGAGGTGGCTTCGCGCGCATTGCTCTTGCCCAAGCGGCGACCGGGGACGCGCGCGCCGTTGTGGCAGTTGCGCAAGCGCGCCGCCGATCTGCTGGGAGTGGCCGCGCGCTATGGATCGTTTCCCATGCTGCTTGAGACCTATCGCGAATGCCTGCGTGACGTCTTCGATATCCCGGCGCTGGTGAGTGTGCTCAGGAAGATCGGCAGCCGCAATATCCATGTGACTACGGTCGATTCGCGGCAGCCCTCACCCTTTGCCGGGGCGCTGCTCTTTTCCTATATCGCGAACTATATCTATGAAGGCGATGCCCCACTTGCGGAGCGCCGGGCGCAGGCGCTCTCCATCGACCAGGCGCAGTTGCGCGAGCTGCTGGGCGATGCCGATTTTCGCGAGCTGCTCGATGGCGATGCCCTGGACGAAACCGAAGCGCAACTCCAGGCGCAGGAGGCGAAATACCGCGCCCGCAGCGCCGATGGACTGCATGACCTGTTGCTGCGTCTGGGTGATCTGGGGCGCGATGAGATGCTGGGCCGCGTGGCCTTCCCGCAGTTGGACGAAGCCTTGCAGATGCTGACAAAAGCGCGGCGGGTGTTCGCCGTGCCGATTCAAAGGCAATCCCGGTACATCGCTGCCGAGGATGCCGCGCGATATCGCGATGCGCTCGGCCTCCCCCTTCCGCCGGGATTGCCGGAGGCCTTCCTGCAGCCGGTGGAGAATCCGGCACTGGATCTTGTCCGCCGCTATGCCCGCACGCACGGTCCGTTTACCACTGAGGATGTAATGGCGCGTTTTGGCTTTTCGCGCAAGGTTACAGAATCCACGCTGAAGCGGTTGATGGCCGAAGGCAAATTGCTGGAAGGGGAATTTCGTCCCGGAGGGATGCATCGCGAGTGGTGCGATGCTGAGATCTTGCGGCTGGTCCGGCGCAAATCGCTGGCCCGTCTGCGCAGGGAGGTCGAGCCGGTGGAGCAGCGGGTGCTGGCCCGCATGATTACCCATTGGCAGGGGCTGCTGCATCCGCGCGGCGGATTGGATGCGCTGCTCGATGCGGTGGAGGGCCTGCAGGGAGCGGCGATCCCGGCGTCGATACTTGAGAGCGAGGTACTGCCGGCGCGAGTGCGCGATTATTCCCCTGCCGATCTCGATACCCTCATCGCAGCCGGAGAGGTGGTGTGGAGCGGCGTGGAATCGCTGGGCGAAAAGGACGGTCGTATCGCCCTCTTTCTCACCGACCATTTGGCGCGGCTCTGGCGTCCGCGTGAAGTGAAAGCGGAAGAGCTCTCGGATCGCGAACAGAGTCTGCTGGAGCTGCTTAGGGATCGGGGGGCGCTCTTCTTTGCCGCTATTCACGAGAGCGTGGGCGGAGGATATCCTGGGGACACGCAGCAGGCGATCTGGGACCTGGTGTGGAAGGGGCTGATCACCAGCGACACCTTCCACGCCCTTCGCGCCTTCACCTATAGGGAGTCTGCGCGTAAGAAGCACAGCAACGATGGCGTGGGATCGCTGGCGGTGTCGGCGCGCGGCTTCCGTTCGCGTCGCAGCACAGCTGCGCAAATGGGCCAGGGGAGATGGTCGCTGCTCTCCGCGCGCATGGGCGAGGCGGCGAGCCCGACGCAGTTTGCCGCCGCAACCGCGCAACAGTTGTTAGTCCGCTATGGAGTGCTTACCCGCGAGGCAGCGATGGCGGAGAACATTCCCGGCGGCTTCAGCACCATCTATCCTGTGCTGAAGGAGATGGAAGAGAGCGGCCGCGTGCGCCGTGGGCTTTTCGTCGCCGGGCTGGGCGCGACCCAGTTTGCAATGCCGGCGGCGCTGGATCTTATCCGCTCATTGCGCGATGAGCCGGAGAAGGCAGAGGCGGTGCATCTTGCGGCGACCGATCCGGCAAATCCCTATGGAACGGTCCTGGATTGGCCCGCGCTCGAAGAAAAGACCGAGGAGCAATCTGCCAAAAGCAGCGGAGATGATTTGAGCGGACGCATGCTGGCGCGCAGCGTCGGCGCCAGCGTCATCCTGGTGAATGGCGTGCTGGCCGCCTACCTGCGCAGGCGCAATCCTGAAATTCTGGTGTTCTTTCCTCCCGATGAGCCGGAGCGGTCGGCGGTGGCGCGCGCCACGGCGGAAAAACTGGCGCAGATCGCCCTCGATCTGCAAAAGCAGAAGAAGGGGCTGCTGATCGGCGCTATCAATGGGGTTGCCGCCCGCCAACATTTCCTCGCCTCTTTCCTGGAGCGCTCCGGCTTCGTTGCGACGGCGTTGGGCTTCCAGATGCGCCGCCGCGAACCCGTGGAGCCCGCAGCTGCGCAGGAAAGCAAGCAGTTGGCCTGAGGTGGCGAATGCCTGAGGGAGACACAATCTTTCGTGCAGCGCGCACGCTGAACAAAGCCCTGGCGGGAAAGAAGGTCGTCCGCTTCGAGTCCGTGCTGCCCCACCTGAACCGCATCGATGAAGACGCGCCGGTAGCCGGACGCACCGTCGAATCGGTGGCTGCAATGGGCAAGTGGAGCGTGATGCGCTTCTCCGGCGATCTGGCGCTGCTCACCCATATGCTGATGAATGGGAGCTGGCATATTTACCGTCCGGGGGAGCCGTGGCAAAAGCGCAGGAGCGATGCGCGTGTGGTGATCGAGACCGAAGACTTTGTGGCTGTGGCCTTCAACGTCCCCATTGCCGAGTTCCATAGCGAGGAATCGCTGCGGCGCAAGCCGGAGCTGCGCCAGTTGGGTGAGGACGTCCTGGCAGAGGATTTCGATGTGCAAGAGGCGCTGCGCAGGTTGCAGGCAAACTCCCATCAGGAGGTGGGCGCGGCGCTGCTCGATCAGCGCGTGCTGGCCGGTATCGGCAATGTGTATAAATCCGAGATCTGCTTCGCCTGCAAAGTGGACCCGTTTGTGCCGGTGGGCTCGCTCAGTGAAGAGCAGTTGCGCTGCCTGGTGGAGCAGGCAAGAAAATTTATGAAGGCCAATGTGCGGGATACGGCCCGCGGAGGCATCACTACTTATACCGGCTTCCGGCGCACCACCGGACGCGGCAATCCCGCCGAGCGCCTCTGGGTGTATAGACGACGCGGCCTGCCCTGCCGCAAATGCGGGGCCATGATTGAAGGAAAGAAGCACGGGCTTGATGCCCGCGTGACCTTCTGGTGCCCCAACTGCCAGGCCAACAGCGGTTCACCACAGAGACACTGAGAAGAATTGGGCCATTTGGCCATCGGGCCAACTGGTGATTTGAGAATCGGTCGATCCGAAATCGCCATATCACCGGCTGACCGAGAATTCCAACATCACCCGACTGCCAGGTCACCCGCTGGCCAGATCACTCGTTGCCCACATCACCCGATTCTTTTGTCTTCTGATACCCAGACTCTGAGACATAGAAGATCACGTGTCAGGGCATGACTTCAGTCATGCCGAAACAATCGAATCGGATTTGTACCGCTCTGCCGAAGGCCGGAGCGCAGCAGCGCGGAGCGACACAGGAAAATCGAATGATTTTCAAATCAACAGATCACCCGATCACCCAATGGCTAAGCCGCGCGTGGAGTTTTCTTTACCGAGAGGCCCAGCATCTCGCGCAGGGTGAGGGCGTTCTGCGCGGCGTAGCCGGCCTGGTCGTTATCGAAATACACGTACACCGCCTTCAGAGTTTTGGACCATTCCCGGATTTGCGCTGCCCACTTGCCGAGCGCCCCGGGGCTGTAGCTGCCCTGATATTTGTTGCCTGGCCCATGCAGGCGCACGTAAGCCCAGTTGGCGGTCACATGAATCGGAGAGTGATAGCCGCCGATATCGTAAATGCAGAATGCGGCATTGTAATCTTGCAGAATTTTAACCACAGGATCGCTGATCCAGCTCGGCTCGCGAAATTCAAAGGTGTAACGATGATAGCGGGGAAGCGCGTCGAGGAACTCCGCCAGCCGTTCGGTGTTCACGCGCCATGCGGGCGGAAGCTGGAAGAGGACCGGCCCAAGCTTCTCTCCCAGGGCTTCTGCCCGGGGCAGGAACTTGTCCAATGCGTTCTGCGGGTCTTTGAGTTTTTTATTATGAGTGATGAAACGGCTGGCCTTCACGGCGAAGCGAAAGTTTTTCGGAGTGGCCTCGCGCCAGCTATGCATGGTTTCAAATTTGGGCAGCATGTAAAAGCTGTTGTTGATCTCTACGGTGTCGAACTGCTCGTAGTAATAGGCGAGCATCTTGGACGCCGGCAGCTTCTCCGGGTAGAAGTTCCCCAGCCAGTGCTTGTAATGCCATCCCGAAGTCCCAATGCGGATCTCAGCGGCCAAGCGATGCCCTCCTGCATACTAGGACGCACAAGCCGCGCCACCTGCTGCCTTCGGCAATCGTCAGGGACGGGCGCGAAGGTATTGCTGCGGCCAGGTGGCGTCCTGGCGAAGTTCATGGGCGGCCAGCAAGGGCCAGTACGGATTCCGCAGCAGTTCGCGGGCCAGCAGCACGGCGTCCGCCTGACCGGTACGGATGATCTGGTCCGCCTGGACGGGAGCGGTAATCATTCCTACTGCGCCGGTGAGGATTCCAGCCTGCTTGCGAATCGCCTCCGCAAACGGCACCTGATATCCGGGACCGACGTTAATTTTTACCCTAGGCAGCAGTCCGCCGGAGGAGCAGTCAATCAAGTCCGCGCCCAGCGGCTTCAGCAATTTCGCCACTTGGACGGATTGCGGCAAATCCCATCCGCCTTCCGCGTAATCGGTGGCAGAGATGCGCACGAACAGAGGAAGATTGTCAGGCCAGACCTTTCTGACCGCTTCTACGACCTCGCACAGCATGCGGATGCGATTTTCGAATGGGCCGCCGTACCGATCGGTGCGGTGGTTCGTCAAGGGTGAGAGAAAAGTGTGCAGCAGATAGCCATGGGCGGCATGGATCTCTATTACCTTCGCGCCCGCCGAATACGCCCGGCGAGCTGCGGCGGCAAATGCCTGCACAAGGGAGCGGATGCCCTCTTGATCCAGGGGCGCCGGTATCTGGAAGCCGTCATTGAAGGGGAGAGCGCTGGGCGCGAAGATCGGACTCCAGCCACTTTGAGATTCGTCGAGCGGGCCGCCGCCCGCCCAGGGAGCAGCGGTGCTGGCCTTACGTCCGGCATGGGCCAGTTGAATGCCGGGCATGGCGCCGTGTTCTTCGACAAAGCGGAATATCCGGGCAAGCCCCTCGATGTGATCGTCCGACCAGATGCCCATATCGCCCGGGCTGATTCTTCCATCCGGAGTCACTGCGGTCGCTTCTACCATCACCAGCGCCGCTCCTCCCACCGCGCGGCTGCCTAGATGGACAAAATGCCAATCTTTCGCGTGTCCATTCACGCTGGAGTACTGGCACATAGGAGAGACAAAAATGCGGTTGCGAAAGGTAATACCGCGAATCGTAAGAGGCTCAAACAGGTGAGACATCATCTGGATAGATGAGTCTTAAAGAAGTGCGGACACAAAAAATGACCTTCCGCAAATTTTTATGCGTGCTGCACAGCCTGGGTCAATTGGTTAAGCGAGGTTTTGGCGTCGCCATACAGCATTCCGGTGACGGATTTGAAGAACAGAGGATTTTCCAGTCCGGAGAAGCCCTTGCCCTTGCCTCGCTTGAGCACGATCACGGATTTGGCGCGATCGACTTCCAGGATCGGCATGCCCGCAATGGGACTCTTAGGATTGTCACGAGCATCGGGATTGACCACATCGTTGGCTCCGATCACCACCGCAACATCGGTGCGGGGAAATTCGGGGTTGATCTGCTCCATTTCATAGAGCGAGGAGTAAGGGACATTGGCCTCCGCCAGCAGGACGTTCATGTGTCCGGGCATGCGTCCGGCGACCGGATGGATGGCGAACTTCACCGCCACGCCGCGCGATTCCAGCAGATCGGCGAGTTCGCGCACGGCATGTTGCGCCTGGGCAGTAGCCATCCCGTATCCGGGCACGAAGACCACCTGATTGGCGTAGGCGAGCTGCACCGCAGCATCTTCGGCGCTGATCTCGCGCATCTCTCCGCTGGCAGGACCAGCCGCGGAGCTGCTCTCCGCGCCAAAGGCCCCAAAGAGCACGTTGCTCATGGAGCGGTTCATGGCGCGGCACATGAGGATGGAAAGGATAAAACCGGAAAATCCGTCGAGGGTGCCGGCGATGATCAGCACATTGTTGCCCAGCACAAAACCCGTAGCGGCGGCGGCGAGTCCGGCGTAGGAGTTCAGCAGCGACATGACTACCGGCATGTCGGCGGCGCCAATCGGGATTACCAGGAGGACTCCGAAAACAAAGGAAAGCGCCACCATCAGGTAAAACGCGAAACTGGCCGAAGGATCGCGCAGCAGGTAGATATAGCTGCCCACGGTGACGGCCATCAGGGTAAAGTTGAAAATCTGCTGCCCTTTGAACTGGATTGGCGTTCCCCGCACCAGGCCTTGCAGCTTGCCGAAGGCGATCAGGCTGCCGGTAGTGGTCAGCGAGCCCAGCAGGATCTCGAAGCCGAGCGCGCCGATCTTAACGCGCCCCAGGTCCGCGCCGTAGATGGAATATTCGGAGATGCCGACCAGCGCCGCCGCCAGCGCGCCAAAGGCATGGGAGAGCGCGGTCCGCTGCGGCATGGCCGTCATCGGCATCCAGATGGACATCACCGCGCCAATCGCCGAGCCGATCACCAGGCCCACGATGATCCATTGGTAGCTGACGATTTGACGATTGAGCAGCGTGCCGATAATGGCCATCAGCATCCCGGCTTCGGCGTAAAACATGCCGCGCCGGGCGGAATCGGGATGGCTCATCGCCTTCAGTCCGAGAACGAAGAGAATGGAGGCGAGCAGATAGCTGAGCTCGATGAAATAGTTGAGGATCACGGTTATGCCTTTTTCCCGGACTTTTCGACGATAGCTTCGCGCTTGCGAAACATTTTGAGCATACGGTCGGTAATCATGAATCCGCCCACTACGTTGATGGTGGAGGCGATCACGGCCGCAAATCCGAGGATGGTGCTGGTGCGCGTCAGGTGGGCGCCGGCGGTGACGATCGAGCCAACCAGGGAGATGCCGCTGATCGCGTTGGTCGCCGACATAAGCGGCGTGTGCAGCAGCGGCGGCACGCGGGAGATGACCTGATAGCCCAGAAAGGCCGCGAGTACGAAGACATATAAGGAAGCGACCAGGACTGCGGGATTGATGCTTTCCGTTCCGTGCATATACTACGTCTCCTGTGGTTGCTTACGGTTGAGTTTGTCCTAACGCCGCGGCAACGCGCGGGTGAACATTGGCGCCGGCAAAGGCAACGCCAGAGCCTTTCAATATCTCGTCCTCGCGATTGATTTTCAGCTCGCCATTCGAGATCAGCAGCGCGAGAAAGCTCCCGATATTGCGGGAGTAAAGCTGGCTGGCATGGATAGGGACGGTGGCAGGCAGGTTCAGTGGCGAAAGAATGGTGACGCCATCGTGCGTGACCGTCCTGCCGGGCTGGGTAAGCGCGCAGTTTCCGCCCGACGTCCCGGCCAGGTCGACGATCACGGAGCCGCTCTTCATGCCCGCGACCGCCTCTTCCGTCACCAGCAGCGGCGCCTTGCGTCCCGGCACCTGCGCGGTGGTCACAATGATGTCTGCGGATTTTGCATGCTGCGCGATCAGGTCGCGGCCGCGCTTCATCGCCTCTTCGCTCAATTCTTTGGCGTATCCGCCCGCGTCTTCGGTCTGGATGCCGCCTAAATCGACCTCAAGAAACTTCGCCCCCAAAGAGCGCACCTGCTCTCCGGCTGCCGCCCGAATATCATATCCTTCGACCACAGCTCCGAGTCGCCGCGCGGTGGCAATGGCCTGCAATCCGGCAACGCCCGCGCCAAGAATAAGCGCCCTGGCCGGCGGAATGGTGCCGGCGGCGGTGGTCAGCATGGGAAACATGCGGGGGAGCTGGTTGGCCGCAAGCAGGACAGCTTTGTATCCGGCGATAGTGGCCATTGAGGAGAGCGCATCCATCGCTTGTGCGCGAGTGATTCGCGGGACCAGCTCCATGGCGAATGCGGTGAGTCCATGGGAGACGATCGGCTGCAATGCGGCAGGCTCATCCAGCGGACGCAAGAACCCAATCACCACTGCGCCCGGACGTAACCGGGAGAGATCGGCGGCCGGGGGACGATTCACAGCGACCAGAATGTCCGCCGACCCAAGCAGCGCGTTGCGGTCATTGCTTACTATTGCTCCGGCGCTGCGATAGTCCTGGTCGGAGACTCCAGCTTCGTTTCCAGCGCCGCTCTCGACGGCGACTTCAACTTTTTGCGCGGAGAGCTTCTTGATTGCATCCGGCGAAAGCGCTACACGTTTTTCTTCGGGTTCGTGCTCGCGCAGGACCACGATTCGCATGAGTTCTCCCAATCCAGCAGCAACGTCTTTAAGATAAAAACAGCACAATTATATAGGCGAGCAGAAAATTGAGGGGCGACTGCCTCGCTACTCGAGGATCACCAGCTTTCAAGGACGGCGTGGGCGGCGCGCGAGCCGCTCAGCAGCGCTCCATGCACCGTGCCCCAATGTCCGGAGAAATCGGCTGCCTCCCCGGCAACGAACAGCGTGTTCTCCGCTGGCGCGGACAATTGCTGGGCCGCTTCCCATGCCCCCGCCGGAACGTAGCTGTAGGCCCCGAGAGAAAAGGGATCGGATTGCCAATCGTGAAAGTACCAGTTGTCCAAAAGCTCGAACAGCTCTTTTTCTCCCAGATGAAGCAGAGGGGAGAGGCTGGCGATCGCCTGGTCCAGTATCTGGCTCTTCTTCGTTGCGTCAGCCTTCTGGGCCTTGGCGCCTCCCATCCAGCCGGTTAATAGAGGGGCATGTATGGGAAAAGTGGTCCACCAGGTGGGAAACCATTCATTCTGGGAGTGCAGGAAGCTTATCGAATCGAGCTCTTTTCTGCTTTCCCAGAAACGCTCGCGAAAGCGCAAGACAATCTTGACTACCGGCCCCATGGCAAGCTGAAGAGCGGCGTTGCGTATGTGAGTGATCTCGGGTGCGAACACGATCCCGGCCTCGGTCGAGGGCGCGGCTTGCAGCACTCCTAAAGGCACGGTTATCAGGCATTTTTTTGCCTCAAAGGTCCGGGAGTGGCCGGAAGCAAGGACCCGGGTGGAAAGTTCGACATGATTGCGGCGCCACTCCACGCGTTTTACTACCGTATTGCGATGGAGTTCGATGCGCTGAGCTACGCTCCGAAACAAGGCCAGCGGCAGGCCTTCATAGCCGTTTATGAGCCGGAAGCTTTTGTCGCCATCGATCTTTTCTTCGGCTTTGCTTTGCCGCTGCAGGGCATAGGCGCTGATGCGCTCCTGGTCCGCCGCATTGAAGCCCTCGACGTAAGAAGCCGCCCAACCCTTGGTTTCGGCGTCGCAGTCGCACTCCCTAAGAAAATCCGCAAAGGAGCGGTCGCGGGTTGCCGTCCCAGGAATCTTCTGCAGCAGCTCTTCTACCTGCTGCATTCGATGCTTTGCCTGCTCCAGCTTGCCATCGAAAAGGAAGCGATGCTCTCCCGTGATCTCAGTGAGTGGAAGCGAGGCGTTTTCAATCAGGGAAAGCAGCTCCGGGTGCCTGCCATGGATAAATTCTGCCCCTAATTCAACAGGGGGCCCGGAGAGAGGATCATGACAGGTATAAATCCGGCCGCCAATACGCTCCCGAGCTTCGAGAACAGCGACCTTCAGGCCAGCAGCGGCGAGCGCGGCAGCGGCGCGCAGTCCGGCGACGCCTGCCCCGATAATCGCAACGTCCAAGTGCTTACCTGACGCCATTCAAAGCTTTGAGAGCTCCGTAAAGGGCAATGGTTGTTCTGTTTTCGGAACAGAAAGCATGCAATTCAAGAAACCCGGCCGAAATAAATTAAAAATTACTTTTGTTCCGCCTGGGTGTAGATATTCTTTTTTCCGCGGATGAAAAAGGCGCTATGGCAGTAATCGACCGGCAACTTTTACGACATGAAATTAACAATCAGCTGGAGATTATGACAGCCAGTACTGAGCTGTTGAGAGCGGCATGCACAGACTTACAAGACCGAACCCGCCTCCTGAATATTCAGAGAGCTATCGCGCGACTTAAAATCTTACTGGAGGAGCTTGAGCGTAAAGAGCAGGGCTAAGAGAATTGTATTGAGCACCCATAAATACCTTTGCCGTATGGAAACACAACTGCTCAAGCACCTTTCAAAGATGCTTGAGCAGCGGCAATGCTAAGACGCCAATGGCTTCGGTTGCCATGCGGGCCGAAATCGTCCATGGGCCTCTCCCGTCACTTGGGCGGGAGATTGAGATATCGTCCGCAAGCCGGGCGCAGAAATGCCTGATTGCGCGGGTAGAGACAACCATCGCCTGGGAATTTCCCGGAAAGATGAGGGAGTCGTGAGGGAAAACTGCCTTCCCGCCGAAGACTTGAGCGCGGCGGTTCAGAGAGTCAGCCCTGCAATCGATTCCGGGGCATCTTTCAATTTAAGGGTTGAACTACCGGCGGGTCACGCCGCTCTGCTTTTCTTGCGCTGCTCCCATCTTTTTTTCATCATCTCTGAAATCTTGCGTTTGGTTGCAGGGCTCATGGGGCGCCGCCTGCGAATTCCAGATTTGTCCACATGCGATCTGCTCTTAAAGTTGGTAGAGCGGTTTCCCGTCTGAAGTAGGTCCCGGGCGCGGGTCAGTCGTTCAATCTCGGAATTTAAAAGGTCCACAATCTGTTCTTTAGACACTATGTTTTGGCTCCATATTGATATATATGGGGGAAGTTGCAACGGCTCATAGTACTAAAGTACCACAAGGTTTTCATCCTAAATTTTTCGGGCAGAGTAACTTCTTGTTCTGAGTTCGGAACAAAACCCACAAAATCACGCGAAAAGCCCCGGTCTTTATTAGTTTTTCATTCATGGAGACCCTAAACCTGCGCGAGGCCCAGATTGCGCGGTTCGTTTCGGAAGGCTGGAGCAACCGCGAGATTGCCGAGCACCTGTCGCTGGCCGAGCAAACCGTCAAAAACTACCTGCGGGGAATATTTAAGAAGCTAAAAGTCCAGAACCGGGTGCAACTGGCTCTAGTCTCGTTCGAATACGAGGGTTCGGGATCTTACATTCCAGAGCAGCCGCCTAAGCGGCGGGAGAGAGCGCTATAGACGTATTTTTGTGAAAATGTGAATTTTGCCTGTGGTATTCTGCGCCTGCTTTCCCCTAAAATGAAAAGCGGGATGCTTTCGCCGGGGCAAAGGCTTCGTAGTTTAAGGGAGCAGCTTGGACTCACAATTCGTGACGTTGAAGCTGCAAGCCTGCGCCTTGCCAGAAAATATAGCAATTCCGAGTTTTCTATTTCGTTGAGCCGTCTTTCCGATATAGAAACCAAGGGGCTGGTCCCGAGCATTTACCGGCTGTATTCCTTTTCCGTTATTTATAAGAAGGACACCAAAGAGATCCTTGCGTGGTACGGCATCGATCTCACCCAGTCCAGCTGTGATTTCGATCTGGTCGGCATTCCCAAGACCCACAAGCTGGATATACTACCCAACCCGGGGGCGATTAAACTCCCGGTCGCTTTCGATCCCTCATTCGATATTCGCCGCACCACTAATATCGGACGGATGATCCAAAAATGGGGGGCGGTCCCGTTCTCTTTCCTCGCGCAATTTGCCAGCGCGGAATACACCTACGCCTATATCGGAACGGACGATTTCACAATGTACCCGCTGCTTTTGCCGGGATCGTTCGTGCAAATCGACGAGACCGAAAACCAGATTAAAAATGAGGGCTGGCGCTCGGAATATGAGAGGCCGATCTTTTTTGTCGAAACCAGAGAAGGATTTGTATGCTGCTGGTGTACTGAAATCGACCGCGATCAGATTGTTCTGCAACCCCATCCGCTGTCGCCGGTCGCGCCTCGAATCCTGAAGCACCCCCAAGAGGCGGAGGTGGTGGGCAAAGTCGTTTCGGTCGCTATGCGGCTCGATGAATGGAGTTTTGCCGAGCCGAATGGACCAAAAAAAGCGCGTCCAGCACTGAATTAAAATGCCGTACCGTTCCCCCAGCCAGATTGCGGGGGACGGATTGCTCAGTTTGCTCCCGCAATCTGGCAATCAACTCCGCAGTTGAGATCTCCATCCGTCCTGCCGCTAATTCCATATCTTCAAGTAGCTCCGGGAGCGGCGTCCTGAGTGCCTGGCTAAAAGCGGAGCTATGGGCCTGTGAAAAAGCGGCCTGAGCGGAAGACTCACCATGGGCCCGGGTAAAGCCCCAGTGCTCGTATCCGCCTTTCTCATCGCGAAGAGAGGCCAGATAGAAGATCCTTCCCCACAACCCTGCCACGGAGCCAAGGGTTCGCTTCAGCAAATCCTCAAATGCTGACATTCGCAGCGGATTTGTTCCGGTTTCGGAACCCGGAAACTTTTGGCCGATATTCAAGTCCAGCTCCCTAAAACAGGCATTCTCGCGCTGTAACTGACCCCTATGGAGGTTTTACATCGTGAAAAAGGCCCGTTTCCTTATAGCTATTCTGCTGGTTTTAGGGGGCTTGTCAAGCCCTGTTTTGAAGTCAGGGGATCCACTCCCTACTTGTCCGACCCTGACCTGCGTAGCTCCAGTGAGTTAATGTTACTTTGCTGGGCGGTAAATTCATTGTAAAGTTGAAGGTCCTGGGAAAGGGCCTTCAACTATGTGGCACTTATTGTTTAATCTCGCTTGGGTGGGGCCAAAGGTGATTCAGATTCCAGTGGTGATCGCCATCGTTCAACGCAGGCTTTGGAAGGAGTTCCCTTTTTTTTTATCTTTCCTAATCTTTCAAATCGCGAGAACGGCCGTCCTGTTTTCTCTGAGAAGCTGGCCTCTCATATACACCTACATATATTGGATAACAGAAGCCCTGGAAGCGCCCATAGCTCTCTGCGTGATTTACGAAATTTTTGCCTGTGCACTTAAACCATATCCATCGCTTGCGCGGCTTACGCGGGTCCTTTTTTTCTGGGCCTTGATCGTTCTTGTGCTTATTACCTTGGGAGCAGCATCCGCCGCTCCGGTAAATAATGAGCAGGTGAATAGCAAGCATGAGCTTGCTCAGGTTATTTACACCCTAAAGCGAAGTATCGCCATTATTGAGGTTGGGCTCCTGGCTTTGTTGTTTTTTTTCATCAAGACCTTTGCGATTCCGTGGCGCCATTACTTGACGGGAACCATGTTGGGAATCGCACTTATTGGATGTGTTGACCTGACCACTTGGCTGGCGCGGACGCATTGGGGCGAAGGGGTTGCCTATATTACAAACTGGGCGCTGGTGATTAATGCGGATTTTGTAACCTTCATCTGGGTTTCATATTTTGTCCTCCCTCGAAAGCAGCCGGTTTCCATACGCCCGGTGCCGGTGAGTCCATTGCGGGAGTGGGACGATTCGCTGCGCGAGATTCTTGCGATGCGGGGGATCTCAGGCGGATGACCTCTACATTTATTGCGCTGACTATTGTTCTGGGTTTAGCCCTGCTGGCCCTGCTGGCGGTTGCTATCCGCAGACATTTCAAGTCTGAGACCCTGGACGAGCTTGAAAGGCGCTTGGCCCCGGTGGATGTCTCTGCTTTGGCAAACCTGTTGCAGCCCCGGGAAGATATCTTTCTACGCCAAAACCTCGGCCCGAAAGAGTACAAGTTTATAAAGCGCCGCCGAATCCTTGCCGCCCAGGAATATCTGTCCAGGATCTCCAGGAATGCATCGATTTTGGGCAAAATCGCGCTGCTCGCCCTCGATTCCCCCGATCCTCAAATCCATGAAACAGCGCTGAACCTCTCTAAGGATGCGGTTGAAGTGCGGCAATATGCGGTCCTGATGCGGGTTAGGTTAGCCGTGCAATGGCTCTATCCGGAGATGGGCACGGCCAGCTTTAAGGTCCGGGAACGATATGCCGCCCTCACCGAACATGCCTCCTGGCTTTATCGGCTGCAATTCCCGGAGAACTCGACCCGCATCGCAGTAGCCTTATGCGGCTAAATGCCCAAGCACCTGATTACAGCTTCAATGTCCTCAGGCGCAGGGAATTAGTAATCACCGAGACCGAGCTGAAGCTCATGGCGGCGGCGGCAATCATGGGACTCAGCAACACCCCGAAGAAGGGATACAGAACACCGGCGGCAATCGGGACCCCCAGCAGGTTGTAAAAGAAGGCCCACACCAGGTTCTGGCGGATGTTCCGCATCGTGCCCCGGCTCAACTTGATGGCGCGGACGATCCCGCGAAGATCGCCTTTCAGCAGGGTCACCCCGGCACTCTCGATGGCTACATCGGTCCCGGTCCCCATGGCAATGCCAATGTCGGCCTGGGCCAGCGCTGGAGCGTCATTCACGCCGTCGCCGGCCATTGCCACCCGAAGCCCTTTGGACTGGAGCTCCTGGACCGTCCGGGCCTTGTTTTGCGGCAGCACCTCGGCCTGGAAGTCATCGATGCCAAGCTGGCCCGCAATTGCGGCGGCGGTCGTCTTATTGTCTCCGGTCAGCATGATGATGCGGAGGCCCATCCGATGCAGCGAGCGAATGGCATCCCGGGCGGATTCCTTAATAGGATCGGCTACCCCGATCAGGCCTGCCGGCTGATTATCCAAGGCCACAAAGAGGACAGTTTGGCCATTGTGGCGAAGGTCTTCTGCGGTGTTTTCCAAACGCCCAATCTCCAACCCACGCTCCCGCATAAATGCAGGATTTCCGATGGAGACATTGCGGCCATCTACTTTGCCCGTGACCCCACGGCCGGTCGTCGAGCTAAATTCAGTGGCGGCTGGGATGGAGATGCCGCGCTCCGTAGCCCCACGGACGATCGCCGCTCCCAGAGGGTGTTCGCTGGCCCGTTCGATGCTGGCGGCATAGGCGAGCAGCTGCGCCTCGCTGATGCCCTCGGCGGGCAGGACCGAGATAAGCATTGGCTTCCCTTCAGTCAGCGTGCCTGTTTTGTCCAGCACCAGGGTGTCTATCTTCTCCATAAGTTCGAGCGCCTCGGCGTTCTTTACCAGCACTCCATGGGTCGCCCCTTTTCCCGTGCTCACCATAATCGACATCGGGGTGGCCAATCCCAAGGCGCAGGGGCAGGCGATGATCAGGACGGCAATCGCATTTACCAATGCATACGCCAGATGAGGTTGCGGACCCCAGATCGCCCAAGCGGCAAATGTGCCTACCGCGACTGCAATTACCGCAGGCACGAAGTACCCTGCCACTTTGTCGGCCAGGTGCTGGATCGGCGCCCGGCTGCGCTGCGCCTCGGAGACCATCTTCACGATTTGCGAGAGAAGGGTCTCAGATCCAATACGCTCCGCCCTCATGAGCAGCGAGCCCGTTCCGTTGATCGTCGCTCCTGTCACCGGGCTGCCGGGTACTTTCTCGACCGGAATGGACTCGCCAGTAATCATCGATTCATCGACCGAGCTGGCCCCCTCCAGCACCATGCCATCCACCGGAATTTTCTCGCCGGGCCGGACGCGCAGCTTGTTCCCCACCTGCACCTGGTCGAGCGATATATCGACTTCGTTGCCGTCCTCGCGCACCAGGCGCGCCGTTTTCGCGGAGAGCCCCAGAAGCGCCCGGATCGCGCTGCCAGTCTGGCTACGGGCCCGGAGCTCCATCACCTGTCCCAGCAAAACCAGGGTAACGATGGTTGCCGCGACCTCGAAATAGACCAGCGGCTCTCCATCCGCGCCTTTGAAGGAGGCGGGAATCAGCGAAGGCAGCAAGAAGGCAAAGACGCTGTACAGATACGAGACGCCGCACCCGATCCCGATCAGCGTGAACATATTCAGGCTCCTGTTCACGAAAGAGGCCCACATCCGCTCGAAAAAAGGCCAGCCTCCCCAGAGGACTACCGGGGTAGCCAGCAGGAGTTCCGTCCAGGCAAGTGCCCGCGCTGAAGTCGCGTGCAGCAGGAACCGTCGAATGAACGGGAGCATCGCCAGCAGAAGGAGCGGGACCGTCAAAGCTGCGCTTACCCAGAAGCGGGTTTGCATGGAGCGAAGCTCAGCGTTTTCGCCTTCCCCGCCCATCACCGTCCGAGGCTCCAGCGCCATGCCGCAGATCGGGCAGTTCCCCGGCTGGTCGCGCACGATTTCCGGATGCATGGGGCATGTGTATTCGACCCGATTTACCGAGGGAACGGCGGGTTCGAGCGCCATGCCGCATTTGGGGCATGCTCCCGGCTTTCTGGAACGGACCTCGGGATCCATGGGGCATATATATTCGCCAGCCGTAGAGGAAGAAGCTGGCTGCGCAGCGGAGGTGGGTTTGCCGGCAGCGCTTTTCTGCAGATATTGATCTGCGTTTTGCTCGAATTTCTTCAGGCATCCGGGAGAGCAAAAATAATAAGCCTGGCCCTTATGCTCGGCCTTAAATTTCGCTGTGGCGGGATTTACCGTCATGCCGCACACCGGATCGATTGCGCTCTGCGCGATTTTAATACCAGTCCCAGCGCCATCCTGGGCGAGGGAGATCGCGCCTGGTTGCGCCCCAAGATATTGCTGCGGGGCTGCTTCAAATTTCTTTTGGCATCCGGCGCAGCAAAAGTAGTAGCGCTTGCCCTGGTATTCGGCGCTGAAGCGCGCGGTCGCCGGATCGACATCCATGTGGCATACGGGATCTTTGGCGATGGTGTTCAAAATCTTGAAATTCATTGTTCCTTCCTATCGCGGCTATCGCGCGTGCTTATAAAAAAGCTCGGTCAATTCTTCATAGGTGCGCTGGGCCTTTTTTTCATCTCCCGTGCGCAAGGCATTGGTAGCGCAGTGCTGCAGGTGATTGCGCAGCAAAACTCTTTCCGCCGAGCGGAGCGATTCATGCACCGCCGATATTTGCGTCAGGACGTCCGGGCAGTATCGCTCTTCCTCGACCATCTTCTGGACGCCGCGAATCTGTCCTTCGATGCGCCGCAACCGCAGGAGAAGATTTTGCTTGGTCTCGTCTGCAAGATGGTCAGCGCGCCTGGTTGCATTGTTCTTTGTCTTTTCATGAGCAGGCATCGATTTCATTGTATACCCCCACCTGGTATATAGGATGCGGCTGTCTGGCCACAAGTTTCAGAAGAATCTTACGGTCTTGCCGGGAGTGGCCAGTCACCGGCGTATTGCCCTGTTACATTAGGGGAGTACCGCACTGGAATCGGCAGGATGACAGATGATTGATGTTGGGCTGATCGGATTTGGTTTTGCCGGACGGACGTTTCATGCTCCTGTAATCCGTGCTGTATCCGGGCTGCGGCTGGCGGCGATCGTGCAGCGCAGCGGAACGGAAGCAGAAGAGAGCTACAGCGATGTTTCCGTCGTTCGCAGCTTGGACGAGCTGCTTTCATTTGAGCAAATCAGGCTGGTAGTCATTGCTACCCCGAATTTCTCTCATTATTCATTGGCTCGCCAATGCCTGCAGGCGGGAAAAGATGTCGTAATCGATAAGCCCTTCGCGACCACGTGGCAGGAGGCGGCGGAGCTGGTGGAGGTTGCGAGAAGCGCGGGACGCCTGCTCTCTGTCTATCAAAATCGCCGGTGGGATGGGGATTTCCTCACCGTGCAGCGCCTGGCCAACGCCGGCGCGCTGGGACGGCCCGTGCTCTTTGAATCCCACTTTGATCGCTTTCGGCCCCAGCCGCGGGCGAACGCATGGCGCGAGCGTCCAGAGCCGGGAAGCGGGATGCTCTTCGATCTGGGGCCTCACCTGATCGACCAGGCGATGGTGCTTTTCGGGACACCCGAGGCGATTACCGCAGATATTCGTACAGAGCGCGAGCAAGGGCGGGTCGACGACGCATTCGATATCGTCCTGCATTACCCCAGGCTGCGCGCTGTCCTGCGCTCTACCATGCTTGCGGCCGCTCCCGCGCTTCGATTCCTGCTCCACGGCACGTCAGGCTCCTACGTTAAATATGGGATGGACCCCCAGGAAGACGCATTGAAGCGCGGAGAAAGGCCGGTCGATGCGAGCTGGGGCAAGGAACCGGAAAGCCGATGGGGGACCCTGACCACCGAAGCGCGCGGCAGCATCACCTCGCAAGCTGTGCCCACGGAAGCGGGAGACTACCGCCGCTACTACGAGAACATACGGGACGCGCTGGCGGGGCGCACCCAACTGGCGGCGACCCCAGAGCAGGCGCTGAAGGTGATGCGCGTCCTTGAGCTGGCGAGAGAAAGCAGCGAGCGCCGTTGCACGCTGCCCTGGCCGGCCGGCGAATAGCTGCCGGGATAAATTTACTAGAGCTTCCGCAAATTGTTGTAGCTGATGCGAAGACTTTCAACCGGCGGAAGGCTGGTAAAGTCCTGCTCCACGAATAGATATTCAATGCCGTTTTGCCGGGCGGCTTTGAGAATGTCCTTCCAATCGATGGAGCCGGTCCCGACTTCGGTAAAGTGCCCTGCCGAGTCATTCAGCTCCTGCGATGGCGGAAAGCCAGGCTTGCGGTCTTTAAGATGAAGCAGGCGGATCCGGTCACCGTGCTGTTTAAGCATCTTGAGCGGATCTCTTCCGGCTTGCGTGACCCAGTAGCAGTCCATCTCCCAGCAGACCAGCTGTGGGTCGGTATTGGCCAGCAGGGTATCGAAACCGGTGGTATCGCCAAACTTCCGAAACTCGTAGTTGTGATTATGGAAGCCGAAGCGCATGCCCCTGCTGCGTACCTGCTCGCCCCAGCGATTGAACTGCTCCGCCGCCTGTTTGAATCCATCCAGCGTGTTCCACATCTTTTTGGGCAACATGGGACAGACCACATATTTCAGCCCCAGAGCTTGCGCGTAGTCCAGCTTATCGGGGAGACCTTCGTAATTGAAGTGTCCGCTGGGAGCGGTCAAGCCATGGTCCGCGATCATGCTGCGCAACTCCGCCGCCGGATGCGTATAGACGTTCCAGTAGAGCTCAACTTCCTTGTAGCCGATCTGGTGAATGGCTTGCAAAACCCCGGGCAGGTCCCGCTCTGCCTGTTGCCGAACGGTGTAAAGCTGCACCCCCAGAGGACGGGATGACGAGGAGAAGCCAAAAAGCTTGTCTCCGGCGAGGGCGCCTAATCCTGCGATGGACAGTTGAATGAAATTGCGGCGGCTGATCATAAGCAAATGAGCATAGCTCGTACGCGAAGAATTTTGCAACTCGTCCTCTTGCGCGGAATGTCGTACACTCGGCTGTTCGGAACAACAACCTTTCGACAATAGGACTGCCCGCATGAGACCTGTCGTATTGCTCACCTTCTCCCTGCTTTGTACCCTTCATGTCGCCAGCGCGCAGGTGCCGGTCAAGAGGCCGAAAATTACCGGCATCTCGCATGTGCGTATTTATGCCAGCGATGTAGCTTCTTCGACGCAGTTTTATGGCGGTTTGCTTGGGCTTACAGAGAAGGACGGCCCTCAACCTTCCGCCAAGCGCTTTTACATCAATAAGAGGCAGTATGTAGCGCTTGAGGCTGCGGGCAGCCGCGCTCCGGGAATGGATTTGATCGCCTTTGCAACTTCGGATGCGGAGGACCTGCGGAAGTATCTGGCTGCAAAGCAAGTTCAAGTGCCGGCCCAGGTGGACAAAAATTCCGATGGCAGCAAAAGTTTTGAGGCGACCGATCCGGAAGGCCATCACATCGCCTTTGAGCAGATCTCTACTAGCTCTTCGTCGGCCAATATCGGCAAAGCGATCTCGCATCACATGATCCATGCCGGCTTGGTGGTCCATGATCCTGCCGCAATGGACCATTTCTTCAAAGATATCCTCGGATTTCGTCCTTATTGGCATGGCGGCAGGAGCGAGAATGTCACTGACTGGATCAGCTTGCAGGTCCCGGATGGGAGCGACTGGGTGGAGTACATGCTTAACGCCAAGCCGGACGCCAGCCGTACGCAGCTAGGAGTGATGAACCATATCGCGCTAGGCGTGACCAATATCCAGGGCGCGGCCAAATGGCTGCAATCGAAGGGCTGGAAGCCAAATGACCGGGAGCATCCGCAATTGGGTCACGATGGCAAATGGCAGTTGAATGTGTACGATCCGGATGCGACCCGGGTTGAGGCGATGGAGTTTCAGCCGGTAAAGCAGCCCTGCTGCTCGCCTTACACCGCGCCCCATCCTAAGGCCGAGTAACAGGGAAGTACAAAATCGGCTGCTGCGGCGGTTATTCTGCTGCCTGCTCATGGGCAGCGATCTTGGGAGCGACCAGATCCACCATGTTGGGGGCAAGCTCCTTGAATGCCATCTCGACGAAAGCCGAGGCGACGCGCGGAAGACTGCGGTCCTTTCGGTATACCAGGCCCAACTCGCGCCACAGATCCAATCCTTCCACTTGCAGCAGTTTTACCTCGCCCCGGCGCACGTTCTCGCGGGCAAAACTCGAGCTGAGCAAGGAAACGCCAAAGCCCGCCGCCACGAACCTCTTGATCATGACCACGCTGGTAAGTTCCATGGTGATATTGAGATGTTCGCGATAGGGGCGCAGGCTTTTTTCCAGCAGCTTTCTAATGGAGCCGGTCTTGGGAATCACGATAGGCTGCTGGGCCAACTGCTCCAGGGTGACGGAGCGCTGGTTGAACAGAGGGCTGCCTTTTCCTACCATTAACCCGATGCGGTCCCGGAATACCGGCAACACTTCCAGGCTGGGAGATTTGACCGGCAGCGTCATGACCCCAATATCGATCACGCCGTCCTCGACTTTTTCGGCAACTTTATGGGTGAAATTGCGATAAACGCTGATCCGGACCTTGGGGAAGGCGCGATGGTATTTGGCGAATACCTTGGGCAGTACATAAATGAAAGTGCCTTCATTGGCCCCGATGGAGAGGGTACCGGCAGGCACGCCATTCCGGTTGGAGATGGCGCGAAGCGAATTGCTGCGCAATGCCAGGAGCTGACGGGCATAATCCAGAATGACTTCGCCCTCAGGCGTGAGCCGCACCGATTTGGCGCTACGGTCGAAGAGCCGGTGACCGTATTCCTGCTCCAATTGGCGAATCTGGGCGCTTACCGCCGGTTGAGAGCGCAATACTTTCTCGGCAGCGCGGGAGAAACTGCCTAACTTAGCGACCTCAAGGAACGTATTGAGTTGATCGAAATCCATCGTAGACCTCTATGATATGAGGTTTACAGGCTGTTTATACATTAATCCTTCTTATTGGAGTAATCGAAAATTTTAGGGCCAAGTCATGGAGGATTCGTTAGGGCGGGCAGAATCGCAGGCCAGTTTGGGAGTATGATTTCACCACGGCGGGCGCCTCGTCGAAAAGGGTATGGCATGAGACTGATCATCCACTGGCTGCTGAGCGCGTTGAGCTTGCTCATCGTTTCTCGCATCGTTCCGGGATTTGAAGTGAGGAGCCTGGGCGCGGCGCTGCTGGCCGCAGTCGTAATTGGATTGATCAACTCTACACTGGGGCTGCTGCTGAAGGTCCTTACCTTTCCCTTCATCCTGCTCACCTTAGGGTTCTTCTGGTTTGTGATCAATGCGCTCATGTTGCTCTTTGCCTCCCATGTTGTTCCCGGATTTTACGTGCACGGTTTTGGGCCGGCATTGATTGGGGCCATCGTGCTCAGCTTGCTGAACATGCTGCTGCGCTGGATTTTTGAACCGGAGCGGAAATACGAGCTGTAAGACAGGCCGATATAAAAATTTAAGCGGCCTTTATTTCATCCTTGCGCCCGGACGATGCAGAGGTCTTCTCCTCGACTTCTTTCTCCACCCCTTTTATTTCCACGCGCTCGCGTTTAATGTCCAGGCGGAGCCGTCCAAAGGCGCTCATATAGACATTGGCAATCCAGACCACAGCAAAAGCGGAGAGGATGTATCCGCGCCAGTCGTTCAGAAGAAGCTTGAAATGGGTAAGAAAAAGGAAGAGGACGGTCACATAATGGCTGAAGCAGTATTCGCAGGTGAACAGATAGAAGAACTTGCGCTGCCATACCTTGTTGCATTCCTGGCTTTTCCGGGCGCAAAACTCGCGCGGCTCGCGAAAAACCTCTTCATGGGTCACGGTCCATGCAACACTAGCGACCGGGATCGCGAGAATGAAGGCCACGGCAATCTGGAAGGCCAAACTGGTAGAAAAGGGCACGATATAAAAGAGGCCAAAGCTGCGCTGGATGTTGCATCGCTCCCGAAGACCTTGTGGTCCCATGATATTTTGTGGAGTTGATTCTCTATTACATCACCGACCATCGCCAGATCGGTCCCGAGGGGCAGAATTCTATCGAGGCGCTTCTCGCCCACATCAAATTGGCGGCGCAAAGCGGAATCGACTTTATCCAGGTGCGTGAAAAGGAGCTTTCCACTCGCGCATTGGAGGAGCTGGTGCGCGAGGCGGTGCGGATTGTGCGGGAGTACAGTCAACAGCGGCATCCTACGCGATTGCTGGTGAATTCACGGATGGATGTCGCCATTGCCGCGGCAGCGGACGGGGTGCATCTGCGGGCAGATGATCTGCCGGCGAGCGAGGCGCGGACAATCCTCAGTAAGGCTGGTATCGCCAGGCCGGTGGTCTCGGTTTCCTGCCACACCATCGAAGAAGTAGCGGCGGCGGAGGCGCATGGCGCCGATTTCGCGGTTTACGGTCCGGTATTCGGGAAAGGACCTCAGCCGGCGACAGGCATTGAAGGATTAAGAGCGGTATGCAACCGGGCCCATGCGGCAAATCCTAAAATGCCGGTCTTAGCTCTGGGCGGAATCACGCTGGAAAACGCTGGGCAGTGCATTGAGGCTGGGGCCGCCGGGATCGCCGCAATCCGGCTCTTCCAGCAGAAGAATGTGCGCGAGGCGGCGCTGGCATTGCGCCCCGAAAAGACCAAGAAAGGTATGTGAAGTCCGCACTGGGGAAAAGCCTTCTCTTTCTCAAAGCTGCTTGGCTAGTCTCAGGGCCGCGTCTTTGCGATCTCAGGATCGTCGCTGGACTCTTTTTGCTCCTCGCGCGCTTCTTTCGCCGGTCCTTCTTTGCCCTCGGGCTTCATGCGCCCTCCGGGCTGCAAGTGATATTTGGTGAGCCCATCGGTCAGGATTTGAAAGCCTTCTTCCGGGGTATCGACAAAGGCAAAAAGATTGCGATCGTCGGGAGAGATGGTCCCGGCATCGACCAGCGCATCAAGATTCAGGACCTTGCTCCAATACTCGCGGCCATAGATGATCACGATAATTTTCTTGGCCAGTTTTTCGGTTTGCGCCAGAGTCAGGATTTCGAATAACTCGTCGAGCGTTCCAAACCCTCCGGGAAAAATCACCAGCGCCTTGGCCAGATAGGCGAACCAATACTTACGCATGAAGAAATAGTGGAACTCGAAATTCAGCTCCGGCGTGATGTAACGGTTGGGAAACTGCTCAAACGGCAGGTTGATGTTCAGACCGATAGTCTTTCCTCCGGCCTCACTGGCCCCCAGATTGGCCGCTTCCATGATCCCCGGGCCGCCTCCGGAGGTGACCACAAAGCGATGGCGCTTATATGGAAGGCGGGAAGACCATTTGGTGAGCATATAGGCCAGCCGGCGCGCATCCTCGTAGTACCGGGCCATATCCACGGCGGCACGGGCACGCTTGAGCTTCAGCGAACTTTCTTTGCCTTCGAGGGCACCACCCAGGGTTGCCGGCTGCTCATAGGGAGGCGCCAGATGCGCGGAGCCTGGTTTCTCCAGCAACTGAAGGGCATCCTGGGCATTCGATAGGTTGGCGAAGCGCGCCGAACCAAAGAAGACCACAGTGTCCTGGATCTTCTCGCGGCGGAAGCGGGCCAAAGGCTCCAGGTATTCCGCAAGTATGCGCAGCACTCGCCCGTCAGGACTGTTTACAAAGTCAAGATTTTCATAAGCTAAAGCGGCTTTTTCCAGGCGGGGTTTATCCATTCAATATTCTCAAGAAGGCGCAAAAAGTCAGGATACCACTTCGCGGGGCTGGCGATGCCGGTATAAAGAACCGGGTACAGGGAAGTTGAGGGAGTCGCAGGCCACGGTCCTCAATTGCTTGCCGGATTCCGGTCGCGGTAATGAACGGCTTCCCATATTCCAATCCAGATATCGAGCACGCCGATTCCAGAGATGATGCCGCGAACAAAGCCCAGACGCAGCAAGGCCTTGAACCTCGGAAGGTTCACCAGCAGGCCGTTATCGCTCCATGCCGAGGTCCAGGGGACCGCCACCAGGACCAGCCCAACCTCAATGCATAGCAGAACAAAGATAATCAGGAAGATCCGTTGCATCCAGAGCGGCAGGCCTTCCGCAGCAGGCCGAATCGATTGCGAATTGGAGATGGAAGAATGCTGGACACCAGCGCGTGAGACGTTGCCCGGAGAGGAGCCAGCCTGGGTCCCATTTCCGTTGAATGCAGGAGTGCGCTCCTGGGGAGTTACGGGAAGTTCGACGGATTTGTCTTTGGGGAAGTCCATCTGGATTGATTGTACAGGTTATGCCCGCAGCCCTTTAATCCGCTCCGCCACATCCCTGTAATCGATGTTGGAGCCATACACTTCCATTAAATCCTGCAATGCCGCTTTGCGGTTTCCGGCAGCTTCGTGGGCAGCAGCTAAATCGTAGAAGATGGCGAGCCGGCTTTCTTCGCCAATGCCACGTATTTTCAAGGCGCTTTCATACCAGCGAACGGCCGCTTGCGGCGCTCCTTTTTCCATCAGGCAGTGCGCCAGCCAGGTATAAGCTTGCAGCGCCTGGGGAAAGGTGTTTCCCCGGCTTACGGCATGGCAGACCTTCTGCAGCTCTCCAATGGCCTCATCGAGCAAACCCATCTCTTTAAAAGCTACCCCGAGGTTGTAATGCTTTTCCGGATCCGCGGTGCTTGCAACTTCCTCTTCTTCTACTTCTTCCTTGAATTCGTTAAACAGATCCGACAATACCGAGAGGGTATCTTTGTCGTTCACCGCAGCAGCTTTGGTGTGAATCGGAGAAGACATTCGCGGCTGCTCTACCCGCGCTGGAGCTGGCGATGCGGGATGCGCGCTAGCGGAGGCGGCGAGAGTAGGCCCTCCGAACTCGCCTTCCAAGGCATTTTCCAGGTCCAGCACAAGGTCCTGCAAAGGATTCGCGCCGTTCGACTGCGCGGATTTCGAGAATGGCGCAGCGGGCGTAGCGTGTAAAGCCGGCGGGGCCGCCTGGGGAGGCCCGGAGGGAATCTTAAACGTCTGGTCAAAACCGGAGTCGAGATCAAGGTCAAGGATGGGCGGTTCTTCGCGATGCGCCTGCTGAGTTTGCGGAGGAGGAATGGCGGGCGGAATGCCACCCGGCGCAGCGGCCGCTGCGGATTTCGTTTTTGCAGCAAGGGCGGAATTCAGGGCGGCGCGAAGGTCCTCGATGACAGGATGCGCAGGCACGAGTGAGCTTAAGCGCGCAATCGCGCCCTGCGCCTCCGAGACCATCGTCTGGCTGATGTAGAAGCGCGCCTCCGCGACCGTATCCTCGAATATCCGGGTGGCATCGGCTGAGGAAGGAGCCTGAGGTGGCGCTGGCTTGGCGGAAGAGCCTTCCACCACCAGCATCTCTTCCCATTCTCCCGAAAGGTCGATTTCGTGGGTAGTTTCCGGCGCGCCGGTTTGCTGCGCCGGGCTGGGCGCAGCGACCGGGGCAACGGAGAACTCCTGCGCCTGCGACACGGGAGCAGGCTGCACTGGAATTTCAATTGTCGGGGGTTGAGATAGCGGCGCCGGCTCCGCCGGCTTAGTCCCTTCCGCCGGTCCGACTTCAAATGAAAATTCGGCCACGGAGGAGGCGGTGAATGTCGGCGCCTCCTCGATGTCCTTGGCCTTTAGTTCGACTTCCATTCCGGGCGTCGAAATGGTGGACAACTGCGGCGCCATGGCAGGCTGCTCGCCTGCCATATCTTCATACTTCGAGGCCATGGCGGCGTACTGGTTCGCCTGGGACTGAAAGCCGGCACCCGCGTAGAGTTTGCTCAGGAGCTTGCAGCTATTGGAGGCATCCTGAAAACGTCCACTGCGGACATACAGATTGGCCAGCTGCTGATGGAGCTGGGGGTCCTGAGGGGCCACAGGAAGCGCAGCTTCTAAAGGAGCAATGGCCTTCTCATGGAGGTTATAAGAGGTATAGAGCTCCGAATCGGTGAGCGCAGCGCGGACCGCTTCCGCAATCTCCTCGGGATAATTGGTTTCAATCGCCGGAGATGTATGCTGAAGGTCCTCGATCATGAGGGCCTGCGATTTTTCCGCAGAAGTGAGTTCCCGTGCCGTGGGCTCTGTTCCCATGCGCACGCTGAGTTGCTTCAGGCTTTGTTCATGCTGGGGATTTCCCGGCTCGAGTTTTATCAACTCCTGATAGAGTGCAGTGGCCTTTCCTAAATCTCCGGCTTTTACGGAGGCATGGGCCAGCAGCTCCAGCACCTCATTGACGTAAGTGTTCCCTCCCGCCTTGCGAAAAAGATTCAGCGCCAACTCCAGGGCCGCCGTGTTTTCTTTGACGCGGCCCAAGTTGTTGTGCAGCGATTGGAGGACCTCTTGAGAATTGCTGGCGAACAGCCGGTCCGAATAGCGTTCGTAGAGTTGGAGCGCCTCCTGGAAGCGGCCGGCATGGAAAAGCGCCTCGGCATAAGGCTTGATGCCGGATAGATCGTTATGGACGTTGAGCAGCTTGGCAATAATGCCGTCGGCTTCCCCGAGGCGTCCGCCCTTGAGCATTGCCTGCAGCAAGGCATTGAGAGCATCAGGACGGGAATCGAGGTCGGGGACCTTTTCCAGAAAGGCAATGGCCTTTTCAGGGTCGCCGCCGCCCTGGCCCCCAATCTGGGCGCGAAGAATGTATGCCGCAGAAGCCTTTGGGTCAATTTTTAATACACGGTCGAGCGCCTGGTCTGCCGCCTCCAAAGAACCTTTTGCAAACAGGGCCTGCGCCGCCTGCAGAAAGATATCTTTGGCGTCCTGCTGGTTCCCCAGCTTTACATAGAGGTCGGCCAGACGGGTTTGCATGCTGGTGTTCTCAGGATCGAGTTCCAGCAGCTTTTTGAAAACCCCAGCCGCCTCATTCAGGTTCCCGCCCTTCATATACTGGTCGGCGAGGACCACGTACTGGGCGCGCGCATCGGAGTAGAGTCCCTGCTGGGAAAACAGATCCGCAAGCCGGATCAGCGCGTCAGTATTGTGGGGGCTCAGCTTGGTGAGCTTTTTGTACATGGCGATGGCTTTCACGGCAAAGCCAGCCGTGGCATAAGCGTCCCCGACGCGGCGGAAGCAATTGATCGCCTCCGGGGTCTTTCCGGCGCGGGAATAAAGATCGCCGACGGTATTTAATACGGTGAGGTCTTTTGGGTCGAGCTTGAGGATCTTTTCGTATTCGGTGATGGCATTCTGCAGTTTGCCCTGTTGGACATACTTCTCAGCCGCGCTGAGGACCTTCGCCTTGTTAAAATTAGTGCCAAACGCCATAAACGAGGATATGCAACTCCGCGGCGCTCGCCTGGTCCGGGACCACACTCCAAAAGCCCTCAGGGTTTACTGAGAAGTAACCTTCCAGAGTCTGGCTGAGCATGCTGAAGCGCTGCGAATGAGGCCAAACTAACACAGCATACCAGCACTTCCAATGGATGCCGAGGTTACTAACGGGTAAATTGGTGCGTTTTAAGGTGCGCGCCTTAAGAGGTGGATGCCTCGGCCATCTGCGCTCCTCGGCGGGGCCGCCGGTTTGACTGCAGGATCTTCTTGCGAAGCCGCAAAGTTTTCGGCGTGACCTCCACAAATTCATCGTCGGCGATAAATTCGATGGCCTGTTCCAGGTTGAGGGCCTTGAAGGGCACCAGCCGGATGGCGTCATCGGCGGTGGAGGCCCGCATGTTCGTAAGCTTCTTTTCGCGGACCACATTCACGTCCAGGTCAACGTCCCTGGAATTCTCGCCCACGACCATGCCTTCGTACACATCGGTGTTTGGCCCCACAAACAGCTCCCCGCGCTCCTGCAGGTTGTAAAGGGCATAGGCGGTGGCGACTCCGGTGCGGTCGGCGATCAGCGCCCCAGTCATGCGATGAGGAATCTCGCCTTGATACTCGATGTACCCGTCAAAGAGCGAATTCATCACGATGGTGCCTCGCGTATCGGTAAGCAGCTCGCTGCGCAGCCCGATAAGCCCGCGGCTGGGCAGACGAAATTCCAGGCGCACGCGCCCGTAACCGTGATTGTGCATCTTCGTCATTTCGCCTTTGCGGGGGCCGAGCTTTTCGATGACCACTCCGACAAAGCTCTCCGGTATATCGATGGTCAGGCGTTCCACGGGTTCCATCAATCTTCCATCCACACGCTTGGTCACGATCTCGGGCTTGCCGACCATGAGCTCGTAGCCTTCACGCCTCATCATTTCGATCAGGATCGAGAGCTGAAGTTCTCCGCGGCCCATTACTTTGAAGGTATCGGTATTGGCGGTCTCTTCTACCTTGAGCGCGACGTTGGTCAGCAGCTCTTTCTGCAGACGCTCGCGCAGGTTGCGTGAAGTCACATACTGGCCTTCCCGGCCCGCGAATGGAGAGGTGTTTACGGTAAACTGCATGGCGATGGTCGGCTCGTCGATGACGATCGCAGGCAAGGGCGCCGGATTTTCGATATTTGTGATCGTCTCGCCAATGGTGATTCCTTCCACTCCGGCCACGGCAATAATGTCGCCTACCTGGGTCTGTTCGATGTCAACCCGCTTCAATCCTTTGAAGGAGAAGAGCTTGGTGATCTTGGTTTTTTCCAGGCTGCCGTTTGTTTTTGCAATTGCGACATCTTGTCCTGTCCGCATGGCGCCATTGAAGACGCGCGCGATTGCCAGCCGGCCAAGGTAATCGCTGTAATCGAGGTTCGCCACCTGGATCTGGAGCGGGGCAGAGGCATCTCCGGCAGGGACGGGAATCGTCTTCAGAATCGCTTCAAACAGCGGATGGAGATCTTCCCCCGCGAGGCCGGCATCCAGAGATGCGGTCCCGGCCTTGGCGTTGGTGTAAAGCACCGGGAAGTCAAGCTGGTCTTCTCTTGCATCGAGATCGATAAAGAGATCGTAGACCTCATTCAGGACCTCCTGGGCGCGGGCGTCAGGACGGTCGATTTTGTTAATCACCAGAATCGGAGGCAGGTTGGCCTCCAACGCCTTGCTGAGCACATAACGTGTCTGGGGCAGCGGCCCTTCGCTGGCGTCCACCAGGAGCATGACTCCATCCACCATCTTCAGCGCCCGTTCCACTTCACCACCGAAATCGGAGTGGCCGGGAGTGTCTACGATGTTGATCTTTATGTCGTGATAAAAGACCGCAGTATTTTTTGCGAGGATGGTGATCCCACGCTCGCGCTCCAGCTCGTTGGAATCCATCACGCGCTCGATGACCGCTTCGTTGGCGCGAAATGTGCCGCTCTGTTTGAGCATGGCGTCTACCAGCGTGGTCTTGCCGTGGTCTACATGGGCGATAATGGCGATATTGCGAATACTATTATTCAAAAAGCATCCTGGTCGTAATTTTGATTTAAGTTTGAGGGGGGACAGGGTTTAAAAGCCCGTATGCAAATTTTTGCTGTCCGCCCTAATATGATTGTAATTTAGACGGCTGGACCCGACTGCAATTCATTCGCTGAAAGGTTGTGCGGCGGGCAGTTCATTCCTGCAAAATTTCGTATTCACAAGCATCCAAAGTACACCATCGCCTTTTTACATACCTGTTCTTTCCCTGCGGAGGCAGATTCAGGGCCGTGAGCAATTGCGAATCCCCCAGTCTAAGTTTATGTAAAATAACCGATTAGCTGCTGCTGGATGGGCTCCAGCAGTTTGGCATGAAAGCTGCTTTGATAACCATGTAGTGAAACGGCCCTGAAAAATTTTTGGCATCGGACCACAAGGAAAGTAAGGAGAAAAATCTATGAAAAAGCTCTGGACGGCAATCGCAGTCGCGGTGACGCTTAGTTTAGGCGCGTCAGCACAATCGTCAGGCAACGCGCAGGCATCGGGTTCGGTAAACACGGACACTTCGGTTTCCGGCAATCGACAGGGAGCACAGGTCGATTCCAACACATCGGTCGATGCAGGCGCGAATGCCTCGCATGACCGCCGCCATGGCGCGCAGGGAAATGCCGGCGCTTCCACCGCGGCCTCAGCCCAGGGAAATGGGATCAGCTCGGCCAGTCTTGCCAGCGGCGCAACAATTGCCGCAACGCTCACCAAACCGGTGGATGTAAAGAAGGCGAAGCAGGGAGACGAGGTGGTCGCGCGCGCTACGCAGAACGTAGTCTCGCAAGGAAATGTTGTGGTGCCGCGTGGCAGCAAGCTGATTGGACATGTCACGGAGGCGAAGGCCCGGGGCAATGGAGAGGCGGAGTCTACGTTAGGTATCGCTTTTGATAAGGCCGTCCTGAAAAATGGCCAGGAGATCCCCTTGCAGGCTTCGATTCGCGCGATTTCGGCAGCGGCAGCGAAAGAGGATGATGACGCGATGAGTGGCGGATTGCAAAGCGCCGGCGCAGCTAACGCCGGAGGCGGCGGAAATGCTCGCGGCGGAGTGCTTGGCGGAGCGACCGGTACCATCGGCACAGCTCCCGGACCGATTGGCAGCACCGCCGGCGGCGTGGCGAACTCGACCGTAAATTCCGCAGGACAGGTCGCAGCGCCCGTTACCGGGAATGGCGGCGGAATGATTACCTCCAGCAGCCAGGGCGTGATCGGCCTACGGGGACTCGCTCTCAATTCTCAGGCTGGGGCCAATGGCTCGGTCGTCACTTCAGCCACCAAGAACGTGCGGCTGGAAAGCGGCACGCAGCTGCTCTTGCAGGTCTCGAAGTAAGCTTTATTGCTCGATCAAGAAGCCGCGCCTTTCACGGGCGTGGCTTTTTTATGCAAGCAGCTTTTACGTCAGGAGGGAGGAAGGGCAGCATAGCGATGGGCATCTCCCCCGGGGGTTATTTCCATCCCACATGTTCGGCGTACGTAGTGGAGGGGGAAAAAAGGATGAGAAAGCTGCTTTGGAGTATGACCATTCTCTTGCTGGCCGGGAGTCTTGCCTGTAACAACCGGAAAGGCAATAACTTCGACCGCGCAGGACAGTCCTCCACGGATGAAGCTACCAATGGAAATACCAGCAACACTCCCGCAGGAGGACGAAATACAAGTACCGGAAATCCTGCGGTGGACCGGACAAATACTCCAACCAATTCGGGACCAGGCGCGGGCAAAGGCGCTAACGCTGGAACATCCGATAATGGCGCGACCCCGGCTGCAAACGATCCTACGCGGCCACACCCCAAGACTCCGAGCCAGCAGCAGGCGTCTTCTCCACAAAAATAGGCGAGCGGGGCCCTTGGCTGGAGAGGCCTCTTGCTAAATTATTCCGGGTCGAAATGTGTAGAATGCCTCATGCTTTCTATCCATTCGGCAACTCCCGCCGATATTGAACTTATTCTTGCCTTCATACGGGAGCTTGCGGAATACGAACGCGAGCCGCAGGCGGCGGTGGCCACCGCGCAGGACATTCTTCGCGACGGCTTTTCTCCCAATCCGAAATTCCGAGTCGTGATTGCCGAATGGGAAGGTGAGCCGGCAGGTTTTGCGCTTTTTTTCTATAACTATTCCACATGGCTGGGGCGGCCCGGCATTTACCTGGAAGACCTGTTTGTGCGCCCGCCATTTCGCGGCAAAGGAATTGGCAAGGCGCTGCTGACGCATCTTGCGCAGATTGCGGTGCGCGAGCATTGCTATGGGCTTCGCTGGCAGGTGCTTGACTGGAACACTCCTTCGATACGGTTTTATGAGTCGATCGGCGCGAAAAAATTAGGCGAGTGGCTCACCATGTGGATCAAGGGAGAAGAGCTGCAGGATTTGGCCAGAGGGCCGGGAGAGAACTGAATCTGATTTCTACCCCTGCTACTCAGGCCCGCGATTCTGGGTTTATGAGAGGCGGAGCCCGAATGCGGGCAACCTGCGCAACTTTTTAATTTGAAGTTGCCTTATTCACGTTCTCCGCATCGTAATAAGTAAGCTCGAATGTTTTTTTATCATGGCATCCAAATTTCCAAATTGGGACACAGCCGTCTCTCTCGCCTATGCGGCGGAGCAGCTGGTGCTGGCGGCGCAGCTCCTGACCAGCGATATTATGCCTCTGCCTAAGGCCGTGGCTACCGTCTATGAGCGCCACGTCCCAGCTATTCTCGAGCACAAAAAATGGCTTCCCTTCGACGTGGCGCAGCAGCTGGCCGATGCCTTTTCAGATTACAGATCGGCCCGCCATCACATTCTGAACCACCGCATCGTGCAGCATCTCAGATCAAGATTGCTGAAGGTGCTCACCATCGTGAACAGCTATCTGCTCGATTACAATCCGGAAGCGCTGGCGGCCTGAGCTGTTCCGCAGCTTGCCGGCCTGGGCCAGATATTGCAAATTGCGACCGGCGAGAGAGCCGCATCATCTAATCTCAATCTGTGTCAACCCTTTGGCTTCGGTTCCTGAAATTATTCGCGCAGGGCAAACCCGGAGATTTTTTTGAAATGAGATCATTTAACCGGTCGATCACTTTGTCTCTGCTGGCTTTTGGCCTGCTGGCATCGGGGCGGGCGCATGCCGCTGTCTTGTTTCGAGATCCTCAATTCCCGGTCAAGGTGACAAACGATATTCGTTATGGGACCGGCGAGGTCCGATACTCGACTGCGACGGAGCGTCCCCTGCTGCTCGACCTATACCAGCCTGAGGTCCACGACTGGAAAACTAAGCATCCCGTCGTCATTGCGATCCATGGCGGCGGGTTTTTTGGCGGCGATAAAGCGGAGATGAGCGGCCTCTGCCGGCAGATGGCGGCCAGAGGCTATGTATGCGTCTCCATCAACTATCGATTGATGGAAGATAATTCCCCAGCCGAGGCTCCAGACCAGTTTACCGGCGCGATTTATGCGGCGGTGCAGGATGCGGAGACTGCGGCGCGGTGGATTGAACGCCATGCCGCGGCTTATAAGATCGATACCGGCAAAATGGTGGTGGCCGGCGCTTCGGCTGGCGCAGTAACGTCTTTGGCGTTGGCCTACAGTCCGAAGGTAAAAAATTTAAAAGTGCGGGCAGTAGGAGACCTTTGGGGGACTCTGGGGCCACGCGTACATTGGATCCATCGCGGAGGCCCGCCGATTTTCATTGTGCATGGGGGAAGCGATCCGGTGATCAGCGTTGCCGATGCGAGACAGATTGCAGCCCGGGCGGAGCAGGCCGGGGTCCCGCATGAAGTCCATATTATTGAAGGCATGGGACACGGAGTGCCGCTGAATTTTGACATTGGAGGCGAGACCCTGCTTCAAAGGCTGGCGGATTTCTTTTACAAAGAATTAAATCTGAAATCCCAGGCCCGGACTCCGCAAGGGTAAGAAATCAGCCGCCATGCCGCTTACATCCCTTGTTCAGTTGTGGTTAGCCGGCCGGTCCTTGGTTGCGAAGACGGAAAACTGCTGAAGGCGGCATACCGCTAAAGTATGGTTCCGGTAAGGACATTCGAGGTCCATGCCGGGGGCATCATGCACCACCACCCAGCTGACCCCGGCCCTTGCGAGCGGGGCTGCCTGAAGGTCGTTCTGAACCTGATCGACTGCCGCCGTAGTGGTGTTTTCTTCTACCCAGGCATCTGCGAGCGGAGGAAAGATCGCTGCGACTCCGCCGTCCTTATTGCGATCTGCCAGAGAGCTGCGCTCCGCATAGGCGCGAAAGCCTACGTTGTCTTCGCCGGCCTGGTTCATGTAATTAGGGCTCAAGGCGAAAACGGCATTCTTGGGTGTATTGCTCCGGACCCAATCGAAGGCCTGCCGCCAGTCGTTATCGGAGCGGGCCCACGGCCATTCCAGATGAGAGCTTGCCGGAAAGCTCTGCCGGTCGGCCAGGAACATTGCCCCGCAGACCGCTACCAGAAGCAGCGCGAAACGGACTGGCCGTCCTTCGAACAACCGTTGCACCCCGAAATTTACCGGCAGCAGCAAAAGCAAAATGTAGATCAAATGAAAGCTGCGCATCGGCTGAAATCGCGCTATCGCGATCAGGTCAGCGGTGCGAATCAGGGCAAAGCCGATAATAAGAAAAAAGAGACCATACCACAGGGTAGCGGTCAAGCATTGCTGCATCCGGGAGTGGATGGACCGCTTTTGCGACCACCACAGCCATACAAACAATCCAAGTGGGGCAAAAAGCCCAAAAATCTCATACCAATGCCATTGAGAGAGAAAGAAATACGATCGCGTCAGGACCGCCGCCCGATAATTGGAGGTGATGTAGACCCCCTTTGCATAGTCTCTCGCGGCAAAGATCACCGCTGCACTTGCCAGCCCAAGCAGGAGCACAAACTGCGACCGCCGCTCGATGCGGAGCAGGAGAAGAAGGAGAAACACTCCACCATAAGCGGCCATTAGCGGATGGACCAGGAGCGCGCACACGAACCACAGAAAAGCGCGGACCAGCTTCTTTTCAAGAACATAACAGATGGCGAACAGCAGCGCGGGCGTGGAGAGCGACCGGCTGGTGAGATAAGGATCGCAGAGGAAGAGCGAGGTGCCCGCAATGGGCAAGGTCAACGCAGATGCAGTCAATAGAGTGCCATAGATCGGCGCATGCTTCGAATCGAAGCATAACTGGCAGAAGCGCCAGCACCCTGCCAGCAGCAGCCCTATGGTAAAGAGGTGCCAGAGCAGCAATCCATAGTCCACCCGGACATGGGCCAGGGCAACCGAGAGCGCCACGCACGAAGGAAAGAGCGAGAACCTGGCATGAGGAAGCAAAAACTCCGCGCTGTGCAAATACAGCGAAGGATCGAGTTTCTTCTTGATGACCTGGACGTAAATAGCGGCATCTTCAGAATACGGATGATAGCCGTTGACCAAAACAGAGAGCACGGTCACTACCAGGAGGAAGACCGGACGAAAGCCGGTTTGCGATTGGATCCTGGCTGGTTCCTGTTCCTGCGGCTGAGGATCTTCCAGTTCGATATCGGGGGGATCGAGGACGATGGTAGCCATGGGAACCGCTATACGCTCCTGAGAGAAAAGCGAAAAAATATTGAAATGGAAATCGGGACCATAATTTTCGAAGAGCCTACTACGTGGCGAGCAAGCGACACAGGAATCTGTCTCAAAGGCGAACGAATCCTCCGGAGTTCCGGGACCTCAAGGATTGAACGATCTGCAAGCGCAATCAATTAGCGGGCCTGGTCCTTTCTCCGGAAGCGGGCGACCGGAGATTCCTAGCATGAAATGCTCATGAATTTGTCTTTAGATTATAGAGGAATTGCGCGGGGAAGCCTGAAACAAAGCGTTGCAGAATATTACTTTCGTGATACTCAGACGCCGTCCCTGAGACCCGGGGCGAAGCAAGGCGAGGGCCAATCCGGAGCAGGCGTTGCCGTATCAGTTTCTCGGTTTCTCGTGGCGGCCCGAATCCGAGAGATAAGCGCCGGGCATGTCAAAAAGGAAGGCCTCCCCATGACAAAGTGGAGTGAAACCCGTGATGTCCTTGCTGTTGGTTTGGATGGGCAGCTTTTGCGCCGGCCGGCCCTCCGCCGCTAGCTTCTGCAGCAACCAATTGTTGCTGCTTGCGACAATCAGGTATCTGGGGGTAGCGCTTTCAAACTCATTGAGGGGCAGGATAGGGACTGGGAAAATCGCGCGCCCGGCCCAGAGGTTCTCTTCCGGAGAATCTTCCTTCTTGTAGCGACGGACCGCGTTAAAATCAAGCGGAAAAGCGATCTGGGAGGCGATTTGCCGTGGCGAATAGTACTGCAGCGGCAGCACCAGCAATGAATCGGAAACTACGATGCTCCTGGCAGAGGGAAGCGCATCGCGAACATGGTAGAAAGCGGCCCGCTGGTTGACCAGCCAGTAGGCGCACACCGCATCGCGCGCTACAGCCCAGGTCAGGCAGAGCCCCAGAAGCAGCAGCGCCCCCAGGCTATGCCGAGCGAAGAGCCTGTATCCGGCCACAGCGACGGAGATTGCGAATCCATAGCACACCGGCAACACGCATCGCGGGCTAATCATGCCGGCGCGGGCGACGGCCAGGGCAAGGCCAATCAATGGATAGGCCATCTGAATCGCTACTGCGACAACCTCGTGGCGCGGCAGCACCGGCTCGAGCGCAGGACCCGGGCTTCGACGGTTTCGTATGCTTGAGGCCGCCCCAATAGCCAGGAGCAAGAGCGCGGGCCACAAGATCACCTCAACCGTGGATGCGTAACCGTCGAGGAGAAAACCGAGGTGGGGCTTGTTCCATGCATAAGGGCTGAACTGCGCAATGGCATGGTTGATCAGGGGCAGGTAAAACACGATGGGCAGCGCGCCTGCGGCGAGAGCGAGCCAGACGCGCAGCTCGAATTTTCGGCGCTCCAGATTCCGGACCAGCTCCCCTGCCGCAATGGGAAAGAATGCAAGCACGGCGAAGTAGTTGGAGGAAAGGCCCGCAGCCAGCGTAATCGCCAGCGCAAAGCAAGCGAGGACCCGATAACGCCCTTCTACCGCAGAGCGCCAAGCAACCAAACTGAGCATGGCGAAGCCGAGGGTGAGCGCATAGGGGCGTCCTTCATACGAATATTCAAAGGCATCGGTCGCCATGAAAAAGCACATGCCGGCGGCGGCAAAGATTGTGGGCACCCGGCGGCGCAGAAATACATAAAGAGAGAAGAGGCCAATCCATTCGCCCAGAATGGCGGGCAGTCTTACGGCAAGCGGGCCATCGCCGAACAGGCGCATGGACGCCATTACCAGGATGTGGAGAAGCGGAGGATTGGGATCGACTCCATGGGAAAGCGCATGCCATATAGCAGGCACCCCATTGAGCTTCGCCACATAGAAGGTGATGAACTCATCGAACCATAGCAACTTCAGTCCGGCGAGCAGGCCTGCCATCGCAAAGTAAACCAGGGAAATCGCGAGCACGACCCGTCCAGGGTTTCTGTTGATGGCATCTACCAGGTCACTGAAGATGCGGGCCCGTTCGCTGTCATGATGCGTCAGCGGGGCCTCGACTGCGGTTTCAGTGGCAAGTGGCAGCGGCATCTCCCCATTCGATAAAGTTGAGTGCAGTGGCGGTGCAGGAATACCGGTTCGCGAGGCAAGCCTGAAAAATCAGAGGACCCGGTAAGTTTTTTGGCGGATTACAAGCGCGCCAAGATGTGCCACTTTCTCGAATCTGCATTGGTCTGTTCCTCCCAAAACATCTCCGTTTCTCTGTTTAACATCTGAAAGAGAGAGTAAGTTGAAGCTCTACCCATCATTGAAGCTAGCACAAAGATCTTTCCAGCAGGAGAATGAATGTCGGAAAACAAGGGGACTGTTTGTCTTCAATCGGAGGCGCCCGTTTTGTCTGGTTCACGGAGGAACGGGCGCGGCCCCAGCCTGAGTCCCCGCTCGAAGGAGCAGCTATTTGCCTCAGATTTTACCCATTCCGACATTCACCCGGAAACCGACCTGCTTTGTTTTTCTCATCTGCGCTGGGATTTTGTCTACCAGCGTCCTCAGCATTTGCTAAGCCGCTGCGCCAGGCAGCGCCGGGTCTTTTTCTGGGAAGAACCGTTGTGGGACGACGGTCCGGCAGCCAGCTTGGTGTTAAGCCTCCGCGAAGACAGATTGGTGGTGGTTACTCCGCATCTGCCACATGGGATGGACCCGCAGCAGGTTGAAACGACACAGCGCGAGTTGCTGGCGCAGTTCATGGCGGAGCACAAGATCGAGAGATATGCTCTGTGGTATTACACCCCAATGGCGCTGGCCTTCTCCAGCCACTTGCAACCTGGCGCGGTGGTTTACGACTGCATGGATGAGCTTTCCGCATTCAAGGGCGCGCCCCCTTTTTTGCGGGAGCGCGAGGCGGAGCTGTTTCGCAGGGCCCATCTGGTATTTACCGGCGGACAAAGCCTTTATGAAGCCAAACGGACACAGCATCCCAGCGTTCATGCCTTCCCCAGCAGCATTGAAGTGAGGCATTTCGCGCAGGCAAGACGGCCCGGGAGCAGTGAACCGCCCGACCAGGCAGAGATTCCACACCCGCGCATGGGATTTTTCGGCGTTCTGGATGAGCGTCTGGACCGCGAGCTGTTGCGCAGCATTGCGGAAGCCCGCCCGGACTGGCACTTCGTAATGATCGGCCCGGTAGTAAAGATCGATCCTTCGGAGCTGCCGCAGGCCAACAACATCCATTATTTGGGGAGCAAGTCGTATAAGGAGCTGCCAACCTATATCGCTGGATGGGATGTTGCTCTGCTGCTTTTCGCCCACAACGATTCCACCCGCTTTATCAGCCCAACGAAAACTCCGGAATATCTTGCCGCCGGCAAGCCGGTAGTCTCGACTTCAATTCGCGATGTGGTGCGTCCTTATGGAGATTTGGGGCTGGCCCGAATCGCCGATACCAAAGACGACTTTGTAAAGGCGATTGAGGAATCATTGCAGCCGCAATCTCCGGAATGGCTCAACAGAGTGGACAGCTTTTTATCGCAAAACTCCTGGGACATTACCTGGGCCAAAATGTGGGGGCTGATTTCAAAGGTGCTCGGCGGCAAGACAAAATCGCAGACTTACAGAGGGCAGCAAGCGCAGCTGCAAGCAATTTCCACCGATTAAAAAAGGGGAACTGGATGTTCGACTATCTCATTGTAGGGGCCGGTTTCGCCGGCAGCGTCGTGGCAGAGCGTCTGGCACGAGTATTGGGACTCAAAATTTTATTGGTGGATAAGCGCGCGCACATCGGGGGAAATGCCTTCGACTTCTATAACGAACATGGAATTCTGGTCCACAAGTACGGGCCGCATATCTTCCATACCAATTCCCGTCATGTATTTGAATATCTTTCCCAGTACACAGAATGGCGCGCCTATGAGCATCGTGTAATGGCCAGTGTAGACGGTCAATTGCTGCCGATTCCCATCAATCTGGACACGATCAACAAACTCTATGGCCTCAGCCTCACCTCCGGGCAGGTCGACGAGTTCTTTCAATCGGTCGCGGAACCGGTGGCGAAGGTCCGCACTTCGGAAGATGTGGTCGTGGCCAAGGTCGGGCGGGAACTTTACGAGAAATTCTTCCGGAATTACACCCGCAAGCAGTGGGACCTCGATCCCTCAGAGCTCGATGCCTCGGTTACTTCGCGGGTTCCGGTGCGGACCAACCGGGACGACCGTTATTTTACTGACATGTATCAGGCCATGCCCTTGCATGGGTACACCCGCATGTTCGAAAACATGCTTGACCATCCCAACATCAAAATCCTGTTGAATACCGATTATCGCGAAATCCGGGAGATCGTGCCGTTCCGCGAGATGATTTACACCGGCCCTATTGATGAATTCTTTGATTATGAATTCGGTAAATTGCCCTACCGCTCACTGCAGTTCAAACATGAAACCCATAACCGCGGCATCTTTCAGCCTGCCCCGGTAGTGAATTATCCCAATGAGCATCTTTATACCCGGATTACGGAGTTCAAATATCTGACCGGCCAGGAGCACCCCAAGACGAGTATCGTGTATGAATTTCCCCGCGCGGAGGGCGATCCTTATTATCCAGTGCCCCGGCCGGAGAACCGGGAAATTTACAAGAAGTATAAGGCTCTGGCAGACGCTACTCCGTATGTGCAGTTTGTAGGAAGACTGGCAACTTACCAGTACTACAACATGGACCAGGTCACGGCCCAGGCACTCACCTTATTCAGCAAAATAAGCGGAGACCGGCAGGTTGAAATGACGGAAAAGGAGCGGAACAGCATGCTTTATCCCACCTACACCGGCGGCAAACTATCTTCTGTCGCGCTGACCGGGCAGGAAAAAGCCGACGGTGGCATCAAGGCCGCTTAGGACCGCTCCTCTCGCAGGACGCCTCAAGCCGCTATATCATCCTGGCTCTCCTCGCTGCATCCGGATTCCACTTTAATCCAGGAGAGACAGGGATCTCCCAGGTACCTGCTCAATGCATCCTGTAAAGTGGGCATGATGTTCGCCCGCTCACTCTCCAGCGCGCTATAGTGCGGACGCACTGCCGGGAACATCCAGTCACAACGTTTGTAGATGGTAAGCGTGCTGGTACTTACATTTGCAGCCTGGGCGGCCATGGAAGCTAATTCGGCCCAGTTGACCGCTCCTCGATTTACGAGATGCCAAATTCCCCGGGCGCCGTCAATAAGGAGGTCCAGGCTGGCATGCACCAGATCAGGCACATAGGTAGGAGAAACCACATAATCGCTTACCGCCGTAAACTTCTCGCCGGCGGCGAGGGCCCGCAGTGCCCGAGTGACAAAGTTGGACCGGTCCGATGATCCAAAGAAAGTGCTTGTGCGCACTACCAAAGCAGAGGGGCAGAGGGTGAGCACCGCTTTTTCCGCCTCCGCTTTGGTATGTCCATATACGTTCAGCGGAGATACCGCGTCGCTCTCCCGATAGGGAGCTTGTTTTTTGCCGTCAAATACAAAGTCGGAAGAGAACGTAAGTAACTGCAACCCGTCTCCAGCGCATACAGACGCGAGGACTGCTGGCCCAATCGTATTCTCGCGATAGCATCTCTCTGTTTCGACCTCAGCATCGTCGATTTGCACATACCCGGCCGCGTTGATGATCGCCCAGGGCTGCAAGCGTTGGACGGCGGCACGAACGGAAGCCGGATCTGCAATGTCCATCTCACTCCGGCCCAGTGCTCGGTGGGCCAGACCACGATCGGCGCAGATCTTTGAAAACGCCCGTCCCAGAGTTCCGGTTGCGCCCGCGATAAGGATTGGCCGTTCTTTTCGAAGTGGGGCCAAACGGCGCTCCTGGCTTTCGCCCAATTCGAAGGAGACCCCAAAGATGTGACGAGTCGATCTTCGCCACCAGCCGGCTCCATCGAGAACAGGATGATTGGGAGCTTCCCCTCGAGCGAGCTGGCGGAGCATCTGGACTAAGAATGTCGGGTGCGGCCGGGGCCCACGCACATCGTAAACTCCTGGTTCATACGTTCCTTCACGGGTCACCAGAGTGTTCCAGTTGAATGAACCGAGAAGGGCCCAGGCGGTAATGGCGCGGAGGTCAATGCCTTCTTGCAGAAGGGCAGCCGCGGAGTTCCATTGGTCCAGAAACCAGCGCGCCTGTTCTTCCCGCGTGCATCCGTTGTGAAGTTCGGTAATCGCCAGCGGGAAATGAAAGCGGCGCCAGGCTTCGCGCAATAGCGCGCCAGATCCGTCAATGCCCTGGCGCAGCACCCGGGCTGCTTCTACATCTACATAAGATTGCCGTCCGTTGCCACCGGGCGGGCAATTGGGATAGCACTCCAGACGGTGATCGAGAAAACGTTCGCCGGTCAGGTAGTAGTTCATGCCCATTATGTCAGGAGGACAAGGATTCGCCTGGAACCAACTGAGTTCCGCGGGCTTTACGCCAACGGAATGGAAATATCCCCAAAGCGGATGATGAGAATCGACATGCCCACACAGCAGGTCGAAAGGCAGCCAGCGGCGCTCATTTTCAAAATCCGCCTGATATGCGAGTTCAGGGGTGCTATGGACCTTGGCCAGGTCCTCCGTTTGTATGAGTTGGGCCTGCGAATTGACCTGGCGGATCTCCCGCATTGCCAGCACGATGGCGCGGCATTGGTGGAAGAGCGCCTGCAGGAAGCTGCGATCGTTTTTTAAATGAGGATACCAATGGCCATAGAGGCAGCTGAAGCGCGCAGTCGTGAGAGGCTCGTTGATGGGGGTGTAAGCGTCTACCCAGGGATATCGTTCGGCCACAGCTCGGGCGAACTTTGCCAGCCGCCCAGGAAATGAGGGATCGAGCAGATTTGTAACCAGAGGCCCGCTCCCGTGGTGGACCAAGCCTATAATCGGCCGGATGCCGAGTTGCCGGAGCTTCGCAAGCCGCTGATCGCTCCAGCTCCAATCAATATTCTCGATTCCATTCGCAGCCACACGCTCCCAGAGGACGGGGTAGCGCACCGCTTTGAAGCCAATTTCGGCCAGGAGATCCAGATCGCTGGGCCGTTGAGCGTGTCCTGAAAGCTCCAGTTGGTCCATGAAACTGTCGTCGAGACGGTTGACGGTGCATTCGAAGCCTCCCCAAAGCTGGGGAGAAGATTTTTTTTCATTCACTGAGAAGATTGTTTGATGAAAGCACATTATAAGTATGAATTGCCCTCTAGCTCGATTGAACCTTTGCAGCCAGGCTGCGCTGCTCAAAGTCAGTTTTGTGTGAGATGCGCCCTGAAGAACAAAAGGGGGGCACGCCGAAGTGCGACATCGGTCAAATTGCGCCATTCGGGGGAAAGCCGGAGCCTCCACCAAAACCATGCAAGCCTCAAGCATGCTGGCAACATAAGGACTACGAATTAATGATGGTGGTTCTAAGGTGTTTTCTTGCGGCTTCTGCAATTGTTGGCGAGTCAAAATAAATATATATGGAACCTGCTGTCACCTCTATTCACGCCGATGACGCGCCCCGGGTCGAGCTCTTACATGGATGGGAACTCATAACCGATCCTGCGGGGAGCTTCAAGTTGAAGGACCTTGAACATGCCGAAGGATGGCGGCGCGCGCGTGCCGGTATTTCCTGGAATGCCTTGTATGAAGACCTGCGGGACTACATGGGGGTCGCATGGTACCGGACCCAGTTCCAGGTCCCGCAATTCAGTGACTCTCGCCATGCGATCGTGCGCTTCGGCGCGGTGGATTATTTTGCTGAAGTCTTTGTGAATGGAGTATCTGTCGGTACCCATGAAGGCGGGTACACCCCTTTCAATCTGGATGTGACCCAGTCCGCCAAGCCGGGAATGAATGAACTGGTGGTACGCGTCATCGATCCCCCAATGGACGAGCAGCTGAACCAGGCGCTCTGTCCGGAGATGATGTACAACGAAATCCCGCATGGCAAGCAGAACTGGTATCTGCAGAATGCCGGCCTGTGGCAAGGGGTCCGGGTAGAGTTTTGCCCGAAGATTTACATTGAACATATCCATGTGACGCCGAACGTGGGCGGAGATTTCCGGGTCAACGTCCAGTTGGTAGGTTCGGGATTAACGGATTCCGCACTGTGCGACCAGACCTCAATTCAGTTCAGCGTTTATGACAGCAGCCGCCGGCGGGTATTCGAAGATGTAGTCCCATCCATCATCGCCGCAGAGCAGTCCTTTCAGGGAAATGTAAAGTCCCCACGACTGTGGGACCTCGATAATCCCAATCTTTATACGCTTGAGGTCGCGCTGAATGGCGCAGTGAGCTATCGCAAACGGGTGCGCTTCGGCTTTCGCAAGTTCGAGGCGCGGAATGGCCAGTTCTTTTTGAACGATAAGCCGTTTTATATGGTGGGGACGCTGGACCAGGACTTTTATCCTGAAACCATCCATACTCCTGCCTCGGAAGAATTTGTGCGCGACATGATGCTCAAAGCCAAGCGCATGGGCATTAATGTGCTTCGCTGCCATTTAAAGGTTTGCCATCCCGTCTACCTGACCGTTGCCGATGAGCTCGGAATGCTGGTCTGGTGCGAGATGCCGTCCTGGAGCGATTGCTGGTATCCTGCCGACCATTTCTCGCTTAAAGCGGCCGATCGCGGACACAGAATGTTCGAAGAGATGCTCGCCCGGGATTGGAACCATCCCTGCATCGTGCTTCAGACCATCATGAATGAGTCATGGGGAATCGATCTTAAAGACGCTACCCAGCGCACCTGGCTCAAAAACACCTTTAATTGGGTCAAGGAATGTGTCCGCCCGTTAGGCCGTCTGGTGGTGGACAACAGCCCCTGCGAAGGCAACTTCCACTTGAAGACCGATATTGAAGATTTCCATAATTACTATTCCATGCCCGACCAGGTGAAGAAGTGGGAAGCGTTCACGGAAAAAATCTCAAGCCATCCGGAATGGACCTTCAGCCCTTATGGCGACGCGGAGCGGAGCGGCCTTGAGCCGATCATCGTCTCTGAATTTGGCAATTGGGGGCTGCCCAAACTTCCGGATGAGCAGCCCTGGTGGTTCGACCGGGATTTCGGCGGACGCGAGGTCACCCGTCCGGCGGGCGTGCTGGACCGCTTCCAGCAATATCAATTTGGGTCGCTCTTCTCCGATTACAATGCACTGGCGGAAGAGACGCAGTGGCATCAATTCATCTCGCTCAAGCATGAGATCGAGAACATGCGTAAGCACGGCGCGATCCAGGGATACGTGATCACCGGTATGACGGACATCCACTGGGAGGTAAATGGATTGCTGGACATGTGGCGCAATCCGAAGGTATTCACGCAAGAGCTGACAAAAATACAACAGCCCGACCTGGTGCTGTTCGATCTTCCTAAATACAACTTTACCGCCGGCGAGGAGATTGAGCTGGAAACCTTGATCTCGCATTACAGCAGCCAGGAGCTGAAGGGCGCTCGCGTACGCTGGGTAGCGGGCTCCGGGGCGAGCGGACAGTTCGAAATCCGCGATTCTCTCCCCAGCGGGAGCGTGCAACGCCTGAATAAAATCGCATTTAAGGCCCCTGAAATCGAGGTTGTCGGGAAGGAGGACCTTCATATTGAGGTGCGCACGCGCCAGGGTTCTCTGATTGCCGAAAACAGATACGAACTCTTCATCTTTCCGGCGGCAAAGCCGGTCAGGGAATGCAGGCTGTGCCTGCACGATCCACTTGGGACCAGCAAAGGTCTCGACCAAAAATTGAAAGATGCAGGCTATGAGGTGGTCGCGCACGATGCCGATGCCATACTCATCGCTTCACGATATGACCAGGTTGTAGAGAAACATCTGGCCGGCGGCGGCAAGGCGCTTTTGCTGCTTGATTCCGTCGAGAGCATGCCTGAATCCGGTCAACTCAGAGTGCTGGCGCGGGCGGGCTGCGAGTTGGATGGACGATGGTTCTCGAACTACAACTGGGTCCGCGCAGACCGCGCTCCATTCAACGAATTAGCCATAGGGAAAATCCTGGGCTTCGAGTCGGCGGCGGTCGCGCCGGACTACGTGATCGATGGAGTGCCGGCTGCGGAATTCTCGTCCGTTCTCTGCGGCGTGACTTATGGTTGGCTTTCGAGGAACATGGCCCTGGCGGTCCCGCTGCAGCTTGAAGAGGGCGAAGCCCTGGCCACCACGTTGCGCTTCAACGAGTACGGCCGCGACCCATATTCAACCCGCTTGCTCGATGGCTTTATACGCGCGCTGTATTCGGAAGAGCTGGCGGGCAGCGATCTCAGAACCTCGCAAGCAATATAAAATTAAAATCTTCCACGTTGGGCTCTACTCCTTTCGTACGGCACGAGTGAACTCGTGCCCTGACACGTGTGGTTTACGCAATCACGGAACTCGTGCCCTGATAGGAAGCAGCGCATGTTAATGCTGCCGAGTAAGGTAGAAGTGGACGGCTGGGGTAAGGACCAGGGAGAGCGCCATCGAAATCAGGATGCCTCCAATGACCGAGATGGCCAGCGGCTGAAGCATCTGCGAGCCCGCGCCGAGCGCCAGCGCCAGCGGGAACATGCCCGCGATCGCGGCCAGCGCGGTCATCACAATCGGCCGCAGCCTTCGCCGTCCTGCCTGGATCATTGCCTCCTCGGCGCTCATGCCTAAATTGCGAAAGCGCTGGTCGGCATCGAGCAGCAGAATGCCGTTCTTGGCGACGATGCCCACCACCATGATCAGTCCCATAAAGGAAGCGACGTTGAATTGGGTGTGGGTGATCAGCAGCGCCAGGAAGACCCCCGAGGTAGAGAGAATGGCAGATGCCAGGATCGCCGCCGGCGCGGAGAAGGTCCTGAATTCGAACAGCAGTACGGCAAAGACAAATACCAGCGCCAGGACGAATACAAATACCAGGTCATGAAACGACTTCTGCTGCTCCTGATAGGTGCCGCCGTACTCGACGCGAATACTGGACGGCAGGTGCAGGTCGGCGACCGCTTTTTTCACCTTCGCCATGCCCGTGCCCAGGTCCGTTCCTTCAAGCCGCGCGGTAACTTCGACCAGGCGTTGGAGATTTTCACGCCGTATCTCCATCTGGCCGGGAATTTGCGTCAGCTTGGCAATGGAGCCTAGGGTAGCGGTCTTGCCGGTGGAGCTGTTGATAAGCGTATTGCTCATGGTGTCCAGCGATGCCCGGTTTTGCGCGGGGAAGCGCACTCGGACAACGTACGCCCGATCGTGGGCAATCACGGGAGTGGCAGCGGGCTCGCCTTCCAGGACCGCGGCAGCATCAACCGCGACCTCCTCAGGCGTGAAGCCGGCGCGCGCCGCCGCTGCGGAATTGATGTCAAACTGCACTGCAGGTCCGCTGATCGTGTTGTCAATGCCGTTCAAGATGTCCGTCACGCCGTCGATTTTGCCGATGGCATCGGCGACCCTGGGGCCAGCGTCGCGGAGCACTTCAGGGTCCTGAGCGAAGAGCTTGACGACAATAGGTTCGGGGGCGCTGGTCAGGTCCCCAATCATGTCCTGAAGCAACTGCGGAAATTCAACATCGACCACCGGCTCCGCTTGCTTGATCTTGGCGCGCAGATCGTCGATGACCTCTTCGCCGCTGCGGCTCCGCTTGGCCTTGAGCTTGACCGAGATGTCGCCGGTGTTGGCCTCAGTGACTGCGGCGAGACCCAGTTGCAGGCCGGTACGCCTGGAAATGCTCTCTACTTCAGGGATGGACTTCACGATTTCTTCCATGTGCCCGACGATCCGGTTCGTCTCCTGGAGCGAAGTGCCGGCAGGGGTAATGTAATCGATAATGAATCCACCTTCATCCATGTGCGGCAGCAGGCCCGTTCCCAAGGCGCGGTAACTGAGGTAAGAAATAATCACCAGGAGGACGCTGAATCCCACCAGCCACATCGGATGTTCCAAGGCCCGCCGCAGCCAGCGCTCGTAGAACCGAATCACCCGGCCAAACAGTCCGGTCATGGATGCCTCTTCCGCAGCCATAAGGCGCTGCATCTCCTCGCTGGAGTCCACGGGAGCGGAATTTTCGCCTTCCCCGGATTTTCGGCGGACGAAATAATGGCTGAGGGTCGGGGTCCAGGTGAGCGCCAGCGCCAATGACGATAGCAGCGAAACCGACATGGTGACGGCCAGCGCGCGAAAGAACGAGCCGGTGACGCCGGTGATTGAAATCAGCGGCAGAAACACCACGATCGGAGTGATAGTCGAGCCGATCAGCGGGGCGGTAATTTCTTTGAGCGCGCTTCTTACCGCTTCAAATCTTCCCTGGCCCGCGTCGCGGTGAAGAACGATGTTCTCGACTACCACGATGGCATCGTCAATCACCAGCCCTACCGCGGCGGCCAGCCCTCCGAGGGTCATCAGATTGAAGCTCTGTCCCATAACTTTGAGGACGATCATGGTAATCATCAGCGTCACCGGAATGACCAGCCCGGCGACGACAGAGCTGCCCCAGTCATGCAGAAAGACGACCAGCACGATAGAGGCGAGGGCCAGCCCGATGAGGATAGCGTCGCGAACGCTCTTGATGCTCTCGTTCACGATGTTCGACTGGTCGTAATAAGGCTCCAGCTTCACGGCGCGAGGCAGCTCTTTACGAAGTTGCTCGACCGCAGCGTGAACATCGGCGGCTACCTTCACGGTATTACTGTCCGGCTGGCGGTTGATGCTCAACAGCACACCCGGTTTTCCATTCGCTGTAACGACGGTGTAAACGGGTTTTACGCTGGGCGCGACCGATCCCAAATCTCCGATGCGGATGGGAATTCCGGTGGCGGTGTTCTTGACGACAATCTGGGACAACTGCGACGCATCCTGCACCTGGCCGCTCACCAGGCCGAGGACGAGCTGGTGATTGCTTTCGATAAGCCCGGGGGAATCGACCAGGTTCGTCCGCCGCACCGCATCTAAAAGATCGGTAACGGTGACGCCCGCTTCCAGCATCTTGGCAGGGTCGGGGGTGATTTGAAATTCTGGCTCCTCTCCCCCCTGCACCAGCACGGTCGCCACGCCGCTGACCTTATTCAGTCGTGGTTTAATGTCATAAGTAGCCATCTCCCAAAGTTGGGTCTCGGGAAGGGTATCCGAGGTCAAGCTGTATCCGATGATAGGGAAGCTGGCAAAAGTAAGGCGATGGCTCTCGATCTTCGCGGTCGGCGGAAGGCTCGCCTGTACCTTGGCCAGCGCGGCGTCCACCAGTTGCAGGGTCTGGAACATATCGACGTTCCAGTCAAAGAAGAGGTCAACCTCCGCCGAGCCGCGGCTGGTAATCGAACGGACGCTCTGAATACCCGGAATGCCATTGACCGTCTCTTCGACCGGCCGGGTAATGACTACCAGCATCTGATCGATCGGCATCACGCCGTTATCGATGCCGATGACTATGCGGGGAAAATCAGTCGAGGGGAATACCGCGACGGGAATCGAAAAGGCGAGGTAGGCCCCGACCACGGCCAGGGTAATGATGACAAAGATCAGCGATTTGGAGTTCCTGGCAAACCAGAAAGAAGCCGCGGCCTCTTTGTTTTTTTCTGCGTTGCCTTCTCGAATGGCTGTATCCACTCCGCTCGTCCTCTAGTCCTTGTCTGGCTGCTTGCCCTTGGGCGTATCCGCGCCCTTTTTGGCGCTCGCCGCTCCACTCTCTCCGGCGGCTTCCTGCTTATCGGAGGCGATCTTGATCTCTGCGTTGTCTTCCAGACCGTAACCGCCGCTGACAATGACTGGATCGCCTTCCTTCAGACCGTCATTGATCTGGACATCGTTTCCATTGCGGATGCCTACCGCAACTTTTTTCTGGTGGGCCTTATCGTCGCTGCCTGCAACCATCACAGCGAAGCTACCGTCGGCCGCCGGCTGAAGCGCGTTCGCGGGAATCAGCACGGCGTCTTTTACAGTCCTTGCCGCGATGGAGATGCTGCCCGTCAGGCCCGGTTTGATTGCTCCGCGCGGGTTCGCCGCCTGCACCCAAACTTCGATGGTCGTGCTGTTCGGATCGGTCGCCGCATTCACGAAGGTCACCTTGCCTTGCACCTCCTCCACCCCCGGAACCGTAATCCTGGCCGGGTCCCCGACTTTCAGCAGCACCGCCTGATTTTGCGGCACATGGGCGCGGGCCACGACCTGAGAGTTGTTTACGACGGTGATGAATGGGGCCCCGGCTTGGGCCACCTCGCCAACGTACAAATTCCGCTGGGTCACCGTACCGGAAATCGGGCTGCGGATCTCCGAGTAACTCAGCTGCGCTTCCGCGTTCAGGTACTTGCCTTTGGCGGAGGAAAGTTGACCGCTCGCCGCCTTGACCTCCTGCTGGCGGTTGGTGTTCACCACCGATTGCAGGTGACGCGCTGCGATCTCATATTGGCTCTTAGCCTGCACCAGCGCCACCGCCGCCTGGTCCAGGTCTTTGCGCGGAAGGGCGCCCTGCTTGAAGAGTTCTTCTCTGCTGTCATAGAGCTTCTGCTGCGCGTCCAATGCCTCCTTGGAGCTGCGCGCATCAAGCTGCGCCTTCTGCACCTCTTCCGGGATGGAAGAAGCGGTCGCAGTCTCATAAGTGGCCTCGGCTTGGGCATACTGGCCCTGATTATCCATTGCCGCCGCCGCGAGATCTTTGTTTTCCAGGATCGCCAAAAGCTGGCCAGCGCGCACATGAGAGCCAGGCTGGATGTAGAACCGCTTCACCGGCGCGGTCAACTTTGGAGCTAAAGCGGCCTGCTCCAGGGGATAGATCACGGCATCGGCTGTGACTATTTCCGTGATCGCCCCTTTCTTTGCAGGTTCAACCTGCACGGTGACGACCGGTTCCGTCTCCTTTGCGCTCTTGTGGCATCCCACCACCGGCAACAAGGCCAGGGCCGTCCCTGCCACAAGCAGCGAGCTATGGCGTAATTTCGTTTTTATCCCCATATATTCATTTGACGAACCCTAAAGCGTTCCAGTCAGGGATTGCAGCTCCGCCAGCGCTACCCGATAACGCACCTGCCCGTCGGAATAGGCGGTGCGGGCGGCGGTAAGGCTGTTCGCCGCATCCACCAGCTCCAGCGCAGTCGCATCGCCGGCGCGGTAACGCAGTTCGGTCAGACGCAGGCTCTCCTCCCCAAGTTGCACACTGGAACGAAGCGAATCGAGCTCCGCGAGAGCGATCCTGGCCTCATCATACCGAGTGGCAAGATCGCTCAACAGCTTGCGCTGGGCGAAACTCAACTGTACCTTAGCCAGCTTCAATTTCGATTCACTTTGCTTGATTTTGCCGCGAGTGGCCCCCCAGTCCCAGACCGGAATCAGCACTGTGGCGGTGGCTGAATACCCCAAATTGCGAAGGCGATCGGGATTATGGATGGCGAAATGGGTGGCGTCGATACCGTAGAAGTAGTCCAGCGTCAACGATGGCAAAAAGCCGGCGCGCGCCCCCGCCAGCTCGGACTGGGCCGCCTGGCTCGCCGCCAGCGCGGCTGCGATATCGGGATTGCCCTTCTTCGCCAACGCCTGCACCTGCTCTTCCGTCGGAAGCGGCGGAACTGTGTCCAGGCCATCCGTCAGGACGAAATCCTGGTTCAGGTCGGTCGAGACCAGAATGGCCAGATCGAGCCTGGCCTTCAACAGCGCCGAGGTGGCTTCGGCCAGGGCCCTGCGGCGGTCATTATCCTGCATTTTTGCTTTAATAACGTCGGAGTGCGCGACCTCTCCACCGCTTTCCAGCTGCTGGCTCAAATTTAAGAAGCGGTCGGCATCGCCTGCAGCCTGCTGCGCCGCCGTGACCTTCTGCTGCGCCGATAAGTATCCAAAGTAGTTCTGCACAATCGTCGCCACCAAGCCTCGGGAGGCAATCGCCGCCCTGGCCCGCGCCTGCGCCGCCGCCGCTGCTGTTCGGCGGTATTCGGCAAACTGCGCGAGCGAAACCACTTGATGCGCATTTCCCAGACTCAAGTATTCGTGGACGGCGTTGTTGGCGATGAACCGACCGCTTGGGTATACTCCGTTACCCTCGGTGTACAGATACTGGTTGTTGTACGTCACCGAAGGGAGCAGGGCGGCCCGGGCGATGTTGTGGGCCTGAGCGGCAGTCTCGGAGTCGGTTGAGGCGCTGCGCAGGTCGGGATTCAGAAGCTGTGCCCGCTTGATGGCGTCCGCGAGCGAGAGCTGCACGGCGGGTGCGGCTGGCGGCGCAGTTTGCTGATTGGCATCGCCGGCCTGGGACGCCTGCTGCGCAACCTCGGCCTGGATATCCTGAACCGGGGCCGCAAGCAGCGGCGACGAAGATGCAACGAGAATAGTCGCAGCAAAGATCGCCGCGCTGGAGCATATGCGATTTCGCCACTGCGGTGGAAACATGATCTTGGTCCTCAGTCTCTGCATGCAAGAAGTTTACATATTGTGCCGCTTTTAAGATCTCCGGATGTGGCAGCAGGGCGAGCCCCGTCCTGGCGGCGAACGGATTGCCGCCCGCGTTGCCGCGTTTTCTCATGAGCGGTTACGATACATACAAGATAAAGGACTCAGCGGACATGAAGCGAACTTACAGAATTGCCACAATTCCAGGCGACGGCATTGGCAAAGAGGTAGTGCCTGAAGGGATACGGGTGCTGGAGGCCGCCGCCAGGAGGCATGGCTTTACCTTGTCGTTCACGCATTTCGACTGGAGCTGCGAGACCTATGCCGCCACCGGAAGGATGATGCCCGCCGACGGCCTGGAACAACTGCGCCCATTCGACGCCATTTTCCTCGGCGCAGTGGGATTTCCCGGCGTGCCTGACCATATTTCTTTGTGGGGGCTGCTGATCCCGATCCGGCGCACATTCCGCCAGTACGTCAATTTACGGCCGGTGAAGCTGCTGAAGGGCATTGAAGGGCCGCTCAAAGGATTTTCCGCCGGAGAGATCGACTTCTGCATTGTGAGAGAGAACAACGAAGGTGAATACTCCGATATTGGCGGACGCATCTACACCGGGACGGAAGAAGAAATGGCCGTCCAGCAGAGCGTATTCACCCGCCGGGGGTGTGACCGGGTAATGCGTTATGCCTTCGATTTGTCCCGCAAGCGAAAGCGCAGGGTCACGTCGGCGACCAAATCGAATGGCATTATTCATACCATGCCTTTCTGGGATGAACGGTTCCAGGCCATGGCCCGCGATTATCCTGAGGTGCGTAGCGAACAGTTCCACGTCGACATCCTGAGCGCCCACTTCGTACGCCATCCTGACTGGTTCGATGTGGTGGTGGGTTCGAACCTGTTTGGCGACATTCTCTCCGACCTTGGCCCCGCCGTGGTGGGCTCCATCGGAATCGCGCCCTCCGCTAATCTGAATCCGGAGAAGCAGTTCCCATCGATGTTTGAGCCGGTGCATGGCTCCGCTCCCGACATTGCAGGCAAGGCGCTCGCCAATCCCATCGGCCAAATCTGGTCGGGGGCGATGATGCTGCGCCATCTGGGAGAAAAAGAGGCGGCCAACACGGTGGAAGCGGCGATTGAGGCTGTTCTGGCGAACCAGGGGCCGCGAACTGCCGACCTGGGGGGCCGCAGCTCAACCTCGGAGGTGGGATCGGCGATCACCGAGCTGGTGCGGCAGTCTTCCAGTTGAACTGGCCGCTCATTGCGCCAGCTTGCGCATGACAGCATAAAGTTCATTCTTCGCTTCAAAGCCGATACCGGGAATATCCGGCAAACGAACAAAGCTGTTCTCGACCTGGATCCCGTCAGCGAAGCCGTTGAAGGGCTTGAAGACCTCGGGATAAGATTCGTTGCCGCCGAGTCCGAGGCCGGCGGCGATGTTCAGGGACATCTGATGACCGCCGTGGGGAATACAGCGCCGCCGTGACCATCCATACTCTTCCAGCATCTTCAGGATGCGAAGGTACTCGACCAATCCATAGCTGAGGGCGCAGTCGAATTGCAGAACATCTTCTTCCTTGTCGAGACCGGCATGGCGCACAAGATTGCGCGCGTCCTGCATGGAAAACAGGTTTTCGCCGGTGGCGAACGGGTGGGAGTAGGAACCTGACAGATCAGCCTGCAGGGAGTAATCGAGGGGATCGCAAGGCTCCTCGAACCATCGCAGGCCGTAAGGCTCGAAGGCCTGGAGATATTCGAGGGCCGCCGCACGGTCAAAGCGTCCGTTGGCGTCCACGGCAAGCTGGTCAGGACGTTCGAGCAGCTTTAAAACCGCATCGACGCGCCGCAGGTCCTCCGCAAGAGGCACGCCGCCGATCTTGATCTTCACCACCGAATAGCCCTGGTCGAGGTAGCGGCGAATCTCATCCTGTAATGCGCGATGGTCCTTGCCGGGATAATAGTACCCACCTGCGGCATAGACAAAGACGCGCTCGTCGATCTTGCCGCTGTTGTAACGCTGGGCCAGCAAGCGATAGAGAGGCGCGCCGGCGATCTTTGCCACCGTGTCCCAGATGGCCATATCGACCACTCCGACCGCGACGGAGCGTTCGCCGTGCCCGCCGGGCTTCTCATTCCGCATCAGCACCTCCCAGATGCGGGAGGGAGAAAAGTTCTCTTTCGAGTCGTCCAGCAGAGATTCGGGAGCGGCTCCACGCAAGCGGGGAAGAAAACGATCGCGCAACAGGCCGACGGGCGCATAGCGGCCGTTGGAATTAAATCCATATCCAACCACCCTTGCACCGTCGCGCACCACATCGGTAATCACGGCAACGACGCTTACCGTCATCTTGCTGAAATCGATGAAGGCGTTGCGGATCTCCGATTGAATGGGAACAACAGTCTCCCTTATTTCCAGTATCTTCATCTTTTTATTTTTGTTTTTGCGAATCTGGTATGCTTCAGCGCATCGCGGTATACACCGGGTCCCTGGTCCAGGCCGAGCGCAACTGTGATTTTAATAAATAATTAAGAGGGCGCGTGCGGCATGTATCCCGCAGGAATCATACCGCATCCCACTTGCGAGGAGAGAGACATGGAACTTCGAACCATCAGCCGCACTGAACTCAAATCAAAAATCGATGGCAAGCAGAATTTTAAGCTGGTAGAAACGCTTCCACCAGCCGCCTACGAGCACGCCCACTTGCCGGGCGCGATCAACCTTCCTCCGGACCAGGTAAAGTCAATCGCTCCTAAGCTGTTGCCGGACAAACAAGCGGATATCGTTGTTTACTGCGCCAACCTGACTTGACATGCCTCAGAAAATGCCGCCCGGGAATTGGCGGCAATGGGTTACAGCAATGTCAGAGACTACGCGGAGGGCAAGCAGGGCTGGATCGATGCCGGCCTGCCGGTTGAGAGCTTCCACAAACATTGAAATTTTAAGCGGTCCGTTCTTGCGAGAGCTCTGCGAAGGCAGAGCGATTTGACAAATTTCAATAAGACATTTGTAATCGCCTGCGGAAATCTGAAAGCCGATTGGAGCGTGGCTTCAGATTGGAAACTGCCAAAGGCGCGGCTGAGGATATGGCGGAGATTTCGCGGAGAGAGTTTTGCTTCCGGTCGGGACTTTCGATTGCAGCGCTGGCCGGCGCGCGCTCCGTTTTTGCGCAGGACCCTCATAAAAAACGCGCGGGGATGGTCGATGTGGCATCCATCGACCGGCAACGCATTCTCACCGCTGCTAATCGTTATCTCCACGAGCAACCGGTCACGATCACCGCCGCTTCCAGCCCGCGCAGCGCTGGAGGGAAGCACGACTACTTCTCCGAGGGTGACTACTGGTGGCCGGATCCGAAGAATCCCAACGGCCCTTACATCCAGCGCGATGGCATGTCCAATCCGGAGAACTTTACCGCCCATCGTCACGCATTGATTCGCCTCAGTGTGCGGATGCCCGCATTGACCGCCGCTTGGGTGCTCACCCATCAAAAGCAGTATGCCGCGCAAGCCGCCAGGCACCTGCGCGCGTGGTTCCTCGATCCCGCCACGCGCATGAATCCCAACCTGCAATACGCGCAGGCGATCAAGGGACGCACCACCGGACGCGGCACCGGCGTAATCGATACCCTGCATCTGGTGGAGGTGGCGCGGGCCATCCCGTTCCTCACCGAATCGAAGACCCTCTCCGATGGCGAGCAGCAAGGGTTGAAGCAATGGTTTGCCGATTATCTGACCTGGATGACCACTTCAAAGAACGGCCAGGAGGAGCGCGATGCCAAGAACAATCATGGGACCTGCTGGGTCTTGCAGGCGGCTGCCTTCGCGAGCTATACCGGCAACCATGAGCTTGCCTCCTATTGCCGCTCGCGATTTAAAAGCGTGCTCGTGCCCGGCCAGATTGCCCAGAACGGCAGTTTCCCGCTTGAGTTGCGACGCACCAAGCCGTACAGCTACTGCTTGTTCAATCTGGATGTCATGTCAGGGATATGCCAGGCGCTTTCAAGCGCCGAAGATAATTTGTTTACTTATGAACTGGCAGACGGTCGCGGCTTCGGCAAGGCCATCGCATTCATGTTCCCGTTTATCGCCAACAAAACCTCGTGGCCGTATCCGCCGGACGTGGAATACTTCAATGACCTGCCGGTGCGACAGCCCAGCCTGCTCTTCGGCGGACTGGCGCTCTCCCGGCCGGAGTACATTGAATTATGGCGCACCCTCAACCCCGACCCGACGGTCGAAGAGATTATTCGCAATTACCCTATTCGTCAGCCCCTTTTGTGGGTGACTCCTGGAGCTAAATCATGAAACTTATGCAGATCCGTATTTGTGTGTTGCTGGTTTTATTGTTCGTGGCAGCCTCTTCCGCGCTCGCGCAGGCGCCGGCGCAGACGATTGCCGCGACCCCGCCCATGGGCTGGAATAGCTGGAACCATTTTGCCGGCAAGATCGACGATGCCACCGTCCGCGCGCAAGCCGACGCCATGGCCAGCAATGGGATGCGGGAGGCAGGCTACGTCTACATCAATATCGACGATACCTGGGAGGGAGAGCGCGATGCGCAGGGCGTGATCCACACCAACAGCAAGTTCCCAGACATGAAGGCGCTTGCCGATTATGTGCACAGCAAAGGGCTGAAGCTGGGCATATACTCCTCACCCGGCCCCAAGACGTGCGCGAAGTATGAAGCCAGCTATGGACATGAAGAGCAGGATGCCCAGAGCTACGCGCAGTGGGGAATCGATTATCTGAAATACGACCTGTGCAGCTTTCGCGACATCATGAAGCAGGCAGGATCGCCCGAGGCCGCGCACCAGCTGATGCTCGACGCTTACACCAAAATGCACAACGCGCTGCTCAAGACCGGACGTCCTATGGTCTTCAGCCTTTGCCAGTATGGCGACGACGCGGTGTGGAGCTGGGGCGCCTCGGTGGGCGGAAACCTGTGGCGCACAACCGGGGACATCTCGGACAAGTATGCGCGCATGGCGGAGATTGGGTTCGGCCAGGCCGGTCTCGCGAAATTTGCCGGGCCGGGACACTGGAACGATCCTGACATGCTTGAGGTAGGCAATGGCGGAATGAAGCCGGATGAGTACCGCACCCACATGGCGCTGTGGGCGCTGCTGGCGGCGCCGCTGCTGGCCGGCAACGACCTTGCCCACATGACGCCGGAGACGCTGGCGATGCTGACCAACCGCGAGGTGATTGCTATCGATCAGGATCCGGCCGGCAAGCAGGGTGATCGCGTCAGCGCGGAGGGGCCAACGGAGATATGGGCGCGCACGCTGGCGGACGGCTCCAAGGCCGTCGGACTCTTCAATCGCCATCCTGGCCCCATGGACATGCATGTCGATTTCCGGCAGCTTGGCTTTGACCGTCCAGCGCGGGTCCGCGACGTATGGCAAGCCAAAGACCTGGGACAGTTGAGCGAATACCAGGCTCGAGTCCCCGGACACGGAGTGGTGTTGTTGCGAATCGCGAAATAATTTTTTCGGGGAAATAGTTGCAGAGGGGAGGATCTTGAAAAAAATCCAGACCCTCTCCTCTGTGTTTTACGTTGCCGTTATTCCAGCAGGAGCAGGCGCGCCGAATGGGGCGCCATGTCCTTGATGACGAATATCCCTTCATGCTCTCCCATCTCCTCGCCCGTCCAATAATCGGAAATGTGCGCGCGTTTCGGCAGGGGGAATGACAGCGTCTGCGGCTTGTCCTCCCAATTGAAGAAGCTGACCATCACACCGTTGGCAACTTTTGTTACTCCAACCTGCAGACGTTCATCCTGAAATTCGGCGGCCACTCCGGTAGGAGGCAGCAGCTTGCGCAGCATTGCCAGGCGTGGAGCGGAGATTTTGGTGAGATCGTCGCCGGAAAGCACCGCGCCGCCGCTGGCATAGATCGCGGTCGCGTGGAATTGGAACTCATCCTCTGGAAGCTCTCCGGTCAGGAGGACGGCATCGGGATCGTTCCACCAAAGATGCCCATTCTGCCAGTTGCGATTAAAAGTCTGGCGCGCGTCGCGAGCGAAGACGCTCCACTGCCGCTTGATGTCACCGGAGCTGCGCGAGCCATCGATCAAACCGAACGAAGGCCAGATAGGATGGTTGCAGCCCAGGAGGTAGCTTTCGCCCGCGCCGCGGCGAATCGCTTCCATGCCGCGCCGGTAGGCTTCGATGCGGGTGGCTTTAGGATCGTGAAATGCGCCTCCGTGCATCGCGCCCCAGAAGTTTGCGTCGAGCTTGAAGTAGGTGCAGCCCCAGTCATGGCGCATCACGCCGAAGACCTCCTCGAAATGTTTTTGTACCTCGGGGTGAGTGCCATCGAGGGCATACCACGGCCCGTGTCTCCAGCCGCCGAAGGTGACCTGATTGGAGGGGAGCGGCTTGCCATCGGCCCCGCGGATGAACCAGTCAGGATGCTGCTGGAAGATGTGCGAGCTCTCTTCGGCGATGAAGGGCGCGACCCAGATGGCGGGCTCAAAGCCGCGCTTCCTGATTTCTTTCAGGATGGTAACGATATCGCCGCCGAAAGCCTGGCCGGTCTCCAGCCAGTCGCCCATAGCGCGCTGGTATCCATCGTCGATCTGGATGTATTTCAAGACAGGGATATTTTTAGAGATGGCATCAAGATTATTCAGGACATTCTGTGCGGTGACGCGCGGGCCAAAGCAGTACCACGAGCACCATCCGGTGGGAATAGGACGAAAAAGAGGTCGCGGATGATGGGACGAGATGCGGTTGGCCAGCATAAGCAGGAGCTGCGGACGGCGCGGCCCCTCGGCAACCATGATTTCTTCCAACTCCCAGCTCTCGCCCGGCGCGAGTTCCAATCCTTCGGCGTCGATGACGGCATCGATCGAGCCAGGACGCACATAGAACCTGCCGATAAATTTTTTGCAGGAGGTGAATGCCAGAAGCAGGTGGTCGCGGCCGGGCGGCGAAAGCGTGACCAGGCCGGAGAGCGCGGCGGTCACGTCGGCAGGCTGGGGAAGCCTGTAATGATGCGCCTCCGAGTATCCCAGGTCGAGAGGCTGTTCCAATGTGCCTCCGGTTTGGGAGAGCATCTGAAAGCTTTCTCCATAAAGCCGGGCGCTGCCGGGCAGGTCGTGGCGCAGGGAAAAGAGGACGACTTCCCGGATACGCACAGAATGCTTGCCGCAATTGACCAGCTTGGGCTGGCAGAAGTCGCCATGCCATGGGGAGAGCAATTTGAGATCGCCCAATCCCGGGGCTGATGGATCGACGGCAATAACATGGCCGTGACTGCTGCGAACGCGTCCGGAAAGGCCCTTGTTGTTGCGCGCGGAAAATTTGAGCGCCGATGCGGCAAGGGCGCTGCTGGAGAAATAGAGGAATTGCCTTCGATCCATGATTGAATTTATGCCCTTCGAGGAGACCTCTCTTTGCGTTCCGAATGGCCCAGTTGGGTCGAGATTGCGTTTGCAGCTTGCTTCAAATGCGAGGCAAACACTGGAAGGTGTGTGCGGGTCACTCGCGTGGTCGGGCCGGAAACACTGACCGCGGCAACCACCTTGCCGGCCTCGTTGAAGATCGGGGCGCCCAGGCAGCGGGAGCCAAGGTAAGCCTCTTCGTCATCCAGCGAGTAACCGCGCTGATGGGTTTTTGCCAGGTCCTTGTTGAGCCGCAAAAGTTGGGTAAGGGTGTTGGGAGTAAAGCGCGCCAGCATCAGGGAAGAGAGCAGCTTATGCCGTTCTTCTTCGCTCATGTAGGCGAGGATCGCCTTTCCCAGCGCGGTGCAATGCAAAGGTCTCCGCATTCCAATCTGGGATGCCAGCCGAAAGGTGTGGGAGCTTTCAATTACGTCCAGATAAAGCACCTCGCGGCCATCGAGGACAGCCAGATTCACAGTCTCGTTGGTGCTTTGCGCGAGGTCCTGAAGAGTGGGACGGCCAATGTTGCGCAGGACGGCGTGATACGTATTCGCGGAACCAAAGCGCATAAGCTTTAATCCGATGCTGTAGCAGCCAACGCCATCGCGGAAGACATAGCCTTCGCTCTCCAGATGCGCCAGGAATCGGTAAGCCGTGCTCTTGTTGATTTGGGTGTGGCGGGCGATCTCTTTGAGAGGCAGGCCTGAAGAAGAGCCGTGCAGAGCGTCAAAGATGCGCAGCACCTTGCCCACTACGCCGACCGGCGAAGATTTAGATTCCCGAGCGCGAATCACGGAAGCTCCTTTCTCGCTGCCGTCCAGCTTGTCCGGTCACTGAAATGCCATGCCGGATTTTTCAGTGACAACAATAGCACTGAAAGGCAGCATTTCAAATCTTGAAATATTTCATTACTTGAAACATTAATTTTTATGATTGAATTCATGAATGGATTGTTATAACTTGCCAAATCGGCGCATATGCGCCGGTCCTCGCCGATGGACCCAGTCTCCTGTCGAGCGCGATTGGTTTTTATATTTGGGGTAATGCCGTATGCGCAACTTGAAAATATTCGCATTACTGGTTTTTATGCTGCTCCTTTCGACCTCGCTGGCGATTGGCCAAGCCGCCACCGGCGAAGTGAACGGTACCGTGACTGACCAGTCCGGCGCATTCGTTCCGGACGCAACCGTGACCATCACGAACCAGGGCACAAACATCTCCGATAAGGCGTCTACCAACGCCAGTGGGCATTTCCTGTTCATTAACCTGCAGCCGGGAAAATACGCGCTGGCAGTGGAGAAGCAGGGTTTCAAAAAGGTAGAAGTGCCGGCGTTCGAGCTGGGAGTGAATCAGGCGATCACCCAGCCGGTCTCGCTGGGCGTAGGCTCCGCTTCGGAGACGGTGGAAGTGTCGGCCCAGAGCCCGTTGCTGCAAGCCTCCTCTTCCGAATTGGGCACGGTGATTCCGGAGAAGGCGGTCAACGATCTTCCATTGAATGGCAGGAACTTCACACAACTGCTGACCCTCACTCCGGGGGCCACCCCGGTTTCTACGGCGCAAGGCTCGGGAGTAGGTGTGCTGGACGCGGGCATCTCCGGTATTCCCGGTTCGGATTTTTCGAAGCCGTCGCTGCATGGCCAGCAGAACCGCTCCACTCTCTACTTCCTCGATGGAATCATCAACACCGATTTGCGGGGACCGGTTTACGGCGTGCTGCCGATTATCGATGCCATGCAGGAATTCAAGGTCCAGTCCCACAACGACAAAGCCGAGTACGGCGGCGTGACCGGCGGCATCGTCAATGTAGTATCGAAGTCCGGTACCGATTATTTCCACGGATCGGCATGGGAGTTCCTGCGCAATAACTTTTTCGACGCCCGCGATCCCTTTAAAGATGCTCGGTCTACCGGTCCAGCCGCGTTTCACCAGAATGAGTTTGGAGGCGCGGTCGGTGGTCCCATTATCAAGGATAAAACTTTCTTTTATGCCGGCTACGAAGGCTGGCGCTACTCGAAGCCGACACAGAACTTTGCCCTGGTCCCCACGCAATTGGAGTTGAGCGGCGACTTCACGCAATCCGCTTCCCCCAACCAGATCTATAATCCGTACTCTACGCGCGCCGGCACAAAGCCCGGCAGCTATGTCCGGGACCCCTTCCGCTGCGATTCCTCCGGGAATCCCTTGCCGACGAACTCCTCGGGCCTTCAGTCCCAGACCACTGGCACGCCCTGCAATAAGCTTCCAGCATCGCTTATCAGTCCTGCAATGCAGGGATTTCTCAAGGCCTACCTTGCGCCCCCGAATTTCTCCGGGACAGCCGGCCAGAATTATGTCGAGACCCGGCCTACTATCGACAACGACAACACCTGGACGGCGCGAATCGATCACCGCTTCCGCGATGCGGACAATGTTTTCTTCCGCTTCACGCAGATGTATGTCCATCATCTCGACCGGGTAGTGGGCACGTATGAGTCGCAGCCCTCGAATTATCATGCCAACGACTTTGGCGGAGGCTGGGTGCATGCCTTCAGTCCAAATCTTATTCTCGATGTGAGTGCCGGGGCGCTGCTCAAGCCCTATGTATTCAACCAGGCGCAAAGCTCCGTCGGCACCAGCACGATGAAGCAGCTTGGCCTGAACGTTGACCAGTTTGATGGAATGGTCGCTACTCTCAGCAGCCCCTGGCTTACGAACGAGATTGGCAACCGGGGCGATTCCATCCGCAGGAATCCGGACTGGAGCGCGACCGGCAACCTGAACTGGCTCAAGGGCAACCACAACTTCCGAATGGGCGGGCAGTACATTTACGTTGCCCGCCAGCAGATCAACACCTTCCAGTCATTTGGTTTTAGCGGCTCGATGACCAGTTGTCCTCAAGGCAGTTCTCCGTGCTATCCAAATCCCGGAGGCGGCGCGGGCGGATTGTCCCTGGCTACCGCCCTGCTGGGCCTGCCTACCAGTTCTTCCGGAGAGTTGCCCTCAAGCGGCGAGGTACACTTCAAGCTGGCGACCTGGTCTCTCTATGGAGAAGATGAGTGGAAGGCGCTGCCCACGCTTACGGTGAACCTGGGCCTGCGCTGGGATTTCTTGACTCAGCCCCAGGTGATTGGGCCGAGGCTCTTTAATAGTCTCGATCTTTTCAACCAGAACTGGCTCATTGGGGCATCGTCGATACCGGCTTGCAACCAGGCACCGCAAAATCCGTGCTTCCCGGGCGCGGGCTTGGCGACCGTTCCCTTCAGCAACCACATTCTTCTGACCGGCAAGAAATCTTTTAACGATCCAGCGATCAACGATAACTATGGACCACGCTTCGGGCTTGCATGGCAGCTCCATCCCAACACCGTGATACGCGGCGGCATTGGCATGTTCTGGGACGCGCTTCCCGCCCGCAGCCAGTATGTGCAGAACGATATTGAGGCGGCGCAATGGCCATGGGTGCGCGGCTTTTCGGGAAGCCCGAATACCGCCGGCGCTCCACTGCAACCCATTGCCAGCGTGGTGGGGCAAGGCTCTTTGACTCCGCCGGCAAGTCCATGGAACAGCCTGCAATCGAGTTACTTCGACGCTCCGAACTTCAAGGATGGATGGTCGGAGCAATGGAACCTGGAGATCGAACAGCAAATCCACTCGAATTCCATGTTCGCGATCGCTTACGTAGGCAGCAGGAATGGACGCATGGCCTACACGGGTAACGCCAACGCCGCTCCACATCCATCTTCGTCCAACTCGGCGGCGGTGGACGCCACCCGCGCCATACCGTGGATGACGCCGGGGCTGCACTATACCATGCCGCTGGCGTACGGAAACTACAATGCGCTGGAAACGAAGTTTCAGCGCCACTTTACCAAAGGACTGATGACGCTGGTTTCTTATACCTGGTCCAAGTCCCTCGACGACAGCAGCGGCTATTTCGGGGTGGAGAACGGCGCCGGGCAGGGTGGGTCCTCGGTGCAGAACTTCTTCGATCCGCGATCTAACTACAGCGTCTCCGGATATGATGTCCCGCACTTCTTCTCCTGGTACACGGTCTGGGAGCTGCCGGCGGGGAAGGGAAAGCGCTGGCTGCAGAGCGGTCCGGCATCCTGGCTGCTGGGCAACTGGCAGGCGAACTACATCTTCCAGGCGAGATCGGGCCAGCCCTTTAACCTCAATGTCAGTGGAGATCCGGCCAATATATCCGGCTCCGGCGCGGTGGGCACCGTGAGCGGGTATAGCCGGCCAAACCTCATTGGCAATCCGATTCCGGCCAAACAGACCGCGGCACAGTGGTTCAACCCCAGCGCCTTTTCCATTCCGGTAGGCTCCTTCGGAAACTTTGGACGCAACCAGCTCCGAAGCTCCCATGTGGTGAACATGGATTTTTCCATGTTCAAGAATGTGCCTATGGGTGAAACCCGGGAGTTGCAGTTTCAATTTCAGGCCTTCAACATTTTCAATATCCAGAACCTGGCCGCTCCCGGCAGCAGCGGATCGAGTAATGGGACCACGATCGGGAACAAAGGCGCGGGCATAGTTTCGTCGATCGTCGGCTCGCCCAGAGAGATGCAGTTTGGGGTGAGATTCGTCTTTTAAACCGATGGCGAGGACTGCTGGTAAGATTGTGCCCACGGCGGCGTGCCTGGTTCATGCGGGCTGGAACACATTGAGCCGAAATCTGGGACGGCGGTATGCGTTGAGCGCAGGCGCGAGAAAGGCGAACGCGGAACTATGAGCGGGAAATCTGTGCCTCTTACGGAACGACGGTATCTTGTGCCATTCGTGCTGGTCACCAGCCTGTTTTTCCTTTGGGCGCTTGGGGTCAATCTGAATGACATCCTGATCCCGCATTTGAAGGCCGCCTTCCACCTTACCGACTTCAAATCTTCTCTTATCCAGACCGCCTTTTTTGGCGGGTATTTTCTCTCCGCACTGCCGGCAGGCTGGCTGATGGAGCGGGTCGGCTACAAGAACGGCATCCTGATCGGATTGCTGACCTGCGCAACCGGCGCCTTCTTGTTTTTTCCGGCAGCATCGGTGCGGGTGTATGGATTCTTTCTCTTTGCCCTTTTTGTCATGGCGTGCGGCCAGGGCTTCCTCGAAGTCGCGGCCAACCCTTACGTCACGGTGCTCGGGCCTGCCGAGAGCTCGGAGCGCCGCCTCAACTTCGCGCAATCGTTCAATTCCGTCGGCGCGGTGCTTACCCCCGTGATCGGCGCCGCATTCATTCTTTCCGGGATCCATTATTCCCCCGCCGAGTTTCAGGCGATGTCTCCCGGGCAATTACAGGCATATCAAATCGCCGAAGCGAATACCACGAAAGTTCCATACCTGGTGATCACCGGGATCTTCGTGGTGATGGCGGTGCTTATCTACCTGGCCCACTTGCCGGAAATCAGGGAGACCGGAGGCGAGAGCGAGCAAGAGGTGGAGCAACTGGGAATCCCGGGACTGTTGGCCCACAAGCACCTGGTAAGAGGGGTCCTCGCCCAGTTTTTTTATGTGAGCGCCCAGGTGGGAGTCGCGAGTTTTGTGATTCGGTTTGCGCAACATGCGATGCCGGGCACGGCGGAGAGGGCCGCCGCCAACTATCTGAAGCTGCATCTGCTGGGTTTCATGATTGGACGATTTACCGGATCGGCGATTATGAAAGTCGTTCCCGCGCCGCGCTTGCTCGCGCTTTTTGCCGGAGGAGCGCTGGCCTGCGTCGTGGTTGCAATCGCGGCCACGGGCGCAGCTCCGGTTTGGGCCATCGTGCTGATCGGGTTCTTTCACTCCATCATGTTCCCGACGATCTTTGCGTTGAGCCTGAAAAACCTGGGGGCATACACCAAGCTGGCATCTTCATTCCTGGTAATGGCGATTATCGGAGGCGCGATTTGCCCGGCAGTCATGGGCTACATCTCCGATGCCAGCAATATCCAGAAGGCCTTCATTGTCCCGCTGGTCTGTTACGTGTACGTGCTTTACTTCGCGATGCGGGGCTACAAGCCTGAAATGGGAATTCATGCGGCGCCACGCAGGGACGCTACCCTGGTTCCGGCAAAGTAAATGGACGAAGCGAGGAGATCGCCTTTGGAAGGCAAAGACAAAAAGCGAAGATACTGTTTCACGCTCGATCTCAAGGACGACCCCGCGCTGATCGCCGAATACAAGCGCCATCACGAGAAGATCTGGCCGGAGATTACGCAAAGCTTGAAAGATGCCGGCATCGAAGACCTGGAAATTTATCTGCTGGGCACGCGCATGTTCATGATCATGGAAGTGAACGAGCGCTTTTCTGCGGAGGCGAAGGCGAGAGCGGACATGGCGAACCCGAAAGTACAGCAATGGGAGACATTGATGTGGAAGTTCCAGCAGCCTTTGCCCCAGGCCAAGCCAGGAGAGAAATGGCTGGGGATGGAGAGAATCTTCAAACTCGAGCAGTAGCAGTTCGAATTGAATTCGATTTCGAGAGCTGGCGGTCCGCAGCTCGCAAGAAAAGGGAGAACTGAATTTATGAGTGAGAGTCGAATCACACGGCGTAGCTGGTTGAAGGGCGCAGGGGCATCTTTGCTTACGGCATCCGCTTTGCCCATTGCGGCCGCAGGCTTGCAAACAACTCCGACGCAGCAGCCAGGCGCAGGCAATGCGCCAGCGCCGCAGGGAGGCGAAAACAATGCTTCACAGCCCCAGCCCGGAGATGCGGACCGGGAACGGCGGATGAAGTGGTGGCACGAAGCCAAGTTCGGCATGTTCGTCCATTGGGGACTGTATAGCGTGCTGGGCAGGCACGAGTGGGTGATGGAGAACGAGGGCATCCCGGTAATCGAGTATGCGCCGCTGGCGAAACAGTTCCGGCCCAAGCCAAATGCAGCGCGCGATTGGGCACGGCTGGCGAAGCAAGCCGGACAGAAGTACATGGTGATGACCACGAAGCACCACGAGGGTTTTTGCAACTTCAATACCAAGCTGACCGATTACTGCGCTCCCAAACAGGGGCCGGGCCGCGACCTGGTGCGGGAATATGTCGAGGCTGCGCGCGCCGAGGGACTGCGCGTGGGCTTCTACTACTCGCTCATGGACTGGCACCATCCCGACGGCGCCCGCTGCGCCACCGATGAAGAGGCGCGCAAACGCTTTGTTGCCTATACCCACGGGTTGATCCGCGATTTGCTGACCAATTACGGCAAGATCGACGTGTTGTGGTATGACGTCGCATGGCCATTGGACGCCGCGGGTTGGGAATCGGAGCGCATGAACCAGATGGTCTTCCAGTTGCAGCCGGACATTATCGTGAACAATCGCAACAAGCTGCATGGAGATTTCTCCACTCCGGAGCAGAAGATCACCGCCGAGACCGGCGGACGCGCCTGGGAATCCTGCATGACGTTGAACGATAGCTGGGGATACCAGCGCGCGGACAACGATTGGAAAAGTCCTGCCACGGTGATTCGCAACCTGATTTCCTGCGTACGGGATGGCGGCAATTATCTGCTGAATATCGGGCCAAAACCGGACGGCTCGATTCCGGAAGATTCGGTGCGGGTGCTGAGCGAAGTGGGGCAGTGGCTGGCCAGGAACGGCGAGAGCATCTTCGAGTCCGACCTGTGCCAGGTGCGCCGCTCCAACTATGCAAGCTTCACGCGCAAGGGAAACACGCTGTACATGCACGTGCACTTCTGGCCGGGAAGCACTGTGGCGTTGAGCGGCCTGATGACCCAGGTGAAGTCCGCGAGGCTGCTCGCCGGCAATCGCAAGGTCGATTTCAAGCAAGACCGTTTTCGAGTGGATTTTACCGGACTGCCGGAGCAGGCGCCCGACCATCCGGTCACCACGCTGGCGATTGAGTGCGAGGCGGAGCCGACACAGGATTCCATCTTCGTCCGGAAAGAGAAGCCGCGGGACGGGGTGTAGCTTCGTTGTAAGAAGGGGGCCTCTCCAGACAGGCGGGCAGGCCCTCTCTCCTATCCCTCCTCCTTTATTAAGGGAACAGGAAGAAGTCTTTTCAGGAATCAACACAAAGAACGCCGAGTCAATCCAAGCTGGCGCGGCGCAGCTTGCAGTCCAGTCGAATAAAGCTATAATTCGCGGGGACCTGTCGGTCCCAAAATCAGGCCCTTCACTCTCGTTACCCAAGGACCCGCAATGAGCCTGGCGTTTGCCTCTATCTGGCCGCAACCGATTGATCCTCTCCATTCCATCATGCTCTCGGCGCTGGTGGCTGCGATTCCCCTGATCCTTTTGCTCCTATTGATGGGAGCGCTGCGCAAGGGAGGCCTGTTCGCTTCAGCTTGCGGATTCATGACTGCGGCCGCGCTGGCGGTGCTGGTCTGGCATATGCCATGGAAGCTGGCGTTTTGGAGCTCGATCTATGGGCTTATTTATGCCCTGTGTACCGTCCTGTGGATCGTCTTCAATGGGCTGTGGCTTTACAACCTTACGGTTGAAACCGGAAAATTTGAGCTGCTGCGCCGCTGGATGGAGCAACACGCCTCCGGGGACGCATGTATCCAGGCGATTCTGGTCGCCTTCTGTTTTGGGGCGCTACTCGAAGGCAGCGCGGGCTTCGGTGCGCCGGTCGCCGTCAGCGCCTTTCTGCTGGTTGGGCTAGGTTTTAATCCGCGCCGCGCCGTACTTATCTCCCTGATTGCCAACACCGCTCCCGTGGCATTCGGAGGCGTGGGCCTTCCCATCGTTGCTCTGGCCGGGGTGACAGGGCTGGACATCTCGAAATTGTCGTCGATGGTGGGAAGACAGCTTCCTTTTATGTCTTTTATCCTGCCGGCATATCTTGTGTGCGCGGTCGAGGGAAGCAAGGGATTGCGGCGGACGTGGCCGGCGGCGCTGGTTGCGGGCGGCAGCTTTGCTGCGGCCCAATTCCTGGTCTCGAACGTCTGGGGACCGTATGCGACCGACATTATTGCCTCGCTGGCGTCGATCGCGGCATTGGTCGCGCTGCTTCACGTCTGGACTCCACGTGGTGCACGCGAAGCTGCAGCAATCGGCGGCTCTTCCAGGCCTGTCGATTTGTCCGCTGGTGAGCGCGACCGGTTATCGGGCGGCACAGCCTTCGCGGCGTGGCTGCCATGGGTCTTGCTTTCTGTGGTGATGGTGCTTTGGTCTTTTTTCAAGCTCTTCCAAAAGGGCCAAATCACGGTCCAGATTCCCAGCCTTCATAAAGGCGTCCTGATTACGCTTTATCAGAGGCCTTACGCGGCGCTCTATTCTTTTCAGCCGTTGGCGGTAGGGACTGCAATTCTCGCCGCTACGGCGCTCACCGCCATCTGCTTTCGCCTCTCGCCCCGAAGCCTGGTGAAGTCTGGAGTGAAGACGGTGCGCCAAGCGTGGCTTCCCGGCATTACCGTCATCATCATCGTCTCGCTAGCTTACCTCTACAATTATTCCGGGATGGCCTACACCCTGGGGGCTGCTGCTGCCCGGCTGGGCGCTGCCTTTCCATTGGCAAGCAGCTTCCTGGGTTGGACGGCGTGCTTCCTCAGCGGCAGCGATACCGCCAGCAACCTGCTGTTCGGCAGCCTTCAGGTTGCGGCAGCGCATCAGCTTCACCTCAATCCGGTGCTGCTGGCCGCCACCAATTCTTCAGGCGCGGTCTTCGGCAAAATGATCTCGCCGCAAAATATCGCGGTCGGGGTTACCACCGTGGGGCTGATCGGCCAGGAGGGCAAAGTATTGCACAGCACCTTCTGGCACAGCATTCTTCTTGCGGCGCTGCTCGGGCTGCTGGCCCTGGCACAGGCGCACTTCTTATCATGGATGACGCCTTAAGAATCCGCTCTGCCTTCAGTTGCGCAACGAGGAGCAAACCAGCTTCCTTTTTTATTTTTGCGCAACCGGTTGGGATGAAAGCGCACAATGTTGAGGTGCAGGTACACTTTCTGCGAGGCCTAACCATTGCCCAACATAGAAACCAAGCTTTCCTCATCCAGCGAACGAGAGGTATTTAACGGTTTCGTCTTCGCTCTGGCGCTGTATGACGTCAGCGATGAGATCAGGCTGGATGCGGTGCGCGCCCTCATTGCCGGGCGGCTGGTGACGCCGGCCTTCAAAGATACCGCTCCGGACTATGTAAAATTCGAGCGGCCGCCGGTGATTGAATCCCTCGGGCCGGTGACTTTGGAAAGCGGAGAGAAATTCGATGCCGCCTTGCACTACTACGATTATGGCGTCATCAGCGTTGTGCTGCGCCTTTCCTTCAGCGGAGGTTGGGAGCATCTGGAGAAACTCGCAGCCAGCTGGAGCTCAAGCTCGGTCTTCGACGAGCTGACGGAACGCATCGTCCGGGAGCGCGTCCAAAGCCTGAAGAAGGCGATGGTCAAGTGTTATGACCAGTGGCTGAACGAGGATTATTACATCTTCCACCTGTTGAATGCCTCCGCGGCGTCCAATTCAGCAGAGCTGTTGCGCGATGTTGGGCCGAAGATCACCCAGATTGTGCGCGGCGAGAGCAGCCAGTTATCGGAGGATGAGCGCCGGGAGGTCCTACAGGCCAGCATTTCTTATTATCCCAGTGACCTTGCAGTGATCGGGTGGAATGCGGCCTTTCTTTACGATACAGAGTCCGGGGCCGACGCTACGCTCCGGCTGCTGGAGTACGCAAACTCGCAGTTGCTGCAGTTTCGCCATTACGACGAGTTGCTCACCCGCGAGTTGCGCGCGGTCTATCGGGGGCTGCAAGCGCGAGGCGGGCTCTTCGGCGGATGGCGCATGCGCTCCGCCGCAGCCAGATTGAAAACCGACGTGTTGGATATAACCGAGCTGACGGAGCGGACCAATAACGCGCTCAAGTTCGTGGGAGACATGTTCTCCGCCCGTCTTTACAAATTTGCCGCAACCAAGATTGGGGTCAACGATTATCAGGTGCTGGTGCAGGAGAAGCTGCGCACCGCCGAAGACCTCTATGCTTTCATGATCGAGCAATTCCATCAGGCGCGTGGATTTGTGCTCGAGCTGATGGTAGTGCTTATCCTTATTATTGAGCTGGTCTTCCTGTTCCACGGCGCCTCCGGCGCCCATTAAATGGATCACCTGTATTCCGAAGGAGTACGCGCGTATTCTGGGCCATACAATATTCGGCGAATTACCCGGTGAATTATTCCCTGGCGGCCGCACGGAGCGCGCGTTGCAGGCTGGCCCGCGCCGCGTTGAGCGCTTCGCCAAATGTACGCTCCTGGCCGGAAGAGACAATCTCACAAGAAGCGATCTTCTGCACGGTCCAGTGCACCAGGCTATGTTCCTTGCGGTCCGGCAGCACGTCCGCAAAATAATCGCCGAGCCGGAGCCGGGTGTTGCTGAAATGCTCTGTATTGGACAGGGCCTGCATCATCCACCAACGCTTATAGAATTTACTGACATCAGGTAGGAAGCAATAGGGGGAAGTTGCGTTGTGAGCTGCCGGAGGGCAGGGATTACTTTCGTAATACCCCAGGGAGGGTGGCGGGGCAGAGTTGCCGCTTATTTCTGTTTGGAATATGCCTCTTTTGCGCGTCTCGCCATCTCTTCCTTTGAGACATCCTCAACGTGGGTCGCAATCCACCATTCATTTCCACATGGATCCTGCACCGCCCCGCTGCGGTCGCCGTAGAATTGATTGGTGACTTCCACCACGCAGGCGGCGCCCGCTTCAAGCGCGCGATTGTAGGTCGCGTCGACGTCCTGGACGTAAAGATAAAGGAGGGTGGGCTTCGGCTTGCGGGGCTCTCTTGCCTCTCCCATCATTACGACCGAGTCGCCAATCCTGACTTCCGCATGATTGATCGCCCCGCCGGGGCCGCTTACGCGTTCGAGCTCCGTAGCGTCGAAGGCGCGTTTTACAAACTCCAGCAGCTTGGCTACTCCGTGGACGGTGAGATAAGGCGTCACGGTGTGGTATTTCTCGGGTATCGGTTTGACTGCCATAATGAAACTCCAGCGTTAACGTACTACTTCAATCTGGACAGTGTTTTGAGGAGCTGGGCAGGGTGAATGGGCTTGGGGAGCAGGTCGAATTCATGTCCTTTGGCGCGCGCCTCCTTCAGGATATCCATTACGCCTGCCTGGCCGGAGAACAATATGATGTGCGCCTCCGGACAAACCTGTCGAAGGACCATAGCAGTATCGACGCCATTCAGTTTTGGCATCACGATATCGGAAATGATGATATCGGGACATTCTCGCCGCGCGGAATCAATAGCGGCGTGTCCATCGTAAAAAGCGTGGGCCTCGTAGCCGCGGTCATTCAAAATCTCGACCAGGCTGTCCGTGATATTGGGTTCATCGTCAATCACGAAAATCAGCTTTGTTCTACCTTTGTCTTCATGAGACTTCGATCGGAGATGGGCTGGGACCGGAAGAGGCCCGCCCTCCGATGCCAGGAGAAAGGGGAGCGATGAAACTGTAGGATGAGAACTCAAATCAATCATTGGAGGCCCTGTGCTCACCAGCCCCGCCGGAGGAAAGCGAAGGCAGGAAGATGCTCATTACGGTTCCTGACGGCGCCGAATCGCTGCTGCGGAAGCGGATGTGTCCTTGTTTTTTTTCTACTAAATCTTTTGTAATCCACAGGCCCAATCCCGTCCCAACATCCTTTTTTGTGCTGAAGAACGGGGTGAAGATCCTGCGCTTGTGTTCAGGGGACATTCCGTTTCCGGTATCGGCTACGGTGATTCGAATCCCACGGCCCGATCGCGGATGCCTGGTGGCGCGCGCTGAAATTATAATTTTACCGCCATCCCGGCAAGCATCAATTGCATTGGCGACCAGGTTGGAAAGAATCTGCTTCAATTCTCCCTGAAGGGTGAAAATAGCAAGATTCGGCTGGATCCGCTTTTCAAGTTTCAGCGATTTATATTTGAACTTGCGCTCGTACAATGCGAGCACATCTTCGATGACATCGCCAACGTCAAGCAAGACCGGCCGAGAGTTGTCCCGGTAAAAGCCAAGCGTCTGTTGGGCAATATGGGCAACGCGCGCCAGCTCTTCGTCAGCGCAACTCAGATAGCGATGGATCTTCTCGGGCAGTCCGGGGTGGTGTTTGGCCAGATAAATGAAGTTGGTTACGGCCTCCAGTGGATTGTTGATCTCATGGGCAACCGTGGCCGCCAGGCGGCCCACCGAGGCCAGCCGCTCGCTGACGTGGAGCGCCGCTTCCATCCTTCTTTGCTGCGTGATGTCGCGCGCGATTTTGGCCGCTCCGATGATCTTTCCTGTGTGGTCCTTGACCGGCGAGATGGTGAGGGAGACATTGAGCCGCTCTCCATCTTTTCTCACCCGGACGGTTTCAAAATGGTCAATTCGTTTTCCGGCCCTTATATTTGAAAGAATCCGGGGCTCATCGTCGTGCAACTCCGGAGGAATGATGAGGGTGATTGGGCGTCCGACAATTTCCTCGGCCTTATAACCGAAGATGCGCTCGGCGCCCTTGTTCCAACTGGTCACAACACCATTCAAATCCTTGCTGACAATCGCATCGTCGGAAGAGGCGACAATGGCCGCCAGGAGGAGAGACGCTTCTTCGGCCTTTTTCTTGTCGCTGACATCGACCAGGAAGCAACGGGCATGACTGGCCGTTGCTCCCCGGCTGATGATGTTCGCATAAATGCGAACATAACGAATGGAGCCATCTTTACATTTCAGGCGCGCTTCGTAATTTTTTAATTGGTTATTTCCGCTAAAACCCTGAAGAAGGTCCTCGACCCCAGGCTGGTCAGCATGGAATTCGGAGACACGACGCCCGACATACTCCTCGCGACCATAGCCCAATAAGGCCAGTGCCGCCTCATTTGCCCACAGGATGGTCCCATCGGGGGCGATCGAATGCATCGCTATGGCTGCATTCTCGAGAAAGTCACTCTCTATGTCGCGGTCCTTGCCGCCGCCCGGCGTTTTCATCTGGATTATGCTCATCAGGTCCCGATTGAATCCCCAGCGCCATACGAGTCGAAACAGAGATTCTAAATTATAAAGATATTCTCGTAAAAACGTGCGCCCAAAATAACAAGGATTCAGAGGAAAGAGCTGGTAAGAGGATTTTAAGATCAACGGCCCAGAAATGATGCAGTTGCGGGATGCTTTCTTTCCATCTCACCACAATGGGTGGAAGCGTAGGCCTTTAGGCCTACGAACAGCGCTATCAGAAATTTGCGCTTTAGCGCTGGCGTAAGTTGCCACAATTGCGCAGGGCTAAGCCCCCTTCAAAATAGGCTCTTTTCGGCATGACTGAAAGTCATGCCCTGACACGTGTGGTATCAAAAAAGGTAGTTTCAGGTTTCCAGTTGCAAAAGCGGGGCAGAGTTGTTTTAGATTGCCTTCCCAGTTTTGCCATCCTGAGCGCCGCGCGAGGCGAGCCTTGTGAGCCAAGCGCAAATCGAAGGACCCCGAGAATCCCTCGCGCATGATTTTTCAACCCGCAAACGCCAGGCATCGTGAGAAAGCCTTGGACTGCATCCATGCT
>CAZONJ010000006.1:54580-76450 GCA_964581225.1 uncultured Terriglobales bacterium | reverse complement strand
AAGACGGTGCAGATTCCGCCACGATCGGCGGCGGTCATCATGGAGCAGTGAGGGGCGAAGCGGTAGCAGTGGATTTCTCCTGCGGAGGATAGTTCGGATGCAGCGACGCGAGTTCATGAAGTCGATGTTTGCGGGTGGCGCTTTCCTGTGGAATTTGAGAGCTTTCCCGTTGCAGGCGGCCGCGCCTGATCCCGGAGTCAAGCGCGTCCTGGCGATTTTTAAATGCCATTTCGACGCTGGATTTATCGATACCCAGGCGAACGTCATTCGACGTTACTTCAGCGAGTATTTTCCGCAGGCAATCCGCGTCGCCGGCGAGATGCGGCAGGCGGGTGAGCATCGCTATGTCTGGACGACGGGCTCATGGCTGCTTTACGAATACCTCGAACAGGCATCCCTGGAAGATCGCAAGCGCATGGAGCAGGCGATTTCCGAGGGAGACATCGCCTGGCACGCGCTTCCATTCAGTTGGCAGACCGAGTTGATGGATCCATCGATGATTGCCGGGGCCCTGGCTCTGTCGCAGTCTCTTGACCGGCGCTTTGGCGTAAAGACGACTGGGGCAAAAATGACCGATGTGCCCGGCCATACTCGCGGGCTGATTGCGCCGCTCGCCAAAAATGGGGTCAAGTTCCTCGATATTGGGGTCAATGGTGGAAGCAGGCCGGCGGAAGCGCCTCCGCTGTTCCTGTGGAAGAACCAGGCCGGAGCGGGTCTGGTCGTCATGTATCACCATGACTACGGCGACGTGGTGCGCGTGCCTGGCTCCGATCTGGCTGTTGCCATTGTCGTGAGGGGAGACAACAGCGGCCCCCATACCGCGCAGGAAATCGCAAAGATTTACTCCGGACTGAACCAGCGGTTTCCCAATGCCCGCGTGGTTGCCACCAGTCTCACCGGAATCGCCAATGCGGTCGAGCCCTACCGCGACCGCCTGCCGGTGCTGACCCAGGAAATTGGCGACACCTGGATCTACGGTATTGCCAGCGATCCTTTGAAGGTAGCAAGATATCGCGAGCTCGCGCGCCTGCGCCAGAAATGGCTCTCCCAGGGCGCGTTGCAATTGGGGGACGCCACCGACCTCGCCTTGCTGCGCCATGTCCTTCTTGAACCCGAGCACACCTGGGGCACCGATACTAAGACGTGGCTGGACTTCGATCATTACAAGCCGCGAGACCTGGACCAGATGCTGAACACGAAAAACTACAAAGTGGTCCAATTCAGTTGGGAGGAAAAACGCCAGGACCTGTTCGATGGGATCGCAACCCTTCCGGCTCCGCTGCGTGGCGAGGCCCAGGCCGCGATCTCCAGCCTGGCAGCGCAAGAACCCAAGCTTGTTAACGGATCGCCGCATCCGGCCGGCCAGGAGATCGAAACCGCCCACTTTGTCCTTGGAGTCGATCCCAAAACCGGTGCGATCCGCCGTCTACGCAATAAGAAGTCCGGACGTGAATGGGCTTCGGCGGAACACCCTCTTGCCCTGTTCTCTTATCAGACGCTTTCATTGCAGGATTACACGCGATTTTTTTCCAACTACATCATCAGCGAGGCCGATTGGGTCGCGAAGGATTTTGGAAAACCCAACATCGAGCGCTTCGGGGCCCAGAGCCGCAACTGGAGTCCGTCATTATCCGACCTTTCCGGCGCCCGGGACGCTGGTGGCCACCGATTGCTGGCCAGCCTTGAGGTCCGCGACCCCGACGCGTTGCAGTCTGGCGTTGCCGCCTTTCCGGAAAAGATGTATCTGGAACTGTTTCTTCCCGACGCTGAGCCCACTGTCCATATCAACTTTTATTGGTTTGGCAAGCAAGCCACCCGCCTGCCGGAGGCATTGTGGCTGAGTTTCAATCCGGTTGCTTCGAACGCCGAAGGCTGGAGGCTGGACAAGTCAGGCGAACAGATCTCTCCCTTGGATGTTGTCTCCTCCGGCAGCCGCCACCTGCATGCTGTTTCAACCGGCTTCAGCTACCAGGAAGGGAAAGATTCGTTCGTGGTTGAGACCATCGATGCGCCACTGGTCGCTTTGGGAGAAAAGTCACCGCTGAATTTCTCACGCTCCCAACCCGATCTTGCGGGAGGCATTCATTGCAACCTGTTCAACAATGCCTGGGGAACGAACTACATCATGTGGTTTAACCAAGACATGCGCTTCCGATTTGTCCTTAGAGCATGAACTCGATCGGCCTAATCTTTTGAGCAGGGAGTACAAGCCGCCAAGTCGCGTTAGCCATGCTCTTGCGCGATTGACAATGGATCGCCCATTGCGATTTTCGGCTTTGACCGTCTGCCCCGATGCGGTTGATAAAAACAACAGAGGAGATTTATGCGCCGAGTCTTGAAGCATTCCGCCTTACTAGCTGTGATTGCATTGATGTGGATTCCGTTGGCGTATGGCCAGCCGCAGCCGCGCTCCGTTCTGCTGCTCGATAAAGGCTGGGAGTTCCACCCGATGCCGGAATTTCAGGCATGGCCGGCACAGGAGCGCATGACCGCCGAGCAGATTAAGCGGCTAAAAATTCCCGCGCCTGGCTCCGGGTGGCGGGCGGTCCGAATTCCCGACGATTACGTGGTCAAAGGCGCGATCTCGCCGGAGCCAAACGCGGCCCTGTTGGCGGCGGGCGCGGTCTGCGCAATCGGAGGCCCGCAATGCGAGCCCCCGAGCGGGCCGGCAGTGCAAGGCCACCCAAAGACCCCCAACCGTGCCGGACGTTCAGCGTATGGCGGTCATGGCTATCTACCGCTTTATCCGGCGTGGTACCAGCGAAAGGTCCTCATTCCCGCAGCAAGCAAGGGCAAGAGCATATGGCTGGATTTCGGCGGCATCTATCGCGATGCCGCCATTTTCGTCAATGGACAATTTCTCGAAGAGCATCCCAGCGGCTATACCGAGTTTCGCCTGAACATCACCTCTGCCGTCCGCTATGGCGAAGAGAACAGCATTGCGGTCTTCGTGGACCCGCGCTGGTTCGAGGGCTGGTGGTACGAAGGAGGTGGCATCTACCGCCATGTACGGCTGGTGATCGCGAATCCGCTTCAGGTTTCGCCCTGGGGAACTTTTGTGAATGGCGAGGTGCGCGGCGACATCGATCACGACTCGCCCGCCGGGGACCGCGCTGCTGCCCAGGTAACCGTCGAAACCACGGTGCGCGATGACGATGCAGCCGGGGGCGCCTTCACGCTGGTATCGCAGGTGGTCGACCGGACAGGAAAGGTGATCGCTTCCACTTCCACCGGGGAAGAGCTCGCTTCCGGGAGCGAAGCCACATTTACACAGCGCCTTGAACTGCCGCAGGCGCTCCTCTGGTCATTGGAACATCCCAATCTTTATAAGCTCAGGACGACCATTCGCCGTGGAGACAAAGATGTTGACCAGACGGTGACCACGTTCGGCATTCGCACCCTCAAGTTCGATCCGGAGCGGGGTTTCTTCCTTAATGGCCGGCATGTAGAAATTTATGGGGTCGCCAGCCACCAGGATTTTCCGGGAGTCGGCATCGGCGCGCCAGACAATCTCTGGCCGTGGCGAATTCAAAAGCTCAAGGCCATGGGGGCGAATGCGTATCGCGCCGCGCATAATCCGCTTGGTGAGGAGTTTTACGAAGCCGCCGACCGAATGGGCATGCTGGTCATGGATGAAAACCGGCACCTTGGCGACACCTATGCCCCAAAGTCGACGGGGAGCACGCCTTACTCCGACCTGTCGGACCTGAAGGCAATGGTGCTCCAGCATCGCAACCATCCATCCATCATCATGTGGTCGCTGTGCAACGAAGAGGGCGAGCAAAAAACGCCGTATGGCGCCAAGATATTCGCTGCGATGAAGACGGCCGTAAGGAAAATCGATCCGACGCGGCCCACCACCTCGGCCATGAATGAAGGTTTTACGAAGGAGGGTTTTAATTCCGTCCAGGACATTCTTGGCATGAACTATCACAATTCGGAGTTCGCCAGGATACATAGCGAATTTCCCGGCCTGATGATCTACGGCAGCGAAGACATCAATGCTAAAAGCTCGCGCGGAACGCATGAAACCTCGCGGGAAACGGGACTGTGCTCCGCTTACGGGGACGGCCCCACTCCCAATACTTATGCCGGCGGCGAGCCATGGCAGTCGTGGGCCCCGGTAGCGGAGAATTCTTTTGTGGCCGGAGAATTCATATGGACCGGCTTCGATTACCGCGGTGAGCCCAATCCCTTCAGTTGGCCGGCGGTGACCAGCCAGACTGGCGCGATGGACCTTTGCGGCTTTCCCAAGGCGGTTTATCACTATTGGAAGGCGGCGTGGGAGCCGAAGCCCTCGGTGTACGTCTTTCCCGATTGGAATTTTCCCAAGAGCGCGTTAGGCCAGAATGTTCGTGTTCGGGTTTTTTCCAACTGCGACCAGGTTGAATTGACGCTCAACGGCAAAAGCCTCGGGACGCAGCCCATGCCGCGCAATCAATATCTGGAATGGCAGGTCCCGTATGCTCCAGGCCGCCTGGTGGCGATTGGGTCCAATCATGGGCATGAGGCCGCGCGATATACGGTCCAGACGACCGGGGCCCCGGTTGCTCTGCGGCTCATCGCCGAGGTCCGGTCACTAGCGGCGAATGGGGAGGACGTGGCGCCAATTCGGGTGGAAGTGGTGGACGCGCAGGACCGCATCGTGCCCGATGCCGACAACCTGGTGAAATTTTCGGTATCGGGCGCGGGGACGCTGGCCGGGGTAGCGAATGGAAACCCCGCCAGCCATGAGCCCAATGTTGGGACTCAACGGAAGAGCTTTCACGGCCTCTGCATGGTGCTGGTGAGGGCCGCCGACCGTCCCGGGAGCATCACTATCCGAGCTGAATCCGATGGCCTGGCGGCTGCCCGTCTCGTGCTGCCAGCGAATGCAGGCGCGGCAAACAGCGGCCAGTAGCGTTCGCTTCGCGCCCGAAAGCCCGAACTGCATCGCCCGAAAGCCTGGAACCAGAAAGGCAGTTTCCAGTCTCAGGCTTTCTGGTTTATTGTGGCTTCCTGGCGACAGCTCCGATCAAAGGCCTGAAAGCTCGAAAATCCCAACTCCCGCCGCAATGTTCATGACGTTCCCCTTTTGCACCATAGCCGGGTGTAAAGCAGGTGGCAGCTCTCAGCTGGCAGCCATGTGGAAACCTCGAATCGGATCCGGGGCGCGCATATGTAAACCGCCGACAATCACAACCGGCAATGGATCGCGTTCATCTTTAAGCATTCTTACCCGGTTATCTGTCAATCATCCCTTCGGACCGTATAATTTACCTACGAGGACCGCCTTGCCGCAAAACTGCAACGACAGCTGGGATGACATTCTGCCAGTGCACACGGTCATCGGGGATTCCGCTATAGGGACCCATCATGTGGCAGGGAAAACCGTTCTGCTCACTGGGGCAGGAGGGTCTATCGGATCTGCCCTCGCCGAAAGGGTGCTTTCTGGAAAACCGCGCGAGCTCTTGCTCCTGGATCATTCCGAGCAGGCCCTCTATCAGCTTGGACGGTCCCTTTCTCGTCTGAAAGGTGCGCCGCCCTATCACTTGGTAGCAGGAGATCTGGGCGACTTTTTCTTGCTTACTGCGCTCCTCGAAAAATACAAGCCGGATCTGATTCTGCATGCGGCCGCCTATAAGCACGTCCCGCTGATGGAATCGAATCCGTTTGCCGCGGTGCAAAATAATGCGGTCCTTACCTGGCAGCTGGCGAAGGCAGCCGCCGAGAGAGGCGTGCCTCAACTGCTTCTGATTTCTACAGACAAGGCAGCGAACCCGCGCAGCATCCTGGGCGTGTCAAAGCGTGTTGCGGAGCAGGCGGTACTTCGTTGGAGTTCTCCTTTGCGGCGCTATGCGGCTGTACGACTTGTCAACGTGCTCGGCTCTGCTGGAAGCGTGGCGCCGCTGTTTCTGGAACAAATCAGCCGCGGCGGCCCACTGACCATCACCCACCCGGATGCGGCACGATACTTCATGACACTTGAGGAGACGGTCCGTCTAATCCTGCTGGCGGCCACTATTCCCGATGCAGGCGTAGTTTATATCCCAAGGATTTCCGAGCCGCTGCGCATCGTGGAACTAGCGAGGCGTCTGCTGCGCCGTACTGCCGGTGCGGCTGCAAACAGGATTCCCACCGAATTCACAGCCTTGCGTCCGGGAGAAAAGCTGGTAGAAGAGCTACTCTCTGCGGACGAGTCGCTCAGGCCAACCCCGCATCCTGCGATTCATGCGATAACTGCCCGTATATCGGCAGATGCATTCGATCATGCACTTCATCAACTGAGAAAGTGTGTCCAGAGCCGCGATATTGCTGCACTTGTGGAAACACTCTGCCAATTGGTCCCGGACTATCAACCCAGCAGCACGCTTTGTCCGGCAGTGCAAATTCTTCATGGCTGAGCAACGCCGCAAAATCGCCGTGGTCACCACCTCGCGCGCTGACTACAGCCATCTCTACTGGCCGTTGCGCACCCTGGTTGAGCGAGCGGATGTGGACCTCCGGATCATCGTTCTCGGCGCTCATCTTTCTCATGAGTTTGGCAGCACCGTTCGGGAAATCGAGAGAGACGGTTTTCCCATCTCTGCCCGCATCGAATGCCTTCTCAGCTCCGATTCCGATGTGGGCATGGCCAAGACCATCGGAGTTGCGATCCTCGGACTTGCCGAGCATCTCAGCGTGATTCGTCCGGACATTCTGCTGCTCATAGCCGACCGCTATGAGATGCTGGCGCCAGCTTCCGTGGCTTTGGCATTGCGCATCCCAATCGCCCATATCGAGGGGGGCGAAACGAGTGAAGGCGCAATTGACGATGCCGTGCGCAACGCTCTCACCAAGATGGCGCATGTTCACTTCACCTCCACCTTTGGAGCTCGCCGCCGCATCATCTCTATGGGCGAGGAGGAGTGGCGTGTCCATCGCGCCGGCGCTCCATCCCTGGACCACTTGAAAAAGTCCACGTTGCTCACACGGCAGCGACTGGAAGAAAAGCTCGGGCATGACCTGAAGGTCCCGCCTATCCTGATCTCCTATCATCCGGTTACCCTGGCCGAGGACACGCTGCAGGAAGCGGACGCTCTGTTTATGGCGTTGTCACAGCTTCCCGACCAGCTCTTCTTCTGTTACCCAAATGCCGATGCAGGGGGCCGCGCCCTCATCGAACGTACCGAGTCTTTTCTTGCTGAGCGCGGGCACGGCCGCATATTCGTTAATCTGGACGCAGTCACTTATTGGAGCTTGCTGCGCCATGCGCAAATGCTGGTTGGCAACTCGAGCAGCGGCATCATGGAAACCGCATCTTTTGGACTGCCCACGGTCAACATCGGGATTCGCCAGCAAGGCCGTGAGCGCGCACGCAACGTGCTGGACGCCCCAGCCGATAGCGCGGACATTCTCGCTGCCATTCAGGCGGCTCGCCGTCCTGAATTTCGCGCTTCGCTCCAGGGTATGAGCAATCCTTATGGTGAAGGGACTGCTTCGCAACAAATTGCCGAGGTTCTCACGACTGTTCCGCTCGGTCCGGAGTTGCTTATGAAGCGCGCTGTGCCGCTGGCTGCGGAAGCCCTCTCTGGAGCGCCCTTCGAGTGCAAATAAGCATTCCACTTTCCTCTCCGGATATCGAGCAGGCTGAAATCGACGCAGTTGTCGAGGTCCTGCGCAGCGGCCGGTTGAGCCTGGGCAAAAAGCTGGAGGAGTTTGAATCCGGTTTCGCCTCTTACACCGGCGCTCCTTATACGGTTGCAGTAAGCTCAGGCACGGCCGCGCTTCATCTCGCTATTCGCGCGTTGGGCATCGGCGAGGGTGATGAGGTCATCCTGCCTTCCTTCGCGTTCATTGCGGTGGCCAATGCGCTGCTCTATGAGCGCGTCACACCTGTTTTCGCCGATGTCGATCCACGCACTTTGAATCTGCACCCCGGTCGCATCGAAGAGCTCATCACTCCGCGCACGCGGGCGGTCCTCGTGGTACATACCTTCGGGGTCCCGGCAGCGATGGACGAAATCCTGCAGATTGCCCGCCGCCATAAGCTCTTCGTAATCGAGGACGCCTGCGAAGCCCTGGGCGCAGAGCTGGATGGGAAAAAGGCGGGGACTTTCGGGGATGCCGGCGTCTTCGCTTTTTATCCTAACAAGCAAATCACCACTGCTGAAGGAGGCATGGCGGTTACGTCGAACGCGGAAATTGCCGCGCGAATCCGCTCGCTACGCAATCAGGGCCGCTCGGCTTCTTCGGAGCGTGTCGAATATAGCGAGGTTGGTTATAACTACCGCCTTTCGGAGCTGCACTGCGCGCTGGGAGTAGAGCAGCTCAAGCGCATCGAGGCCATCCTTGAGATGCGCGAGAGAGTCGCGTTCGGGTATCAGCAGCGGCTTGGAGAGATTTCATCCATTCAATTGCCTTTGTTTGAATTTCCAGGGGGTCGCATTAGCTGGTTCGTCTATGTCGTGCGCTTGGCGGAAGGCATTACTGCCTCGCAGCGCGATGCGGTTGCTGGCAAGCTCGCTCTGCAAGGCATCGAAGCCGGGCGATACTTTGCGCCAATCCATCTCCAGCCAGCTTATCGCGATCTGCGCCCCCTGCGGGCGCCGCTGCCGATTACAGAATCCGTCGCAGGCCGCACCCTCGCCCTACCATTTTTTAACCGCATCACGAACTCCCAGCTGGATGCAGTTTGCGATGCTCTGCGGGAGGTTGTTGGTGAGGTTTATATCCGCAAGAATAAGCATTAATCCGAACACCATGGATTTAGCTCTATGTTGTAATCCAATATCTCTGGGTGTAATCAGCAACCATGTGCGACCACGATTGCAAAGGCCCAAGCGTTTTGATGAGGAGCGCAAACGCGCCGAGGCACTCGCCGAAATCAATCGGGCAAAGACCACACTCTTCCAGCGGCAGTGCGGTCAGTCGAAATCAGCTGTCCGATACCGCCCGAATGGAAAGAAGAGAGGTCCCGAGGTTGCGACATTTTTCGATCAGGCTGTGGGCAGGCCGCGTCCCCCGACCGGCGTCGTGATGGCGTGAGCGCTGAAGGCAGCAATCATAGGCTTGGCTTTAGCAATTGCGTCTTTAACGGAAGGAAGCGATAGAGAAGCATCGTGAATTGCTTTGCTCTCCCAAACCTCGGTGATCCAAATATCGTCGTCGTTGCCGGCATCTTTCGCAATAATGTAATTCAGACAGCCTGGCATGTAGCGTGGACCCTCAAGCAAAATGTTGATCAACGTTTCGCGCCTTTGAGGTGCGGCGGTTATTTTGGCGATCATGCCAAACATTGCTTGGCCTCCTTTTGCTGGCAATTTGTTGTTGCGAGCAGATAGCAGTGGTATTCCGCACCTAAAGTTGGCTGGGAGAGCCGGTCAAGGACGATAGCTGGCGCGTCTTACCTGAGTTTTGTCGAGAGACATGTCGCTTACAGACTACGGTCTCGTCTTTGTGAGTATCCCTCATAAGCCCGCACCCGCAGTTGCTTATCTGAAGTCAATTTAATAGCAATTTTGTGATACTGGCTGGACGGCCTTAATTCCGCCGGAACAAATGTGACTTGGTACATAGCGTTAATCTGATCCGTGATTTGGGAAAATGTGAGCGGGAGCTTTTTTGCATCGAGATGAGTGAAGGCCAATCCTCCCGTCTTCCTGGCTAAGTGGTTGAGTACGCGGTCGCCGTCACCAGTTTCTGACGTGCTAATACCGAATACTGCGATTGCCGACAACGTTACTCACAAACATGGGGATATCGGCAGAGGCGGACGTTACTGCTTGCGCCATCGCAAGATAGGGGACGAGAATTATTACCATTGCGATGAAACCAAAGAAAAATGTCTGTCTTTGCATGATCTACTCCTCACCTCTAACCAAACTTCCAGCCACTTAATCCGATTCGTTCCAATAGCAATTTGCAGCAACCGTCCATCTCCAGCTTACTTCAGCGGGATATCGATTACCTCAATCGTGTTCCCGGGCACATCGTGTCTCCAGTCATGGGCCGCCAGGCGCAACTGGGAGATTTGCGGACGAATCGCATCCGGATGGTCGATGGTGTTGGTCGCCCACCAGGTCGAGCCATGCAGGGTATAGATCGTTGCCGTATTCTGGCCGGCATTCCTCACATCGAGCAGCAGAGGCTGGATTTTATCCGAGGCGTTCACCAGCTTCAGGTGCAGCACCTTATCGGCCGAGGAAACCGTCGCCGACCAGAAAAACCTGGGGCCCACGCCCTGCGCGGCCGAGCGTACGGTTTCATCCCCGAGGTGACTGGCAAACAGCGCCTGGGCCCAATAACTGGGAGAGCCGTAGGCCCGCAGCGCGTCATACCCAATCAGATCGGTCGACCACTGCATCCCGCCGGGATTCACGTTGGTGAACAGGGGAGCATAGCTTGCCATCACGATGAGATCGCTGTTGCGCTCCATGCTGGTCATCCAGGCGGCGTCTCCGAGGGCCGCGCCGAAATCCGGCGCCGGAGAGCCAGTCCGGGTCGCCCATTCGCCGACGAATATCTTTGGCCCATTGCGGTCCATTCCATCGTAATGATGGACCAGATCGAAGAATTCATCCGGCGACTTGTAATAATGATCGTCGACCAGGTCCGGATTGCCTGAGTTTACCGCCGTGGTCGCGATGAGTTTGTACTGCGGATACTTCGCCCGGATGGCGCTTGCGAATGCCGAAAACCGTTCGTCGTAACTATGGGATTTGTCGAACTGGTCTTCGTTCCCGATTTCGATGTAGTGCAAAGGGAAGGGCGATGGATGTCCATCCCTGGCGCGAAGAGCGCCCCACTTGGTGTTGACGTTGCCGGCAACGTATTCGATTTCATCAAGCGCATCCTGAATATAAGGTTCGAGGTCCTTGCCGACTACGTGCTCGCCTTTGAGCGAGTAGCCCGCATAAACGGCCAGCACAGGCTCGATCTTTAAGTCCTCACACCACTCCAGATATTCCAAAAGCCCCATGCCGTCGGTGGATTTATATCCCCAAGGACTGCGATGCGTGGGCCGGTCCACCAGCGGACCGATGGTCTCCTTCCAGTTGAAGCGCTCACGAATGGTATCGCCTTCCAGGTAATTGCCTCCGGGCAGGCGAAGGAAGTGCGGATGCATGGCGGCAAGCATGTCCATCAGGTCGGGACGGTTGCCGTTTGGCCGGTCATGAAAGGTGGGCGGGAACAGGGAGACGAGCTGCAGCTCTACCGTTCCGGGGCGCGCAAAGGTGATCTCAAGATGGTTGGCGGAACTCGGCTTGACTCCGGCTCCGGAGGTGAGGGTATAGGCGTAGCGTTGCCAATCACCATCTTTCACCTCGACGGAGGCTTCGGCCAGCGCGGCGCCGGTATCGTCCGCAACCAGCCGCACCTGCGCCGGACCAACCTCTTCCGCCTTGGCGTAGAACGATCCTTTATATGTGGCTGAGGGACGCACCGCCATCCCCCAGTATCCATCGTTCGCGAGTCCCGCATCGTTTCCGGGTGAAGCTTGCGCGATCGTCAGCCGGACGCTTTTCCGCAAAGCAGCGCTTGGTCCGGTATCGTCGCTTGCCATCGTCAGTTGGGCATTGCCATGCGACACTAGCCGCCAGTGGTCATGTCCTGACCAGGAATGTTCGAAGGTGCGGTTGCGGACCATCTCCGCGTACAAACCGCCGTCATAGGAGAAGTTAATCTCCTCGGTCATCAATCCGTATAACGTCGGACTGACCTGCGAGACGCTGGCGCTGGTATCGATGGTGAGGCGAGGCGCCTGCGCGAATAGAAGAGTAGCGCTGCAGAACCATATTGCGAATACAAGGCGTGAGAGGGACTTCACTTGATCGGTCCTCCGGTGATCGGATTTTCTTTTTCCCGCTTCTGTATGCGTTCTCCGGCGCGCTGCGAGATCGCTAGCCGGCCATTACTTACCATATCCTTCTTTGTGCCGATTGCGCCAATTCCATGCGCTGGCGATGATCTCGTCGATTTCGGGATATTTCGGCTTCCAGTTCAACTGGCGCTTGATCTTCTCCGAACTTGCTACCAGGATGGCGGGATCGCCCGGTCGGCGTGGCGACTCGACTACGGGAATCGGGTGTCCGGTGACGCGCCGGGCGGCTTCAATCACCTCGCGCACGCTGAAGCCACGGCCATTGCCAAGGTTATAAATCAACCGCTCCGGTTCGGCCTGCTTGCCCAGGGCTTCGAGGGCCAGCACATGTGCCGAGGCCAAGTCGCTGACGTGGATGTAATCACGAACGCAGGTGCCGTCGGCAGTTGGATAATCGGCCCCATAAATGGAAATGCTTGCGCGCTTTCCTGCCGCGACCTGAAGCACCAGGGGGACCAGGTGCGTCTCCGGATGGTGGTCCTCGCCCAATTCCTCGGTCGCGCCGGCGGCATTGAAGTAGCGCAGGCTGGCGTAGCGCAGGCCGTGAATGCGATGAAACCACGCCAGCATCTGCTCCACCAGCAGCTTCGATTCGCCATACGCGTTGGTGGGGTGGAGCGGGTCGTCTTCCTTGATCGGCGTGCGCTCCGGATTGCCGTACAGGGCGGCGGTAGAGGAGAAGACAAAGCGCGGAACCTTGAATTCGTGCACGACTTCAAGCAAAGTGAGCGCGTTCGCCGTGTTATTGCGAAAGAATTTCTCCGGGACCTTCATCGATTCGCCCGCTTCAATGAACGCGGCGAAGTGCAAGATGCCATCGAATGCGCCTGCACGAAAAATCGAGACCAGCGCCTCCCGGTCCGAGATATCTCCCTGTACGAACTTCGCGCCCGCAGGCACCGCCAAGCGGTGACCATGGCTCAAATTGTCAAACACCGTGACGCGATGGCCAAGACGAAGCAATTCGCTGGTCACCACGCTGCCGATGTAACCGCCCCCACCTGTTACCAGAAGATTCATCTTTAGAAATGGTTCCTGATTAGAAATGTGTTCCTGATTCAATGTTCCCGATTGAGATCTCTTGCAGCGTTAGCCCGCGATTGCAATAAAGACTGATGGTACAACGCCCGAGGCTTCACTCTGCCATTCGCGTCGTTAAGCCAACGCTCCACAAGGATTGTAATCGATTACATCAACGAAAAACGAAATCTTAAAATTCAGCGCCTCGCACACCGTGGTGTGACTGCCATCACATCCCAAAAGTGCCGTGAAAATGCAGACTGTCTCTGTGAGGCAGGGCAGGCCAGGGGCATAGGTCGCCACAGGCGCGCAGGAATTCCCGATTGCCAATGATCGGGAAATCGTAGATTGCCCGCCGGACTGCCGCTGCCACGACTCCCGGCAAGATTTTGGAGGCGTACATGAATGCGCAGGGCGGCCATTACAAACATTCCCGGTCATCGGGCGCACCGCTCAACTATGAACAAAATCCTCTGATCGTTTATTGGGAGATGACGCAGGCGTGTCCCTTGGCCTGCAGGCATTGTCGCGCTGAGGCGATGCCCGCCCCGCATCCGCTTGAGCTGACCACCGTCCAGAGCAAAGCCTTTCTGCGCCAGATCAGATTGTTCGGCGATCCTCTCCCGCATCTGATCCTTACTGGAGGCGATCCGCTGCAGCGCCGCGATCTCTTTGAGCTGATCGATGAGGCCACTGCCCTGGGGCTGAATGTCTCAATCACGCCAAGCGCGACTGAAGGTCTCAGCCATAAGGTGATCGCCCGCCTGCGTGACCACGGGATCCAGAGCCTGGGCCTAAGCCTGGATGGATCGAACCCGGCGCGGCATGAGGCGGTGCGTGGCGTGCAAGGCTGTTTCGACTCGACCATTCGCGCCGCCCGCGATGCCGGCGCCCTTGGCATCCCCGTCCAGATCAATACGCTGGTTTGCGAGGAGACGGCGGACGATCTGCCCAGCATCTATGAGCTGCTGACCAAGGTGATGCGATGGAGCCTGTTCTTCCTGATCCCGGTGGGAAGGGGCAAGGTGTTGCGAGAGGTCACGCCGCAAAGGGCGGAGGAGCTGATGAACTGGATTTACGATCGCGCCCGCGAATCGCCCTTTGCGATTAAAACGACCGAGGCCCCCTTCTATCGCCGAGTCGCCCTCAACCGCATGATTAGAGGAGAGGTACTGGGGCCCTCCGAGGCGAGATCGCTGCATCAGGGATTTGGCATCCGGGATGGAAATGGAATTGTCTTCGTTTCCAATCGGGGTGACGTTTATCCCGCAGGTTTTTTGCCGGCCTATGCCGGAAACGTGCGCTCCCAACAACTCAGCGAGTTGTATCGCAACTCACCGGTCTTCCGGGCGCTGCGCACCCCCCGTAGCTTCAAAGGGAAATGTAGCTTCTGCGAGTATCAGTGGATCTGCGGGGGATCGCGCGCTCGGGCGTTCGCCCATACCGGAAATTTTCTGGAAAGCGATCCACTTTGTTCCTACCAGCCGGGCAGCATTCGCTGGCCCACGCCTGGGAACTCAAGCGACGCGGGTTAGGCCTCGCGCTTCGGGTGGAGCGGATTGCTCCCTACTCGCGATCCCGCAAATCAGCGGAGTCCGAGTTACTGGCAGCTGCTGTTGCCGGCGTTCGGAATTGCCAGGAATGTGATACTTGCGGGCGCAAATGTGACGCGTCCGGCATGGATCCGCTTGCCGTCGAGTCGCGGCAGATCACCGTCCGCGCCGACTCTCAGTTCGCTCCCGTTCAACTGGACAGCAGTATCCATGAGGTTGTTGGCCGTCAAGGAGTATCGTTGCGATGGAGCAGGGACTGCAATGTCATGCGAGACTTGCCGGTCTGCATTGATCGCCAGAAGCGCCACGCCACCAGGATGATCGCGCAGGCAGTGCGCATATAGATGCAAGCTGGTTGCAGGGGAAGGATCGGGATCGAGCACGGTGCCGCCCATGAGCTTTCGCCATAACAGGGCCGCCCAGTAATTAGGCCGCGGTTTAAGCGTATTCTCATCGAGCAAACCGTAATCGCTGGAAGCAAGCGTGTTGTGGGCGATCACCTGGACACCACGTCTGGCCAAACTGCCAAGCTGATAGAGATAGCGGAAGCTATCTATAAACGTTGAGGCCCACCGATCGCCGCCGCAGGCTGCCTGCGCGGTCTCGGTAATCCAGAGAGGCTTTCCGGGTTCGAACTTATCGCGGAGGCCGGCATAAAATGCCTCGACTGTATCCGTACGGGAGAGCCACTCCTGGGAAAGCGCGGCTGCCGGTGCAATGGTTGAGGTCGCGCCCATGCGCGCACACCGGCTGGAGACTGCTCCATAGAAATGGTAAGAGAAAACATCGAACGCGGGGCCGGTCGCCGCGAGCAGGTCCTCTGACTTGAGCAGTTTCATCGATGCCCCTAACGAAAGTCCCTCGCCAACCGAACCAGGACCGAAAACCACCATCTCCGGAGCAGCCTGCTTGATGAAAGGGCGAAAAACGGCGATATCGCGCCCATATGCTGCGGCATCATAGCCCTTCGGCGCGCCGCCAATCACGGCGAACGTCGGCTCATTCATGTATTCCGCCGCAGCGATGCTGCCGCCAATGGATTTGGTGTAATCGAGAAGCTGCCGCGCCTGCTCCGGAGCCCAAACGCCGGCAGCATCGCGGGTTCCTGGACTGATGGCGAACGAAGTGACGATCTTCGCATCCACTGCCCGAGAAAAATCAACCACGCCCCTCCACTGCTGCCGGGTCAAGACACCGTTAAACCCAGGGGGCGGAGTTGGCGGCGGCGGACCATCGGAGTTCTGAAAGTAAGTGGTGTTGGCCCATGTCCCGCTGACGCGTATATAAGCTGGCCCCAGGGCCGCTGCAAGCTTGCGCAAACGAGGGTTCGTGAGATCGATGGGTGTCCGCTGTTGATAAAGGTCAGGATTCATGCCACCAGGGGTCGAAGCGGATTGTTGCGCCGGCGGCTGCGCTTTGAGAGCAGCGCCCGATTGTTTGGCGTACGGCTTCCAAAATCTTCCGCCGATGACTTCAACCATCTCGACGTTGTATGACTGAAAGCGCTCATCGACTGTACCGATGCGAGGCATTTTGGCCGGCGCAACCGTGGCCAATTGCGCATCAAGTGAAGCTGACGCAAGAGCCGAAATTAAGAGCACAGCAAAAGCTGCGCTGGCCCAAAATTCAAAACTCCGATTTTTGTTCATTGGCTAAACTCCGAAATGGAATTGAATGGAAGGCCTCACCCCACAGGGAATCGCAATTACGGCAACTCGGCGATGGATTGGCCAAAGGCGCCTTCAAACAATATCTCCCGAAGCGGACGCCGGGTATTTGGCTGCTCCATAGCCCGAAGCTTCTCGGACAGCTGCTCTACGCTGGCCCGCCGGCCAATGGCGATCATTGCAAGGACGTCAAAATCAGCCGGCACCTTCAGCTCAGTCTTGGCGCGCTGGTAATCGAACCCTTCCATGCCATGCGCAACCAGCCCGCGACGCGCAGCTTCGATCGCCAGATTTTCCCATGCAGCGCCGGTGTCGAAGGCGTGCGTGATAGAGGGCCTGCCATCAAATTCAAAGCGCTGGTTGGAAGCGACTACAACCAGGACGGCAGCATTCTTCGCCCACATCTTGTTTCCGGAAGCGAGCAGAGCCACGAATTTCTCGAATTCTTCCGGCTTCTGACGGCGGCCAATGACAAACCTCCAGGGCTGGCCATTGAAGGATGAAGGGGCCCACCGCGCCGCCTCAAATAACGCAAACAGCTCCTCATCGGCGAGGGGCTCTCCCGACATCGAGCGCGGCGACCAGCGATTCAGGAGAAGCGGAGAGATCTCATAGTTCGCCTTACGATGGGCCTTTACTTCTGAAGTGAGGGCTTCATTCATCAGGATCGATCCTCGGAATAGTCGCGCGACAGGCCAAATTTATATGACAATACCGCATTACCAGGACGGCAGTTATGCAATGCGTTCGTCGTCAAGGTACTCTGGGGGAACGTCGTCTTCCGGCACTTCACGTGTAGTGACCTCAGAGAAGTCAGGATCCTTCGCGTTCTCCACGCCCTCTACAACCCCGGCTTCGAAGGCGTTCCCCTCCTCGGTGAGCTCCTCTACGCTCTCGGAATCTGCAGATGGCGCATCCGATATCTGCTGAATGTCGCCAGATTGTCCGGCCGAATCGGGTCCCAGCTCATCCCGCTCGTGCTTGTTTCTTCTAACCATGATTTTTCTCCAGGTATTGAGATGCGGCTCGCCAGCGCGCGGGTACATTTGTTATTGTCATGCGCGAGTCTTCTGATAATTCGCTACAGCATCAGCCGGCAAATTGCACAGCAGCTTCTTACCCATGGCCGGCGGCCAGCGCCATCTCGCGGGCCTCGCGCAGTTTGCGGACGGGATCGGCGGTGGGCTTGAACTCCATGGCAACCATGCGGTCATAGCGCAGCTGGCCCAGTTTGCGGAATATATTTGCGTAGTTGATCTCGCCGGAGCCAGGCTCGTGCCGGCCGGGAACATCCGCAACGTGCACCAGGCCAACATGCTCGATATTCCGCTCCAGCTTTTCGATTAAATTGCCTTCGGCGATCTGTTCGTGAAAAAAATCATAGAGCATCTGGACCTGAGGATGATTGACCGCCTTGATGATTTCGAAGCCCTCGTTCATGGATGTCAGATAATAATTCGGGTTCTCTTCAGGATCGATGGTTTCGAGCAGCAGACGCACCGGTGCTCCGTTGATCTTTCTACCTTCCACGATTGCCGCCGCCTTTTTCAGGGCTTCGATGCAACTCTCATGCTGCAACTGGCGAGGCATACCCGGCACTGTATTGCCTGACATCACGATCAGCGCCGGACATTCGATCTTCTCCATGGATGCCAATTCGTCGCGCAGCTCCGCCAGCAGCGCCTCATGCCCGTCCGGAATGGCTACTCCATGCTTCAATCCAGCGGTGGCATCGAAGGCGATGCCCAACTGCCTGCGCCGCGCATTGACGCGCTTCCATTCCTCTTCCGACCACTTTTTCTGCTCGCCTACCAGTTCCACGTTGGTATAACCTGCCTCCGCCACCTTTTCCAGCCGCTGCTCAATGGGCAGGTCGCGAAAGACCGTCCACAGCATGATGGAGATTTTGAAAGGCGCGCCGGAAGCTTCGGGTGTGCCCGGTGGCGTATTTTCCGCAAACGCCGCGCCCGATGGTGAAACAGCAGGGAAGAGTGCTGCCGCTGCAAGGCTTTTTGCAAATGTGCGCCGGTCCATGATCGATGAATTTTAGTCTTTTATGCTTGAATACGGCGAAATAAATTGTCGCGATTCTTTTTGAGTCGTATTTTTCGTAGAATGGTGGCGCATATTTTGCGAACGGGAGATTGCAAAGATGAAGGGAACTGTTCTGCCGGTAACTGCCGTTCTGCTGTTGGCGATTGCGGCCACCGCCCAGATTGACACGCGATGGAAGATCCACGATCCGGAGCGTCCGCTGCCGCCGGTGGTTGACCCCGGAAGCGCGAGCAGGCAGGAAACTCCAGGGCGTCCACCCTCCGACGCGGAGGTGCTCTTCGATGGAAAAGACCTCTCGCACTGGAGCAAGAAGGACGGCAGTCCGGCGCCATGGAAGGTCGAGAGCGGTTACCTTGAGGTGGCGCCGAAGAGCGGCCCGATTTACACTCGCGAGGCATTCGGCGATTGCCAGCTCCATGTGGAATTTCGCGAGCCTGCGCCGCCTAAGGGTGAGGGCCAGGGACGCGGCAACAGCGGTATCTTCCTGATGGGCCTCTACGAAATCCAGGTGCTCGATTCGTATGAAAACAAGACTTACGCGGATGGGCAGGCCGCGGCCGTCTACGGCCAATATCCGCCGCTGGTGAACGCCTCGCGTCCTCCCGGCCAGTGGCAGAGTTATGACATCATCTTTCACGGCCCGCGCTTCGGAAAGGATGAAAAATTGTTGCATCCGGCGCATGTGACCGTCTTCCATAACGGCGTGCTCGTCCAGGACAATGTGGAGCCCTCGGGTCCTACCGGACATCATGTGAGACCGCCCTACACGCCGCAGCCCGCCAAGCTGCCGCTCTCGCTGCAGGACCACAACGATCCGGTCCGCTTCCGCAACATTTGGATCAGGGATTTAAAAACTTCGGAGTGATGCAACTGCATTTCTGATGCGAGCACCTGCATCTTCGATCATTGAGCGGCTGTAACGGTCGAACCGCCCGCCGCAGATTTTTCCGGCAGTGCCCACGCGAATAGTATTCCATTGCTCGCCACCACGACATACTGGCGGCCGTCAAGCTGGTAGGTGATCGGCGAATTTCCTACGCGTCCGATGGCGGAGTGCCACACGGTCGCGCCGTCGCTGGTCCGAAGAGCGATCACATTGCGGAAACTATCGCCGGTGAAGGTCAACCCGGAATCCGTGGTCAGGACGCCCGCCGCCGCTCCGCCTCCGTTGAGTTCATGCTCCCAGCGGACCTTTCCGGTTTGATAATCGATGGATCGCAGCACGCCCTTGCCGTAGATCCCGTAGTCCGCGCCTGCCCAGCCAACATTGCCGTGCTCCGGCTTGGAGAAATAAATGCCGTAGGAGTCTCGCGCGCTCACGAGGAAGAGACCGGTCTTGGTGTCGAAGCTGGGAGAGCGATAGTTGGTCGCGCCGCCCTCATCGGGCGCAATCAGGCGGCCGTCTCGCGCCGGGTCCTTTGCCGGGTTGCCGACAGGGCGTCCGTCCTTGTCCACGCCCTTGGTCCAATTCGCCGCCGCAAAGGTGGTGGTGAGAAGGTCCTTTCCATTGGTGCGATCGAGGACGAAGAAGTAACCATTGCGCGAGGCCTGCAGCAGCATCTTCCGGGGAGAGCCGTTGAAGGTCCCGTCCACCAGCACCGGGACTTCCACTGCATCCCAATCATGGGTATCGTGCGGCGAGGGCTGAAATCCCCAAACCAGTTTTCCGTTATCGGGATTCAAGGCAACAATGCTGCACGTCCAGGGATTGTCGCCGGGACGCGTCTTCGCTGCCAGCACCGGAGTAGGATTTCCCGTGCCCACATAGACCAGGTTGAGGTCCGGATCGTAGGTGCCAGGAATCCACATGTTTCCACCCGTAGCGCCTCCACTGGAAGAATCTCCACTGCCCGGCGGAGGAGTGCTGTAGAAGGTCCACTGCACCGCGCCGGTTTCCGGATCAAGCGATCTGAGCATTCCCGGGAGATTGTCAAAGTCCCCGGAAACTCCTACCAGTATGTGGTCCTTCACCACTAAAGGCGCGACCGAGGTCCAGTTGCCCTTAGTGGCGTCCGCAATCACTACGCTCCATCTGAGTTTGCCGTCCCTCGCGTTCAGCGCGACGACGTGATTATCCGGGGTCGCGAAATATATAGATTCCTTATAGAAAGCGACTCCGCGGTTTCCGATATGGGAGCCCGGATTTGGCGGATAAGTGTAATGCCATACCTGCGCGCCGGTTCGAGCGTCGACTGCCCAAACATTGTCCGGCGTAGAGAAATACAAGATCCCGTTCACGACGATGGGAGAAGATTTGATCTCGGCCGGCTGGCCGGTTTGGAAGGCCCAGGCAAGCGTGAGCTCCTGAACGTTGGCCGGAGTAATCTGCGTGAGCGGGCTATGGCGCTGGCCGGAATAATCGCCATGGTAGATCGGCCAATTTTCGGGCGCGGGCTTCAGGAGCGCGGCGGAATCGAGCCCCTGAGGAAATGCGAGACCGCAGAATGCGGAGACCAGAACCATAACCACGGCCAGACAGAATATCGGCCTCACCAGCTTCATTTTGCATCACCTCATAATCACATTCACGGCAACCTTCACCAAGGTCGACCGCCAGACTGCATTGGTTTGCTCTTAACGCAACGTTTGGATATATGCCAGGACGTTGTGCATCTCGTCGTCGGTATATTTCCGTAATTGCTCACTGTGGGCATCCAGCGGATTTGCTACCGTGTACTTCACCTGACTGGTGGGCCAGGAGCGGTACCATCCGGCGGGATCGATCAGCGCAATCGTGAATTCATCATGGTATGCCAAGGGCCCGGTTATGGTTTGCCCTGAGGGAAGCGTCACGGTGGCAGTCGCAACCGGTTTGGCGGGGGCGCCACCGCGTCTTCCTCCCGGATAGAGCATGCGCTCCAGAAGCTCTAAGCCCTGCAACCGGCTGGCAACGCCGGCAAGGTCGCCGGTGGGAGAATGGCATTTCGCGCATCCGCCTGCGCCATTGAAATATTCCTTACCCGCTTCGGGGTCTCCGCTCTGCAGATCGCTCACGTCCACCGTACGCCGCCCACCTTCCTTGGCGCTTGTGGGGGAAGTCCGATTGTGGCCTGCTTTGTCCTTACGATCATGGATGAATGCGACGATCTCCGCGAGTTCTCCGGGGTCGAGGGTAAATGCGGGCATTCCTTTGTCGATGCGGCCGTTGCGGACGACAAGACCGATTTTGTCGCCGCTCACATCGCGAGCGACCAGCGGCGAAGCCACCAGATCCGGACCGCCGCCCTCGCCGCCTCTGGCATCGCGCCCGTGGCAGAAGCTGCATTGCGCAGAGAACAGCTCTTGCCCCGCTTGCACCTGTTTCGGCGGATACGACTGGCGCGCTGCGTGCGGAGTCGCGCTCAATCTTTCCTGGGCCGCAGCGGCCGGACTGCCGTGGCGTGTGCGCCCCTTCCGGCCTTGGCCCTGATTATCAGTGCCCTGTCCATAGGAGAGAGCTGCAATGCCGATGCCGATCAATACCACCGCAGATGCCCTGCCGGGCCGAAGATAGCTGGGCCGAAGATAGCTGGAGCGAAGATAGCTGGAGCGAAGAAAATATGAGAGCCGAGAAAGCATAAATCAATCCTTATCGTAAACCCGAGTCAGTGCAATCGATTTTCCGCGCAGATCACATCACGCGGAATTACCAATAAAAAATTCGTTATAAATCCGTCCACGCCGCATTGCGTCGCGACGATTCCAAAACCGCGGAGATAAATCGCATCCCCGCAACACCGTCATCCACCGTTGG
>CAZONJ010000006.1:0-54480 GCA_964581225.1 uncultured Terriglobales bacterium | reverse complement strand
TTGCCCACAGCGACCTGGCTGGCCCACAACATGCCGCGCGCTTTCTCTTCGAATCGCAATAATACCTGCACATTGTCGTCCAGCCGTCTTCCGGGTACGAAGATGGAGAGGTCGGCGGCGACTTGGCGGCATGGCAGGCCGGTCACGAAGCAAACGATGTTGAATGCGTGCGTCCCAATATCTCCCAGAGAGCCCGCCGGACCGCTTTGCGCCGGATCCGTGCGCCATACAGCCTGCTTCTGGCCGGTGGCTTCAAGCGGCGTGCTCAGCCAGTCCTGCGCGTACTCGACCTGGACCACTCGAATGGCTCCGAGCTCGCCCTCTGCGACCATTTGCCGCGCCTGCCGCACCATCGGATATCCGGTGTAATTGTGGGTGAGCCCAAATATCCGTCCGGTGCGCCGCACTGTTTGCGCCAGCTCCTGCGCCTCTTCGAGAGTGGTGGTGAGCGGTTTGTCGCAGATTACATGGATTCCGGATTCAAGGAAGGTTTTGGCGATCTGGTAATGCGAATTGTTGGGAGTAACGATCGACACCGCATCGATTTTGTCTTTGCGCGCCGCCTCTGCGCGGGCCATTTCCGCATAACTGCCGTAGGCGCGATCGGGCGTGAGATGAAGTTGCAGCCCGGCCTCGCGGCTGCGCTCCGGATCGGAGGAGAGCGCCCCAGCCACCAGCTCGAAATGATCGTCGAGCCGGGCGGCAATGCGATGCACAGCGCCGATAAATGCGCCCGGCCCGCCGCCCACCATGCCCAGCCGAAGGCGCCGGTTGGTCTTCCCGGCTTTTTCGCTAGAATTGGAACCCTGTTTAGACTCGATCGTCATTCGTCATTCGGTGACTGTTGATGCCATTTTAAGACAAGCCCAGCATTTTGCGGATTGCCGCCTTGTCCACCCCGGAACCCGCAAAATCGTCAAACGACGAACTGGCGCTCTGGATGATATGGCGGGCGATGAACGGAGCGCCCTCTGCGGCACCCTGTTCGCCGCTCTTGATGGCGCACTCCCATTCCAGGACCGCCCATCCTTCGAAACCATATTGCGTGAGCTTGGAAAAAATCCCGCTGAAGTCCACTTGCCCGTCCCCCAGCGAGCGGAACCTTCCCGCACGATCGATCCATGGCTGATAGCCGCCATATACACCCTGGCGTCCGGTGGGATTGAACTCCGCGTCCTTCACGTGAAACATCTTGATGCGCTCGTGGTAAAGATCGATAAATTGTAAATAATCGAGCTGCTGCAGCACGAAATGGCTGGGATCGTAAAGCAGATTGCAGCGCGGCGAGTGATCCACGCGTTCCAGAAACATTTCGAACGAGATGCCGTCGTGGAGATCTTCGCCGGGATGGATTTCGAAGCAGAGGTCCACTCCCGCTTCGTCAAATGCCTTCAGGATCGGACGCCAGCGCGCGGCCAGTTCGTCAAAAGCTGTTTCGATAAGCCCCGGCGGCCGCTGCGGCCAGGGATAAACGTAGGGCCAGGCCAGCGCTCCGGAAAAAGTGACGTGCGCCCGCAAGCCGAGATTGGCGGATGCCTTTGCCGCCAGCAGCAGTTGCTGCACCGCCCAAGCCTGCCGCCCCCGTGGATTTCCGCGCAGATCTTCAGGGGCAAAGCCGTCGAAGGCCAGATCGTAGGCGGGATGGACAGCGACCAACTGGCCCTGCAAATGGGTGGAAAGTTCGGTCAGCTCCACGCCACAATTCTTTAGAGTGCCCCGGATTTCGTCGCAGTATGCCTTGCTCTCGCCCGCAAGCTTCAGATCGAAGAGGCGCTTCTCCCAGGTGGGAATCTGCACGCCTTTATATCCGAGCTTGGCCGCCCATCGGGCGATGGACTCCAGGCTGTTGAACGGGGCCTTCTCCCCCGCAAATTGGGCCAGGAAAATGGCCGGTCCTTTTATGGTTTTCATGCGCGCCTCGATCCGCGTTCATTTTCTGGCGGAGCGCCGGCCAGCCTGAAGCCATTCTCCACCAGCAGTGTTGTTCGGTGCTCGACCATTTTCAATTTGGATAGGAAGTTTTGCCGCCGCTATTTTTTGGTTAACTCCGGGACCTGCGCGTAACCCGGATCGACTTTGGCGACGTTGGCATTGACCTTCGCTTTCGCCTCTCCCATGGCCCAGGCAATTCCTCCGGCGACCAGGCTGAGAAAAAAATCGTTCTCCCAGGTCTCCGGCAAATGTCCCATGGCAGTATAAAAGACCCGTCCTTTGCCATGGCGGCGCGCCCACGTCACCGGATAAGGAGGCCTCTGATAGGGTTCTCCCTCCATGCCGGCGGTGTCCACGGTGAGAATTACGTGCATATCCGGGACCAGATGCTTCAGCGAATACCACTCCTCGCTGAAGTCGCGGGGCGGGGTCTTCACGCCGGGAAATTTAGCATCGTTTACGATCAGGTTGGCAGGCTGTATCTTTCCGTGCGCCAGGAACTCGCCGCCCAGCATCTGCAAATAGGGATCGCTCTGCCCGCCCGGTCCGGACGTGCTCCTGGAGGAATCAGCGCCGCTGGCGGAAGCATCGGCGGGGGGATGGAAGGTATCGCTGGCGGCATGCGCGCCGACGAAGCCGAGACCGCCGCGTACCGCGTCCAGCAATGCCTGCTTGCCGCGCTCGCTCATGGGCGGATTGCCGTCTGTGCCCGGCTTCGTAAGGTCTCCGGTGGTATAGAAGAAGAGCGCGCCATGCGAGCGAAAGTCGTTGGAATCGAAGATCCTGCCGTCTTTGGTGGCGGTCACGTCGAAGCCGCGCTGCGCTCCCAGGCGGCGCAACGCCTGCTCCACCACGCTCGGCTTTCCGTCGGTGTTCTTTATCACGGCATGCTCGTATCCGGAGGATTTGGTGAAGAGCAGTATGGATGGCCTGGAGGCCGAGAAAAGCCGGGGCGCGAACGCCAGCGCCGAGCCAAGCACACCGGCAGTGCGCAGAAACTCTCTACGATTCTGAAAAGTCTTCATTTTGCCTTTTCTTTATATAGCAATTGAACATTGATCGAAAATGCGAAGGAGCGTTGGACCGGTGAAGCCTCCGCCTGGAACAGCAAACAAGCATCGGAAGGGAAATGACACTCTCCCGCCAGGCACGGTTTCTCTGGAACGGCCATTCGGCCTCCACTACCAGCCTTCGATAATTGAGCATAAGCCGCCGAAAACTGTCAATTGCGCAACGCCTTCGCCGCCACGTCGAACGCTTACTGTGAAGAAGGCTTGGAAGCCCTGCTTGAGCCGCCTTCAGATTTGACTACAATTAGACTTATTTTTCAATCACTTACTGGCTATTGAAGCCTCCGACGCTGCTGCCAAAAACCGCCTGAGCGCTTTCCACCTGCATAAAGGCTGCCCTCCGTTCCCTGCGCTTCCCGCTATCGTGAGAGCGCCTGGAGGGCACTAAATTGTTACGTAGAGATGAATAAATCGCAACTTTGTCAGAGTAGCTGGTTTAAGATGCGTGCGTATGCGTTCGATGTGAGCAGGACATGAAAAAGATTGTATTTTTTTCAAACTTTGTAGGCATTTCACTGTTGTTTTTTCTGCAAATCGGCTGTGGGGTCGACGGAAAATCACCTGGCCGGTTTGTGAATCCCGCAGCAGAAGCAGGATTCCTGAGTCCATCTTCAGCGAGATTGATGGCCGGTGGCACCGTGCAATTCAGCGCTCCCTTTGATCAGAGCCGCTGGAAAGTCAATGGAGTGGTGGGAGGGAATGCAACTCTTGGATTCATCAGCCAGGATGGACTCTATAGTGCCCCGCCGGTTGCGCCTAAAGTGTCTCTCACGATAACTGCCGTGAATATTGCCAGACCCGATTCTGCAAATCGCAGAGCGTGGGCAACTGCTACTGCGGATGTAAAAAATCCAAAACCTCAGATACAACAAGTCGGCCCGAACACAGTGATATGGGGAACAACTGTCCCAGTCTCAATTACGGGGTCTGGGTTTACCCCGGCATCATGCGTACAGTTTTCGGGGAAAGCTCTGCAAACCAAGTATCTGGATTCCGATCATCTGAGCGTAGTCTTACCAATTAATTCTGGCCCGGGAACTTTCACTCTTGCCGTACACAACAGTAGACCGGGAGGTGGAACTTCTGCACCGCAAGCACTCACTATTGCGAATCCCCAGCCTGTACTGAATCAGATTGACCCTCCGGCAACCATAGTTGGCGCGAATGATTTTACGGTCACACTCACTGGGAGTGGATTTACCCCAACATCCGCGGTACAAGCTTCTGGAAAAGTCTTGTCCGCCAGTTACATAGATTCGGGTCATTTAAGTGCTGTAGTACCGGCGAATTTGGCGAACGTCGCCGGAAATGTCCCTCTGATTGTGGTAAACGACAGTCCTGGCGGCGGAGCTTCTACAGCTCAGCAATTTATTGTGGCAAATCCCACTCCCGTTATTTCCAGTATCTCCCCGAATATTGCCGTAGCAGGAACTGAAGTGACGGTACAGATCAAAGGCAATGGATTTGTATCCGGGTCTCACGTCTTGCTGGGTGGAAACCCTGCTGCAACCACTTTCATCGGTTCAAATGCTCTTACCGCCACAATTCCGGCTACGGGGCTGGGCAGTGCGAGTGAAATCGATGTTGCAGTTGCCAACGCGTCTCCCGGAGGAGGGAGTTCGCAAAGCTTGCCTTTGCAGGTCCTCAGTCCGGGGAGGTTACAAAACACCAATCATCCTCAAGTTACGAAATACTCGATCCAGGCGCCTTCGGGAAGCTCAGTAGAGGTGGAATTCGGCGAAGACCTGACTTACGGAAGAAATACCTGGAAACAGAGTGCTTCGGATGCGAGTGGAATAGTCAATATTCTGGTTGCTGGCATGAAATCCTTTTCCACCTATCACATGCGGGGAAAGATACATCTGCTGTCCGGGGACACCATCTATGATCAAGACCACACATTCAGCACTGGAGGTCTCCATGCAGAAAACCTTCCCGGCCTCTCACCTACTACGAATATCGCTCAAGAACGTTCTCCCGGAGTCGAATTGCTGGATCTGCTCAGTCCGGATGGCCGGCGTGTACAAGCGGTCGTTTCCGATCTGGATGGAAATGTGCTTTGGTATTACAGTCCCGCTTCTACTGAACCTTATTCGTACGCATTCCCAATTAAATTGCTCTCCAATGGGAACTTTTTCGTGAATATTGCAAATGGAACGGGTCCCGAATTACGAGAAGTCACTCTTTCAGGAGAAACTGTCCAAGAGCTCTCGCTGGAGAGCCTCAATGCAGCCCTGCTTCAGCAAGGATTTTCATTACACGTAGATTATTTTCATCATGACTTCTTGCCTTTGGATAATGGTCATTTCATATTCCTCGCGGGGCTTTGCAAACAGTTCCAGGATCTCCCCGGGTATGCCGGGACCACTGCCGTATGCGGAGATGCACTGATTGATCTCGATCCACAATTCAAGCCAGTATGGACCTGGTCGAGCTTCGATCATTTAGATGTCAATCGTCATCCCATCTATTTTCCTGACTGGACCCACTCGAACGCAGTCATTTACTCCAAAAATGATGGCAATTTACTGGTATCAATGCGGCACCAGGGCTGGGTGATAAAAATCAATTACCAGAACGGGCAAGGGAATGGGGACATCCTTTGGCGGCTGGGGCCAGGCGGGGATTTCAATTTATCAGGAACGGCCGACCAATGGTTCTATGCTCAGCACTATCCCAATATCCTGGAGCAGGACGGTCCCATCACGAAGTTGGCGATTTTTGACAATGGCAACTTCCGTTCTACCGCCGATCAGAGCAGCAATTGCGACGAAAACGATTTCTTGCGGACGGGACCGAGGCCTTGTTACACTCGCGCTGCTATTTTTGAAATTAACGAGCAGCTGAAGACAGCGTCTTTATTGTGGGACTATAAACCAGGATTCTACAGCTTTTGGGGTGGAAGCATACAACAATTTTCCAATGGCAATATTGAATTCGATATGTCTCAGCCTTTTTCTAACGGCTCGCGAATCATGGAAGTCGAAGGCACCGCGAATCCAAACGTTGTATGGACCATGGATATTCAACCGGAACACGCATATCGCGCATTCCGCATTCCTAGTCTTTATCCGGGAGTGGTATGGGACCACTAAAAAACGATATTCAGTGCTCGACATGAGCCAGAGGTTTCTTCTCCCACGCCAGTGAATTAGTAATCAGGCATAGCAGCATCAGAATCGAAGTCGCCTAAATTCGGCGCCTGATCCAGATATTTCTTCCTAGAAGACGCCGCGAACTTTCATCTGGTATCATCCTGCGCAAGCCTCAGAGTGGTCCAAATTGCCTGTTTCCACCGGAAATCTGAAGATGGAGCCTTCATGAATTGCCACCTACGTTTGTCGCTGCGACCGCTGGGAATCATCGTGTTCGCTTTTGCCGTATTCATGATGGCCGGTTGCAGCGCGCGGGGGCCTGCTCATTTTCAGGCGCTGACTCGCAGCTACGATAATCAGCGCACCGGGGCAAACCTCTCCGAAAAGAAGCTGAAGCCGGCCAACGTAAACGCCAGGCATTTTGGAAAGCTCTTTATGCTGCCGGTGGACGACCAGATTTATGCCGGTCTGCTTTACGCCTCTGGCGTGCCCATGGCAGGCGGCAAGCGCAACGTCCTCTATGTGGCGACGGTGAACAACACCGTCTATGCCTTCGACGCGGACAAGCTTGGCCCTCCGCTGTGGCAGCGGAATTTCAATGGAGCGGGACGTCCTACGCGCAACCAGGAGGTCGGCCAGGCCTGCCGGACTTACAACGACTTTATCGGCAACATCGGCATCGTTGGCACGCCGGTGATCGGGCCGGACCGGACCATGTACTTTGTCACCCGCACGGTGGAGGCGGGCGCCACCATCCAACGGCTGCGGGCAATCGATATCGTCACCGGCAAAGAGCGGCCCAACAGTCCGCAGGTGGTGCAGGCCAGTGTGCCGGGGACCGGGGCGGGCGCAACCGGCTCCACGCTGGCTTTCAATCCGGTAACCGAGAATCAGCGTCCTGCGCTCGCCATCTCCGATGGGACGGTCTATGTGGGGTGGGCCTCGTTCTGCGATACCGGGCCGTACCATGGCTGGATGATCTCCTATGACGCCACCACGCTGGCTCAGCTTGCGGTATTCAACACCTCGCCTAACGGGAGCATGGCTGGAATCTGGATGTCCGGCGCCGGGCCTGCGCTCGACTCCGCCGGCAATCTCTATATATCGACGGGCAACGGCACCTTTGACGGCAGCAGCGCATTCGGCGAGTCCATGATCAAACTGGCGCCCAAGTCGCTTCGCCTGCTGGATTTCTTTACTCCTTCAAGCTTTATTACGTTGAACGATTCCGACCTCGACTTTGGGTCGGAGGGGCCAACGATTCTGCCCGATACAAATCTGTTCGTGGTCGGTGGCAAGGAGAACAAGATGTATCTCCTGAATACCGGCAACATGGGCAAGCAGGTAGCGGGCGACGGTCAGATCCCCCAGGTATTCCAGGTGGTTGACTCGACGCTGCGTCCGACGCTGTCGCATCACATGCACAACAGCAATGCCATCTGGAAGGGACCGCAGGGACTCAACCTGTATGTCTGGGGCGAGAACGATTTTCCCCGAGCCTTTCGCTTCGATCCTGCGACCCGGAAATTCATCCTCCCGGCGATTGCCACCGGCGATATTCTGCCTCCAAGCGGCATGCCCGGCGGCATGACCACGATTTCCGCCAAAGGCTCCCATGGGAGCACCGGCATCCTATGGGCAGCGGCGCCGCGCGCGGGCGATGCCAACCAGATGACCGTCCCCGGCAATCTCTATGCCTTCAATGCCGAGGACCTGAAGCTGCTATGGTCGAGCGCCAGCGCAGGCGACGATCCGCTCAACTTCGCCAAGGGCAGCCCTCCGCTGGTCGCCAATGGCAAAGTTTATGTCGCTTCCATCTCCAATTTTGTCTCGGTCTATGGCCGAAAAAAGGGGCATGCAAATTTGCAGGACCTCGCCCTGGGCCACCCTGCCACAGGAAGCGCGCCATGCGCTCCGGACCAGACACCAGATAAGGCATTCAACGGCAGCACTGAGGGAGGTCCCAGCGATAAGTGGTGCTCTTCCGCGGCGAGCCCTTGGTTGACGGTGGACCTGGGCGCCAACACCAGCATCGGCCGGTTTATCGTGGAACACGCCGGCGCGGGCAGCGACGATTTCCTGCTCAACACCCGCGATTTCAACATCCAGGTAAGCGCGGATGGGGCAAATTTCAATACCGTGGTAAGCGTGACTGGTAACATCCAGAGCATCACTACCCACGACATCCCGCCGACCATGGCCCGCTTCGTCCGCTTGAACGTCATCACGCCGGCCCAGATCGCCTCGCCCGCGGCAAACATTTACGAGTTCCAGGTTTACGCGCCTCCGGGGCCTGCCACCCGACAAGCTGAGCATTCGGCGGCCGCAGCTTCGCAAACCATCCCAAAGAAGGGCTTTTAGACAAGCCAGTGACCGGTCCTAAGGAAAAAATTCAGCCCAGCATTGGCGGTCGGTTCCGCCGGTTATTCGCGCTCCTCCCGGTTTGCGCTGTAATCGTTATTTTTATTCCGGCGATCGGGCTATGCCAGCAGCAGCCGATGCAGCCGCGAGATGCGGCAAATACGCAGACCACATTTTCCGCTCCGCCGGACGTAGCTGCTCCTCCTGCCGACGCGAAGATAAATGATTCCGGCATGGCGGCAAAGGTCCTCAAACCGGGTAGCGGCGTCGATCACCCGGTGGACAACGATTGCGTGCGGGTACGATTCACCGCCTGGAAAAGAGATGGCAGACTCTTTTCCACTTCCACCTCTTCGGATAACTCCGAGGTCCTTTGCCTTAACGACGCTATCCTTGGGGTCGCGGAGGCGCTGAAGGAGATGGTCGTTGGCGAGCAGCGGCGCGTATGGATCCCGAGCGACCTTACCTTCCGCGAAGCGCATCATCACGCCCCCAAAAAGGCGGAGGATAAGGACCCGCTGAAGGGCGACCTCACATTCGATATGGAGCTTCTTTCCATCATGAAGGCCCCGCCTACTCCAGCCGAGTTGGGCGAGCCTCCGGCGGATGCGGTGAAGACGCCGTCCGGCCTGGCTTACAAAGTACTGAAGAGCGGCAGCGGGACAAAGCATCCGTCAATGACCAGCACGGTGCTGCTCCATTTTTCCGGCTGGAAAAAAAACGGCAAGCTGTTCGAGTCTACGGTGATGGGAGGCCATCCGGCGCTGGTCTCGCTGGCACTGGCCATGCCGGGATGGCGCGAAGGCCTGCCTCTTATGGTGGTTGGAGAAAAGGCGCGCTTCTGGATCCCCGCCGATCTGGCTTATGGAGAGAAGCCCGCCGATCGCTTCAATCCGGCTGGAGAGCTGGTATACGATATCGAACTTCTGGCCGTGCAATAGAGCAGGTCTTCTGTTCCCGCTATGAAACTGCGCCATGACCGCCGCAATGGCGGCTTCAACGATCGACTGCGTCCGCTGTCTGCTTAGCGCCCACCTCCATCCTTGGGTTCTCCAGGGTGTCGTATAACGGTTGCGCCGGACGCACTGCTCCCGCCTCGTTCGCCACGGTGATCGCCATAATGCGGATCTTGTCATTGTCAGGGAGTATCAGCGCTGAGGCATTGGGCGGAAGATCGATGGGATAAGCGAACAGATACGCATACGCGTAAGGCTCATTCGCGCCCTCCGCGGTGTGGCGATGGGAAGAGAACCACGCCACCGGCGAGCGTTTGATAAAGCCGGGGGTGATTGTGCCGGTAAACTCCCACACTGTCCGCATCCGTGGCGGAGTTCCCGGTGCTGGGGCCGGAGCGCCGGGCCGCGGTGGCACCGGCTCTTCGTGCTTGTTCCATTTGCGGTCGTCCCACTGTCCGATAAAACCACCCCAATCCTGGACGGTCACTTCGACCGGCTGGCCGGCAACGCGAAAAGTAGCCTTCTGGTCGCCATCCGCCGAGGCAGCGAGCACGTAAACCCGGTTGAAATGGCCGGGAGGCAGTGAGATCGTCTGTCCGCGGGCAACCAGGGCATCGGGTGTCCCGGTTTGCGCAGGAGCAAGAGTGAACCGGATTCCCGCAAAGGGGACCTCGGAGGGAATCATCTCAGCGGGCAGGCTGCGGCCGTCGGCAGCAAAGCCGCCTTTGGCTCGCGTCCCATCTGCAGTGGCAGCAGCCAGATCGTACTGTAAGGCGATCGAGCGCGATTGCGGAGCGGCCACCTTCGCGCGGGCGGCGGCGAGCTTCACTGCAAACGTACGCGGCTGGTAGGGTCCAAAATTTGTGGCCACCTCGCCGTTGCGGAGCGTGGCTGCGCTTAGGCGCGCCTCCTGCCCATTCACTTCCTGGGCTGAAATCACCGGCGCGGCAAAGCCGATGCGGACGTTCTGCGCTGGCTCGCCGCTGATTTCAACCAGGCGCACGATGATGTTGTTGTCGTCCTCGGCTTTTTTCAGCGCGAGCACGCGCACCCGGCTGTTGTTCACATGCATCAGGGAGAATGTCTTGCCCAGCGCGCCAGGATGCTTTGGACTCTCGAAGGCGATGAGCGGCTGATTGAGACGGTAGCCCTGCCAGTCTGTCTGCTCCTGCGACCAGTCTCCGGCATGACCGGCGAGGCCGTAGAGGATTTCGTGGCGGCCCCAATCCTGGGTGGTCTGGTCGCGATAGACCTGGGCGTTGCCTTCGCCGATCCCGGGCGTATAGATCAACGTCAGGCGCAGGGTATTATCGTCGGGTTTGTCCGAGCCGTACTTGCAGTCCGAGAGCACGGTCACGCCGTACGCTCCGTCTTTGTCCGTGAGATCGAACCATTGATGGGAGGGAACTTCGTATTTTTTGGCATCGTCGTTGCCGCGCTGAATAGTGCCAATCTCCCAGTTGTAGGTCGCCTGCGGATTCGCCGCGGTCAGCGGGAAGGTGGCTTTTAGCGCAGCTTCGCTGCTCTTCCAGTCAATCGCATTGGCAAATTCCACGCGATTGCCGGCATCGCCTGCGGCCAGACGGATGGTCTGGATAAATTTGGAGTTTTCCGCTTCGCGCTCCACAGCGATCGCCACCCGCGCCGGGCCATTCTCGACGATGCGCACCTTCGCCGGTCCCTGGACGTACGCGCGCGGCGGCTTCTGCTGGTCAGTCCAATCCATGTTCCAGGCGGGATAATCGTGGGGCTTTTCCGTCTGGAAGGCGAGGCGCGCCGGAGCGGAAAGCAGCTCTTTGTTGACCTTTTTATCGAAGATGCTGGAAACATCTCCGTTCTGGTCCAACTGGACGCGATAGCGGGCATTCTCTAACAACGACTCGCTGACTTTGAGCTCCGAAGCCGCCGCAGCGGAGGACTCGGCGGGCTGCACGTCATAAACCGCGTAGCCAACCGAAGGCGCCTTTGCCAGGAAGAGGACCTTGGTGGCGCCGTTGTCCCCGCCGGCCAGCTGCGCGGGCGCCTCTTTGCCATCCGGTCCAAAGACACGAATGCTTTGGGGCGCACCGTTGGGGAAAGAGATGTTGGCTTCTACTATGTCTTCGCGCTGAATGTTCAATGGATTGTAGACCACGATGGCCGTGCCCTTGGCTGCGGTGTTCAGGCCGGAGGCAATCGCCTCGGTAGCGCTGGTGAGCACGCCGGCAAACTGGTTCATCGCCAGCACATCGTCGTTCCAGGAAAACTCATACGCATCCGGGGTCGCGGTGCCGGCCATGATGTCGTGGAACTGGCCGCCCATCACTAATGTCCAGGCATCGTTGAGGCGGGCAAGCGGATAAGGACGCCCACCCAGCCATTCGGCGGCAACCGATGCCTTTTCGGCGGCGTCGGCCAGCAGTTCGTTTTTACGGTTCCAGCGCTTCTGATATGCCTCGGATGTAAGCGAGCCGGCCGAGTGCTCGGTCAGCTCCAGGTCTCCTTTGTAGCGCGGGAGACGATCGGTCTGATTGGGCTTGATGTCGAGAAACATCTGCTCGGCGGTGGAGGAGATCACATGAACCGGACCATCGCCCACCTGCACCTCCGGCCCAGTCGTGGGCATCTCCTGTTGCTGTAATTGCGGCTGGCCGGGAGTTCGTGGAGGAGGCAGGACCGTCATGCTCCTGGTCACAATCGCCTCCAGCAACTTCACCGAAGGTTCGCGGGGAGAGCCCCCGATATCGCCGGTGCCGTAGTAGTGATAATCCGTGAATAGCCCGCTGACCTGGCCATCCAACTGCACTCGCGCGGCCCAGCTCTTGCTGAGATCATCGGTAATGTTCGCGCCATAGCTGCCGGGATTCAGCGCCGCGATAATGCTGCGGCCATCCGGCCCTTGCCACATGCCCACGTTGAACGGGATCCCCACCGGCGTATCTTCCGGCGAGCCCGGGCCACCGACCGGGGCCGCCGAATGCCAGGTCAGTTTTTGCGTGGAGAAGCCTTTGATGCCGGCATGAACCAAAATGCTGGGCAACGATGCCGGGAAGCCAAAACAATCCGGCAGCATGTATTCGGCGCTGCTCTTGCCGAAGTCGCGGCGAAAATAATGGTTGCCATAGAGGACCTGGCGGAAGATCGACTCCGCCGAAGGCGAGTTGACATCGCTCTCCTCCATGGAGGAGCCGGCCGGGAACCATCGCCCGGCGGCCACGTAACGCTTCATCTTCTCGTAATCGGCGGGATAGTACTCTCGCATCATGCGGTATCGATTGGCGCCGCTGAAATTGAAGATGTAATGTGGATATTTCTCGAATAGATCGAAATTTTTATGCAGCGTGTCCGGCAGGTACTCGCGGATCACCTTGGGATACTCCCATCGCCACTGCGTGTCCAGATGCGCGTAACCGACCACGAACAGCGTGGGTTGTTTGGTCAGGTCGGGCGAAGCCGCTCTCTGGCTGTGGGCCGCCGTGAGCATTCCCCCACAAACCATTAGCAGGAAACACAAACGCTGCAACTTGAGTAGCATGAATCTCTCTCCATGAACGCCGGCCAATCCTGGTGCAGAGGAATGGCCCAAGTTTCTTCACGTTCCCAATCGATTTTCGGAAGCTTGTGTCGATGCCGCTCTGCGATCACTGCATCGGTGATGACTGCTTGTAAAACGAGAAAATGACGGACCCGCTCGTCGTAAATGCTAAATAAAAATCCACGTGAAGCATGGACCGCAGATGAAACCGACCAGCGGAAGTTTACAACAATTTCATGGATTTTTGACTTGATTTCCAAGGCAAGGTCGTTCCATACTTCAAAGCTGCTGGAGAATTTCAGAATTCAGAATCGTCGAACGCATCTGCCGTCGTTCTTCGGTCGGTCTCCATCACGGTCCTGCTTTTGGGCGTTAATTGCTGTCCTGTTTTCAATTGGGGAGAGGGGAAACATGTCTACACGACTCTGCTGCAGCATGCGTTTTTTTCTGTGCGTTGGGATCCTGCTTTGCTTTAGCTTGACGCTTGTCTTCGCGCAATCCGACCTCGGACAAATTTCAGGTTTCGTAAAAGATCCATCGGGGGCAACCGTCCCTAACGCCAAGGTCACCGTGCTGAACCAGAGCGGTGTCTCACGCCAGGCCACCACTAATGAGTCCGGCCATTACACCATTACCAACATTCCACCCGGATTTTATACGGTGACCGCCGAGGCCCCGGGTTTTGAGCGTTACCAATCCACCAACAACAAGCTCGATCCTGCCTCGAGCCTCGCGGTGGACTGCATCATGACAATCGGCGCGGACACGCAGACGGTCGAGGTTTCTGCAGCGGCGGTGCAGTTGCAGACGGAATCGGCATCGGTGCAGCAGCTCGTCACCCGGCAACAGATCGACTCGCTGGAAATCAACGGTCGCAATCCGATATTCATGGCGAACCTGGTCCCGGGCACACGCGGCGGGTCCCTCGCGAACCTGAGCTTTAATTTCAGCCAGGGACCATCGAACATCAACGGCGCCCGCACACCGGAGAGCCTGATTACTTACGATGGCGCTCCCGCGGTGCGCACCCGCTCCAATGGCACCAGCATTGGCGCCGCTGACGTGGACTCGACCCAGGAGATCCAGATCCTCACGGCGGATTACCCGGCTGAATACGGGCGCGCCTCGGGCGGTGAGATTCGAGTGATTTCCAAGAGCGGCACGCAGACATTTCACGGCGCGGCCTACGATTATGTGCGCAACACGATTTTTAACGCCAATACCTGGCAACGCAACCACTCTCCGGCAACCGCGTTCATCACGGCCCCGATTCACTACAATCAGTTCGGTTATAACATCGGCGGCCCGGTCTTCATTCCTAACCACTTCAACACCGACAAAACCAAGCTCTTCTTCTACTGGGGACAAGAATGGGTGAGATATGTATTTACCGATTCGAGCACCTTGACGGTCCCCACCGCTCTCATGCGGCAAGGGAACTTCAGCGAACTGCTGAATCCCTCGAACATCTTTTACGGCAAGGCCGTGCAGCTCATCGATCCAAAGACCGGTTTGCCATTCCCTGGCAATATCATTCCTACAAGCAGCGCCACCGGCTCGTCCGCCAGCCCGAACGGCTTGGGTATCCTCAACGCATACCCGATGCCCAACCTGACCACTCCGATTGGGAATAAGAACTGGTTTTTCAATGCAAAGCACCCGCAAAATCAGCGCAAGGACACGATCGCGGTCGACTATAACCTCACCGGCACGCAGCAGCTTCGTTTCCGCCGGGTCAATTTCGCGTTTTGGGAGTATCAGCCGCTGGACGGAGGCACCAATGAAACCCCGAAGTACTTCAACCGTCCTAACCAGACCAACTCAATTAATTACGTGTGGACAATCAGCCCGACCAAGGTCAATGAACTTCTGGTCACCGGCAGCCTTGACGACGTTTATATCCCGGTAGATCAGGCGCATTTCCTGAACCGCACCACCGTGGGCCTGAACTACCCGTATATATTTACCGACACCAAGTTGATTCCGACGCGCATCCCAACCGTGAACATGTCTGCCTTCTCCGGGCTGAGTGGCGGACCTTATCCGTCCCACTCCTCCGGCCCCATCTTCGATGTCTCAGACAGCTTCAGTTGGGTCAAAGGGAACCACAACTTCAAAGTTGGAGGGCTCTTCGAGCACTCCGGCGAGAATGACAACGACGAAATCAACGTGGCGGCATGCAATACCTGCACCAATAACCAGAATGGACAGTTCCTGTTCAGCGACAATGGCGGGAAATTCATACGTCCGGGCTATTTGTCGGCTACTTCGAATGCGGCCGCGGCAAATGCGGCCCTCGGATTGTTCGACAGCTATTCGGAAATCGGCCACCGCGCATATACCGTTTTCCGCTCCAATATGTATGAGGCCTTTGTACAGGACTCATGGAAAGCCTCCCAGCGATTGACGTTGAACGGCGGCCTGCGCTACTCCGTAATCGTTCCTTACCACGCGCTCTGGGGAAACATGATCGTCTTCGATCCCAGCTTTTATAACCCGGCGAATGCGGTAACGGTCGATCCCAAAAGCGGACTCATCGTCGGTTCGCCCAGCATCGCGCAGCTTTATAACGGCATGGTCATTCCCGGAAGCGGCTTCCCCTCTTCCGCCAAATCCCATGTTCCCGAGGCCAACACTACTCTGTATAACGGTCTCTTCCACAACGTGCCCGATCACTATTCCGACATTCAGTGGAATGACATCCAGCCCCGGCTGGGCTTGGCTTACAAGCTGACTGACAAGACCGTGATTCGCGCTGGCGCGGGACGCTTCTATACCCGCCTCGGTGTGAGCGACTCGATCTTCCTCGGAGGCAATCCGCCATTTCAGCCCAACGCCAGCGTATCTTTCGGCAACGTGGATAATCCCGGAGGAGTTGGGACCAACAACGTGCCGCTGGTGGTGACCACGCAAAGCAAAAATTTCAGGAATCCCGAAGCGTGGAACTGGAACGTGACGGTGGAGCGGGAGCTGCCCTGGAAGTCCACGGTCACGGCTGCCTACGTTGGGCGACGCGGCCTGCATCTGCAGCGAGAGGCGGACATCAACCAGCCCACGCTCGCGACGCGGGCGGCAAACCCGGGGGTCAACATCAATGCCATCCGTCCCTATCAGGGTTATGGCTCCATTCGCGAAACCGACAACGTTGCAAGCTCCAGATACAATTCCCTGCAGTTGAGTTGGAACCGCCGCATCACCAACGGCCTGCTCTTCGGGGTGGCATACACGCTCTCCAAGAGCATGGATGACGGATCCAACCAGCGCGACGTGGTTCCCGACACTTACGATACGCGCATGTTGTGGGGGCCCTCCGAGTTTGACGCGCGCCACGTGCTGGCCATCAATTATCTGTATCCGCTGCCCTTCTTCCGCACGCAGTCCGGCTTCCTGGGCAAGGCGCTGGGCGGTTGGCAGTTCAGCGGCATTATCCAGTTCCAGACCGGCACCCCGTGCGGGGTTGCGGGAACCAGTGATTATGCCGGTGTGGGTCTGGACTCGAATTTCGGGTGCGGCAAAAACGGTCAGTACTGGGTGGTGAATGGCGATCCAAAGGTGCTGGGCAAATTCGCAAACCTTGGCGCGAAAGATCCTAACCAGTGGTTTGCCGTGAAGAATCCCGATGGCACGTCCATCTTTACCGCGCCAGCCTCGGGGACCTTCAACACGCAGCGGGTCCGTAATCTGATCTATCAGCCCGGATTCCAGAATTGGAACATGGGTCTGTTCAAGTCCATAGCCGTCACCGAACGTTTCCGATTCCAGTTCCGTGCCGAGGCATTCAACGTTTGGAACCACCCGAACCTGGGCGGCTCCAGCGGCGGTGGAGTCGATTTCGATCCGAACAGCTCGACTTTCGGCAAGGTGACCACCAAGGGTAGCGAGCGTAACCTGCAACTCTCGCTGCGCGCCGAGTTCTGAAAAGTCGCTTTTCCTGGAGACGCGGAGGCAGAGGTGCCTTCGCGTCTTTTTGCTTTGAATGCGCCTGCCCAGGAGCTTCTAAAGTGGAGTAAGCTTTCTCAGGAGAGGAAATATGCCGCCAATCAATCCTGTGCCGCAAGAGCGGGCCGACACCCAGCTCAAGCCGATTTATGAAAAAATGAACAAGACATTCGGCAAGATGCCGAATTTCTTTGGTGTGCTCGCGCACAAGCCAGAGGTGTTGAAGAGCTTTCTCCCTTTCTACCAGGCAATCACCGGAGAAGGCGCCCTTGAACCACGATTCAAAGAGCTCGCGTATTTAAAAACGTCGTTGATCAACGGCTGCGAATATTGAACCAAAGCTCACACCGCTTCGGCGAAGCGGATTGGGATCACGCAAGAGCAGATCAATGCGCTAAAGTTTTATCACCGGAGTAGTCTTTTCAACGCGAAAGACCAGGCAGTGGTCCATTTTGCCGATCAAGTTACACGGGCTGCGGCGACGGTCCGCGACCGCGATCTGGAGGAGCTGAAACGGTTTTTTTCAGAAGAACAGATTGTGGAACTCGTGTTGACCATATCGGTCGCTAACTTTACCAACCGGATCAACGATTCGCTGCTCAGCAGCCCTGATTTGGGCGATTAAGTAGTGTTCACGAAAATTGCCTCCGCGCATTCATTTTGGCCCGGAAAATGGCACATCCCGGCGATCTGAGATTTTTTATCCAGGTGCAACGTCTTGCAGTGCTCCATGCCTCTAATTGAGGAGCATGCGTACGAACTTGCTCGGTCTGGTACTCTCATTTTTTTCTTTGGCAGGGATTGTGGGTTGCGGTGGAGGTTCCACCTCACCGGCTCCCGCTCCAACAAGCCCAGCGGCTCCCGCTCCGCCGGCTGCCGCCCCTGTGGCGCCGCTGACTGCTGTCCCGGTTTTCGGTCACGTGTTCCTGATTCTCTTTGAGAACCAGGGCTATAGCAGCATCATTGGCAATACGGCGGTTCCTTATTTGAATGGCTTGGCCAATCAATATGGCTTGGCGACAAACTATTATGCCGATCTGCATGGGTCGCTGAACGACTACTTCATTTTGACTGCTGGCCAGACATTCCCGCTAGGCTCCAACGGCGACTTCAGCGGCGTTGTAACCGACGATAATGTTGTCCGCGAGCTGGTAGCCGCAGGCAAGAGCTGGAAGGTCTATGCCGAGAGTCTGCCCTCTGTGGGATACACCGGCGCTTCCGTCTATCCCTATGCTAGAAGACACGATCCTTTCGCCTACTTTTCCGATGTGTTGAACAATCCCGGGCAGGCTGCCAACCTGGTCCCGTTTTCCCTATTCGCCGACGACCTGGCGAACAACCGCCTGCCGCAGTATGTGTTCATTGTGCCGAACCTGCTGGACGATATGCACGATTGTCCCGGAGGAGCGGGCACGACCTGCGCGGTGACGGACAAGCAGACCGCGGGGGACAACTGGCTGCGCGCCAATATTGGGCCACTCATTGAGAGCGCCGGCTTTAAGAACGATGGTTTATTGGTCCTCACCTTCGATGAGGCGGAAAACGGCGACAACACCAATGGCGGAGGAAAGGTGGCCGCTATCTTGGTCAGTTCGAAGGTCAAACCGGGCTACAAATCCACCACTCTTTACCAGCATGAAAGCACGCTGCGGCTGACGCTCGAGGCCCTCGGGGTAAAGATTTTTCCCGCAAAAGCCGCGACCGCGCCTAGTATGCTGGAGTTCTTTCAATAAGTTTGCCGCTGCTAATCGGTGGTGGGCCTGCGGTCAAAGCGACCCTTCATTGCTATAAGCGCGATAACCAGGAGCAGCGCCGCCGTGTTGGTGATGACAATCGGCAAGGACTTGCTCATCATCCCGTAAGCAATCCAGAGTCCGAGTCCCATCATTAAGAGCAGCAACATCCGGAAGGAAAGGCCCTCTCCAGACCTGCTGCGGTAAGTCTTTAGCACCTGGGGAACGTTTGCCGCAGTGGTCATGATTCCCGCAATGAAGCCGATGGCATTGGTGATGTCCACAGGCGTTGGAGCGGTCAAAGCGGGCTTCGAGTTGCAGGCCTGCGAATTATCCTTGTCGTGCAGACAAATGTCCATTGAGATTTCATTTTGTGTTTCGCCGGTTTCTTGCGTAAGATTGTTTGCTTTCCTGCGCAAGCCACGCCGGATGATTTGTGGGCTGCGCCTCGACAACGAAAACCTTAACGGAGTTGGTGAATGTTGAAACAACACTCTCTCGCTGTTTCTTTATTTGTACTTTTTTCCGTGCTCTTCAGTCAGGCACAAGCCGCAATGCATAAGCAAACCATTCCATTAAATTCCGGCTGGGAATTCCGCCAGCTCACCGAGGGCGAAGGCAACAATCTGTCTGCGTGGCGGCCCGCCCAGGTCCCCGGCGACGTCCATCTCGACCTGCTCCGCAACAAGCTGATCCCCGATCCGTTTTATCGCGACAATGAAGCCAAGCTGCAGTGGATCGAAGACGCCGATTGGGAGTACCGCAGCACCATACAGGCGAGTTCGGAGCTGATGGGCCACAAAAACATCGAGCTCGTCTTCGAGGGCCTGGACGCTTACGCCGAAGTCTATGTGAACGACAAGCTGGTGCTCACGGCCGATAATATGTTCCGCGAATGGCGTGTGGACATGAAGCCATATCTGAAGGCCGGGGCCAACCAGCTGCGGGTGGTCTTTCCATCGCCGATCAAAGCGGCGGCCAAAGTTGCCTCCACCGATAAATGGCGCGACCGCACGCATACCGAGGAGAAGACTTATGTCCGCAAGGCCGCCTATGAATATGGATGGGACTGGGGGCCGCGCTTTGTGACCAGCGGCATCTGGCGGCCGGCGAAGCTGGAGGCCTGGGACGCGGCGCGGATATCCAATCTCCACGTTAAGCAGCGGGACGTTACTGCCAAGGTGGCAAATCTGCTGGCGCAAGTTGAGGTGACTGCAACCGAGGACGCGGACGCCAAGGTCGCATTGAGCTACACGCATCGCGGCAGGAAGATGGACGTCTCACGCAATGTGCAACTCCACAGTGGAGTGAATCATATAGATTTTCCGCTGGAGATCGACGATCCCGAGCTGTGGTATCCCGCAGGCTATGGCGGGCAGCCGATCTATCAGTTCAACGCGCAACTCAATATCGGCAGCCGCGCTGAGGACCAGGCTACCACCCGCACCGGCCTGCGCTCGATTGTGCTGCGCCGGGAGCTGGATAAATGGGGACGGTCGTTTGAGTTCATCGTGAATGGTATCCCGGTTTTTGGCAAGGGAGCGGACGTGATTCCATTCGATAGCTTTCCCAACCGGGTGACGACCGAACAATACCGTCGTATCCTCCAGTCGGCGCGCGACGCGAACATGAATATGATCCGCCATTGGGGCGGCGGCTACTACGAGACCGACGAATTCTACAATCTGTGCGATGAGCTCGGAATCATGATCTGGCAGGACTTCATGTTCGGCAACGATTGGCAGCCAGGCACGTATGCCTTCCGGCAAAACATCGAGAAGGAGGCGGAGTACCAGGTGCGGCGCTTGCGCGACCATCCCAGCATCGTGATCTGGTGCGGCAATAACGAGACCGAAGAGGCCTATAACTGGCATGACCGCACCCGACTCAGTCCGGAGGCAAGGTTGAGGATGTGGCAGGACTATCTGGTCATCTTCAGCGGCGCTCTGGACCGCGTGGTGAACAGGCTCGCACCGGAAACGCCATACTGGCCAAGCTCCCCCAGCTCGGATTACGAGGAGACCTCAGACACCTATCAGTCGGGCGATATGCATGACTGGACGGTCTGGCATGGCCGTGTGCCATTCAGCGAATATGAAAAGCATTTTCCGCGATTCATGACCGAATACGGCTTTCAGTCATTCCCTGAGATGCGCACCATCGAGGCCTTCACGCTTCCCGAAGACCGCACCAGCGTCTTTACGCCAGTGATGCTCGCCCACCAGAAGAACAATGAAGGCAACTCGCTCATTCACGATTACATGCTCAAGGATTATGCTGAGCCGCGCGACTTTCCGTCCTTCTTATATGCCAGCCAGGTGTTGCAGGCGGAAGGGATCAAAATCGGTGCGGAGCACTTGCGCCGGGAGCGTCCGCGCACCATGGGGTCCATCTACTGGCAGTTGAACGATTGCTGGCCGGTGGCCTCATGGTCGAGCATCGATTACTATGGGCGCTGGAAGGCGCTGCAGTATTACGCGCGCCGCTTCTACAGTCCGCTGCTGGTCTCTCCTCACCTGGAGAATGGCGATTTCGCCGTATACGTGGTCTCCGACAAGACCACACCCGCCAACGCGCAACTTCGGGTGCGCTTTATGACTATGGACGGGAGCACGCTGAGCGATCACACCGACAATATTCAGGTGCAGCCGCTCTCCAGCAAGATTTTCGTGCAGCGGCCGCTGGCGGAATTCATGAATGCCAATGGGACCGACGCCTCGAAGATGTTTGCGGTCACGGAGCTGATCGTGAATGGGAAGCCGGTATCGAGCAACCTGCTGTACTTCGTTCCCAAGAAGGAAATCCATTTGCCGGAGGCCCAGATCGGCACGGAGCTTACGAAAGAAGGCGATTCCTATCGCCTCCATCTTTCTTCCAAGGTGCTTGCCCGGAGCGTATATGTCTCGTTTGGAGAGCTCGACGCGAAGTTCTCCGACAACTACTTTGACCTGCTTCCCGGCACGCCTGTGGACATCACCATCACCAGCAGCGCCCCGCTTGAACAGCTGCGGAGCAATCTGAAAGTCATGTCGCTGGTGGATGCCTTTGCTCCGGCAAAGACCCCGACAACGGCGGAGGTCAAATAAGGCTAAATCAACCGTTCTGGCGGGGGTAGAGAGCCCGGTAATCTCTCTACTCCCGCATTGCGGCCCAGGTCTTGGTTGAAATTTCCTTACGGGCGAGACATGCGAGCTTCTTTATTTGCCCGAGGGCTGCGAGGATTGCCGGGGCAGCGCAAAGGCGACATAGGCCCCGCCCGAAGGCGACTTGGAATCTTTGCCTCCGCCGGCCCCGATCACCACGTATTGCCGGCCATCGATCTCATAAGTTGCGGGAGTAGCATTGCCGGAGTAAGGAAGCGTCGCCTCCCACAACAGCTTGCCGGTCGATTTGTCGAAGGCGCGGAACTTCCTGTCATAGTTGGTTGCGCCGATGAAGAGCAACCCGCCCGCGGTCACAATCGGGCCGCCGTAGTTCTCCGATCCCGTGTTCTTCAGCCCCTTGGCGGCAAGCTCAGGATACTCGCCCAAAGGAATGCTCCACGCGTATTCGCCGGTATTCAAATCAATAGCGCTCAGCGTACCCCAGGGTGGCGCGATCGCCGGATAACCGTCAGGGTCGAGGAAGCGGCGATATCCGGTAAAGCGATATTTCAGCGGTGACGCGCTGTCACTGCCAGAGGAAAGCTCCCTGCTCTCTCCGGTCATCAGGTAACTGGCAAGAGCGAGGGCCTGCTCCTCGCCGAGGTTAGGAAACCCGGGCATTCTGCCTCGTCCTTTGTGGATGATTCCAGTGATCTGCGGCCGCGTCAGCCGGCTGCCTACGCCTTCCAGCGATGGAAACGCCGGCGGCGATCCGGCCAGATTGTCGCGGTGGCACATGCTGCACTGGCGGCGGTAAAGGCCTTTCCCACTCTCCTGGTTGCCGGTGTTCTCCGCCAGCTCGCCCGTCCAGGCCATCTCGTTGGAATTAACATAGAGAATTCCGCTCTCAGGGTCGGTTGCAGGACCGCCCCATTCCGCCCCGCCATCGAAGCCGGGAAAGACCACCGTCTCTTTGCCGACGCTGAATGGAACGAACTGCCCGTTGCTGATGTAGCTGCGGAATTTGTCCACCGCCCAGCGGTGCGCCTCCGCAGTCCGGCGAGTCAGCATCTCCTCCGTGAGCCGCTGGCGAGCATACGGAGCGGGCCGAGTAGGGAGTGTCTGCTGGGTTGCCGCGATTTCTCCCGGAACGTTGCTCCTGGGATAGCCCTTCGCTTGGAGAGGGAAGAGCGGACGCCCGTTGCTGCGATCGAACAGAAAGACAAAGCCTTGCTTCGTGGTCTGCGCTACCGCATCGATCTCTTTGCCCTCCCGCCGGACTGTCAGCAGGCTGGGAGCGGAAGGGAAATCGCGGTCCCATAGATCGTGCTTCACTGCCTGGAAGTGCCAGATGCGCTCCCCGGTCTCCGCGTTGAGCGCGATGAGGCAATTGGCGAAAAGATCGTCGCCGATGCGGTCGGCGCCATAAAAATCCATCGCCGCCGAGCCGGTTGGGACATAGACGATGCCCCGCTTGCGATCGAGCGCCATGCCCGCCCAATTGTTCGCCGCTCCACTGCTCTTCCAAGCCTCTTTGGGCCAGCTTTCATACCCGGCTTCGCCAGGATGCGGAATGGTATGAAACGACCAGCGAAGCTTTCCCGTCCGCACATCGTAGGCGCGAATATCTCCCGGAGGCGCAGGCAGGGTTTCGGGCTCGCGCCCGCCGACGATAAACAGGTCCTTATAAACGATGGCTGGGCTGGTGAGCACCACTGACTGCTCTGTGGGCGTGCGCCCAAGCTCCTCCCGCAAATCGATGCGGCCATCCTTGCCGAAGGATTGGATGGGCTTTCCAGTCTCGGGGTCAAGCGCATAGACAAAGTTCATGACGCCGGCGATGATCCTTCGCTCGCTGCCGCTCTCCCAGTAAGCCAGGCCGCGCGCCGGCTGCGTGCCTTCAATGCCGGAGTCGAATCGCCAAAGCAGCCTTCCGCTGGCCGCGTCTAACGCGATCACCTTCTGGCTGGGCGTGTAGGCGTATAAGATTGAGCCGACGATGATGGGGCTGGTCTGCAATCCGCCCCGCTCGCCGCTGTCATAAGTCCAGGCAACCTGAAGCTGGCCCACGTTGGAGCGATTGATTTGGGCAAGGCTGGAATAGTGGTTGTTTTCGGGCTGGCCGCCCCATATCGGCCAATCATGCGACTCCGGCGTTGGCGATAACGCACCTTGAGCGGCTGCCGCAACTTGAATGGATTGGCGGCGGCCCGGACTAATCAGCAGGATTCCAATGGCTGCGCTTAACGCCAGCGCCCTCGTATTCACGCTTCGATTTCCCTCCACAGCAACCGATAAAAATGGACGAGCCTATTGCTCACCGGCCTTGGACTGCTCCTCCGCTCCCAGGTCACGGGCCAGCTCCCAGCGGGGAATTGTGACCTGCTCTCCGGTCTTCAGGTTCTTCACCGCATAGCGGTCGGTGCTCACTTCATTTTCCCCAACGATCAGGACGCAGCCAATGCCAAGCTTCTCCGCCGTCTCAAAAGACTTCTTCAAGCGAAAGCCCTCATCGCCCAACTCCAGCGTGATCCCGGCCTGGCGCAGCTCGCGCGCCAGCTTGGCCGCATGAGGGTTCATCCCCGCACCCATCGGCGCAATATAAAGCTGGGCGGGTTTGGATAATTCGTCATGCCCGTGCTCTCCCGCCAGCGCCATAACAAAGCGGTCTTCGCCGATGGCAAAGCCGATGCCCGGAGCCTTGGGGCCGCCGATCGCCTCGGAGAGGCCGTCGTAACGTCCGCCGCCCAGCAGCGCATTCTGCGCACCCAGATTGCCGTGCGTGAACTCAAAGGCGGTGCGGGTGTAATAATCCAGCCCGCGCACCAGGCGGTCATTCAGCGTGAACGGGACGCCACATGCCTTCAGGATGGCCTGCACCTCGCCGAAGTGCTGGCGGCAACTCTCATCCAGGTATTCCGAGATGCGCGGCAGGCGCTCGATAATCGGCTGGTCCTCCGGGACCTTGCAGTCGAAGACCCGCAGCGGGTTGGTCTCGGCGCGTCGCTGGCAATCCGAGCACATGGTCTGCTTTACCGAACTCAATGCATCGCGCAGCGCTGCCAGGTATAGCGGACGGTCGTTGGCGCAGCCCACCGAATTCAGCAGCAGCGTCCAGCCCTTGATGCCGACGCGGTCGAGCAAGGTCGCGAGCATCTCCAGCACCTCGGCGTCGCGCGCCGGCGACTCGCTCCCCGCGCTGGTTGGCCCAATGACTTCGGCGCCAATCTGGTAGAACTGACGGTAGCGCCCCTTCTGCGGGCGCTCGCGGCGGAACTGCGGTCCGATGTAGTAGAGCTTTTGCAGCAGCCCTTTATCGCCCAGCTTGTGCTCGATGTAGGCGCGGACCACCCCGGCAGTATTTTCCGGACGAAGAGTCAACGATTGCGTTTTCTCGCTCTGCGCCCGCGCCCGGTCTTCCCAGGTGAACATCTCCTTGGAGACGATGTCGGTCTCCTCGCCCACGCCGCGCGCGAACAGCTGCGTCTCTTCGAAAATCGGCGTGCGTACCTCGTGGAAGTTGTAGAGCGCGAAAACCTCGCGCGCAATCTTCTCTAAATGGTTCCACAGATCGGTATCGGGAGGCAGCAGGTCGCGCGTGCCCCGGACGGCCTTGATCATCGCGTCGCTCCGCTGCGCTCGCGCAGATAAATTTCCGTGTAGTCGAGGTAGTTCATGGCGTAACGGCGAATGCTCTCCTGGTCGGCCTGCTCGAGTTTTTTCTTGAATTTTCCCGGCACTCCGGCCCACAGCGAGTATGGCTCAACCACCGTGTTCTCGGGAATCACCGTCCCGGCGGCGATAATCGATCCCGCGCCGATGCGGGCATTGTTGAGAATGACCGCGCCCATGCCGATCAGGCAATTGTCCTCAATGGCGCAGCCGTGGAGCGTGACGTTGTGTCCCACCGTGACCCACTCGCCCAGGTTGACGCAATATTTGTTGCGCATCCCGTGCAGCACGCTGCAATCCTGCACGTTGGAATTCGCCCCTATGCGGATGGAATGCACGTCGCCGCGCACCACTGCATTCATCCAGATGCTCGCCCTTTCGCCCAGCACCACATCGCCGATGACCTGCGCCGACGGATCGACATAACAACTCTGCGGGATGGTGGGAGTAATGCCCTGATAGCTGCGGATCATCTTGCCTTATGCGCCCTCTGTCCAGAATAAACGTGAATCTCCAATATAAAGCAGTTAAAGGCAGTTTCCCGTTTCGAGTTTCCGGTTCAGGAGATCTGGCATCCTTAAACCAAGCTAGCCTTTGTCATTCCGAGAAGCGGAGTGCCGAGGAATCCCTATGGCACCCTCGCCGTTTCAGGCTTCTTCTAAATGCAGTAAGTCATTGCGAGCCGCAGCTGAGTGGGCGGAGTAAGGCGCACGAGAGGGTTGCGTGACCAGAGAAGATCCCCCGTTCGACTCCGCTCAGGGCAGGCCCTTTCAGCCGGGTGTAAGAAGCGATAAAACGCGAGGCTTAGCCCCGGCCTGCCGCTGCCTGGCGAGATTGTGTGGAGTTGTTCACCTTGCGGGCAAGAAGCCCGCAGAAGGACGCCAACTGCTCTGGCGAGAAATTCCGCTTAGGGACCATATGGAAGACCAGCTCATTTGCGTAGAGCAGGACCATCTTTTCGTCTTCCACATATTTTACGAAGTGTCCCCATGCGATGTTGGAGTCATAGCTTTCTCCTTTGAAATGGAGACGCTCCTCGGTGACATCGAGGGAGATGCTGCCATGATATGAGGGCGAGCTCTTATAGAGCTTCTTTGCTTTGTGCTTGCGCAATTGAAAATTGAAGATAAAATAGAGCGCAATCGCGAGAGAAGAAAACATAGGCGTAGAAAATCCATTCTGCCTGATTAGCCAGATAGACCCCGTTAGGAGAAAAAATCCGAAAACAGGAAAAAAGACGACGGAAAGGCGGGTCAAAGCGCTGTTCGAACTGCGCAGGGCCAGCCGTTGGGCCGCAAAAAAATCCTCTTCCGAGATCGTGTAGTCAATATGCACGTGTTATAGGATATAAAAGGACCGGGAGATTGCAAAAGGATTTTCGCTCCCCGCAAAGTCCTAAGGTCACTTATACAAGCGAGATCCAAAGGCAGTTTTCACTTCCTAAGTTTCCAGTTCAAATCAATCTGCATAGACGGAATAAGTGGAGCACAGATTGGCTTGCAAAACCGGGGAATGTCCCCCCTTCGACTCCGCTCAGGGCAGGCTTTTCAGCCGGGCGTTAGGGCACATTAATTCGAGGCTTTTAGCCTCAGATAATAAATCCTGTGCGTATCCGATCTCTAGGGCTAAAAAGCCGCTTCCTGCGTGCCCTTCAACCTACTGATAAAATTCGCTCTCTTCTCCGCTGCGTGGTGATTTTTGCCTCGGCTTAGGCGCCTACTGTTGCAGCCTGCGCCAGTTCTACGTTGCTAAGGCGGACAAATTCCAACTCGGGGAATTTTTTCCTGGAAATAGGCGAGACGAGAAAGACCAAAGGCAGCCCCACTGCAACAAAAAAGAGTGGAGTGCCGCCAAACATCTCCGACGACAGTTCAGGCAAACCGCTGGCAACAGTTTTTACCAGAGCCAGGGTCAGGGGCAGATGCATGTCGTGCATTATCAGCGCAACGAAAAAGCTGGTGGAACAAATCAATTTCCCCGCCACTCCCGCGAACCCCGCCGCAATCATCCCCACACGCGTCATCTTCCCCGCTCCTTTCTCAAATGCCAGCCGCGCCATGAGCGCGAAAAATAGGCCGATGAAGAAATCGAGCTGCGTGCTATAGCGTCCATCCATGCCGATCCAGGCAATCAAAGCGCCGTACCCAAGCACCAGGGCGGAAACCAGACCTGCGAGATAGAAAAGTCCGCGAGCGGTGCGCGGCCGCAGGTCGCGAAACTGTTGCTCCGCCAGCAACTTCTGCTCCGGCAGTTTGCTCAGGCAGGTGTCGCATACGATTTTTGGCATCGTCCCCAGCAGCACAAGCTGATCGGTGGAGCGCCGCCCGCATTTCTGGCATTGTCCTTTGTAAGGCGAGATGAAGGCAGCGGCGGTCCTGGTCACCTCATCCAGCGCAGCTTGAATGGGTGCAGCCTTGGGCCAGATAAAACAGGTCAACCGGATAATGAATCCATCGTCCGCAGCCATGATTTTCTGCTGGCCGCTCAGTTTTTTCAATGCTGAGCCGGCGGCGAGCGCAAGCTTCAGATCCTCTTTATTCGTAAGGTTTTGCCCAACGACGGCGAGAAAGATGTGTCTTTTCTCATGCCCAACGACGGCCACAAATCCGTTCATCATGCCGTATACGAAGCCGTTTTTGGCCGGCGCGGGACCGCCCTGCGCATAGAACTTCATGCCATTCAACTGCGCCACGGAAGTGAGAACGTCCGCCATTGTAAGCACCTCGTCGGCCAATGGTGACGGCTTTGCGCCACCATCGCAATAACGATCCCAGCGCCTTTTGTTACTCAGGTACCTTGCAGGAATGGGGCGATTTAGGACTCGAAAGCGGGTCGGCCTGGACGGATTCACCGCAAAGAGACAGAGACCAGGAGGAAAAGCATTGGCAATGTCGCCGTTGGGCCGGGCGGGACTTCGTGTAATCTTCCGATATGGGACGCATCCGGGTACTCTCCGACCAGATCGCCAACAAGATCGCCGCCGGCGAGGTGGTGGAGCGCCCTGCCTCTGTGGTCAAGGAGCTGCTGGAAAACGCGCTCGATGCCGGGGCCACCCGTATCCGCATTGACGTTGAGGCGGGAGGGAAGAAGCTGATCTCGATCCAGGACAACGGCTGCGGCATGTTGCGCGATGACGCCATGCTGGCCTTCGAGCGTCATGCCACCTCCAAGATCCATGATGTCGATGACCTGCTGCATATCTCCACGCTGGGCTTTCGCGGCGAGGCGCTGCCCTCCATCGCCTCTGTGTCGCGGCTTCTGCTGGAGACCCATGCTGCGGAGGAGGATTCCGGGACGCGGGTGGAGATCGCCGGCGGCAAGCTGCTGAAGGTAGAAGAAGCGGGGCTTCCGGCAGGGACGGCGATTACGGTCCGCGACCTGTTCTTCAATGTCCCGGCGCGGCGGAAGTTTTTGAAGGCGGAATCGACCGAGCTTTCGCACATCGCCACCCTGGTCACGCATTACGCTCTGGCGCATCCGGACAAGCACTTCGAGCTGCATTCGATGAGCATCGCCATGCTGATGGCCCCGCCGGTAAAGAACCACTCCGACCGTATCTACCAGATCTTCGGCAAGGACACGCGCAGCCAGTTGGTGCCGGTTGCGGTGGAGGCGGAGCTGGAGCGCGGGGGCTTGCCCGAGCCTCCGCCGTGGCGGCGCGCCGAGGACTACAAGGCGCCTGATCCGGGAAAGATTCGGCTGCATGGATTCATCTCAAAGCCCGAGCTGCAAAAACTGAACCGCAACTCGATGTTTGTCTTTGTCAACGGACGGCTGGTGCGCGACCGTCTGGTGCAGCACGGCCTGATCGAGGCATATCGAAATATTCTGCCGCCCACGGTGTTTCCGGTCGTGCTGCTGTTCCTGGAGATGCCGCCGGCAGAGGTCGATGCCAATGTGCATCCCGCCAAGACCGAAGTACGCTTTCGCCAGCAGGCCTTTGTGCATGACCTGGTCCGAGACTCGGTGCGGGCTGCGCTGCTCAGCTCGCGTCCGGTGCCGGAGTTCACCCGCGAGATCAGGGCGTATCCCACCGCAGGGCCAGGCTTCTCGCCGGGCGCGATGCAGGCATTCAGCGGCGCTGAAAAGGCGGCCATACAGGGCAATCAGGAGCTGCTGCTCACCCCATTGGAGCCGCAGCCGCAATCCGGAAGATTGGGATTTGACGATTCCATTTACATAGGGGCGAACGCCGCGGTGGCCGCTGCCACCCTGCCTCGCGCCGTGCCCATCACCGAGGGAGCGCAGGCGCAAGTGCCGGAGATTGCCAACTGCAACTCCATCGTATTTGATGAGCCGATTGCGGAAGAGGCCGAGGCGCCGCCTCCGCTGGCTTCGCTCACGCCGGTCGGCCAGATACGCGAATCGTTCATTCTGGCCATCAATCCGGACGGCCTGTGGATCATCGACCAGCATGTGGCCCATGAGCGCGTGCTCTTTGAGAAGGTATTGCGGCAGCGAAATGCGGAGCGGGTGGAGCAGCAGCGCATGCTGATGCCGATCATTGTGGAGCTCACGCCGGGGCAGCAGGCGATCTTTGCGGAAATCTCCGATGAGCTGGGCCGCAACGGCTTTGAGACTGAGCTCTTCGGCTCGCGCACCATCGCGGTGAAGGCCGCTCCGGCGGGAGTGGAGGCCAGCGATGTGGAGCGTATGCTTCACGAGCTGCTCGATCAATTCGAGCGCGAGCGCCAGGCGGAAAATCTTGAGGCGATCCGGCACCGCATTGCCGCTTCAATCGCCTGCCACGCCGCCATCAAGATCAATACTCATCTGGAACAGGACAAGATGGAGTGGCTGCTGGCCGAGCTGGCGAAGACGGAGTGCCCCATGACCTGTCCACATGGGCGTCCGGTGGTGCTGCGATACTCCATTAAAGAAATTCAGAAGGCATTTAAAAGGATTTAGGATATTTCACGGCTTGCGCCGCAGCCTGAAGTTGCCGGAAAATATGTTGCTTCAGGCATTGCGCCCGATTACCGGATAAAATCAAAACGATGATTGAACAAGAGTTGCAGGAGCAACGGCGCGCCAAGTGGCGCGTGAATGGAAGTCGGATCAACACGATGGAAGACGCGCAGGCATTTATCGAGGAGGTTGGTTTCTGCCTGATGTATCCGGTGCGGCCTCCGCGGCCAGGACCAACCTTTATCGGCGCAATAACCGGCGGCGATGAAGGGCTGCCGTTGCAGCAACAGGCGTTCAGCGATTCCCGCTGCGAGAAAGCCTCAGAGTTGATGATCAGACTATTGCGCAGCCGCTCCGCATATGAGTCCAATCTTTTCGGCGAGACCCCATTCCTGATTTCAGCGTCGGTTTTTCCCTTCTTTTTTGCCGCGGTGAGCGACCATAATCCCAGGCAGCCCCCCAAGCGCCACGGAAAAGAGAAGGCTTCGCCGCTGATGGTCCATACCTTCCAGCAGATCCAGGAGCATGGACCGCTGAATAAGCGGCAATTGCGCGAGCGGCTGGGTGGGGACCTTTCCGAAACTGCAATCGATCGCGTCCTGCACGATTTGTGGTCTGCCCTGAAAATTACCCGAGTCGATTACTCCGCCGAGAGCGGCGCTTCATGGGACGTCCTCCATCGCTGGGCCCCGGAGGCGGTACGCGAAGGCACGCATCTCTCCCAGGGCGAGGCGCTATCGGCGCTGATCTCGAAGTATGTAGATTGTTTCATCGCGGTGGAGCAGAGCGAGATCGAAGATTTTTTTTCGATGATTGCCCCGCGCTCCCGAATTCGTGAGACCATCAACGCGTTGCTCAATGCGCGCGAATTTCATTTTGTCTCGATCGATGGACGCACTTTGATTGGTGGTCCGCAATTCGCTGTGCAGAAGACCGCTCCCAACCGGGAATTGCGCCGTCCGCCACTGAACCAGAAGGGCCCATCATTAATGCGCAGGCCAAAAAGAGGGCAGGATGCCTGAAGCCTCGGCCGCTCGCAAATTAGTGATTGCCATTGACGGCCCCGCCGGAGCAGGGAAGAGCACCCTGGCCTCGCGGCTGGCGCGAAAGCTTGGGTACCTCAATATCGAGACCGGCGCCATGTATCGCGCGCTGGCGTTGAAGGCAATTGAGAATGACATCTCGCTGGACGAAGAAGAGACGCTGATCAAAGTGGCCCGGCATACCAGCATCAAGCTGCAACCCATGCTGGATGGAAATTGCGTGGTGCTCGATGGCTACGATGTTTCGCGCCGCATTCGCGACGAAGATGTAACCAGCGCGGCTTCGCGCGTCTCGGTGCATCCCAAGGTCCGGCAATGGATGGTCGAGCGCCAGCGCGAGATGGGCGCCGAGGGCGGCGTCGTTATGGAAGGGCGCGACATCGGTACCGTGGTCTTCCCTCATGCGGACGTGAAGATCTTTCTCGATGCCGCGCCGGAGGTGCGGGGGGGCCGGCGCTTCCAGCAGGTCGCCGGTAAGGCCCCGGCCATCCCGGCAGAGAATGCGCGCGAGGCCCAGGTGATTCTCGCGGAGATGCGGGAGCGTGACCAGCGGGACCGCACCCGGATCAATTCGCCCCTCGTCCCGGCAAAAGACGCTGTCCTGATCGACTCTACCAACCTCGCCCTGGACCAGGTGATCCACAAGGCGGAAGAGATCATCGGCAAAAAACTTTCTTCTTGAGTTTCAAGTTCCGTCGGTTGCTAAAACCCTGCCCTGTGGTTCAGGACCGGCCCTGAACGGAAGCTAATAGAATTTCTGTTCAGGCATCGGACTGCAGATCCTTCGACTCGCGCCTCCTCACTTCTTTCGGCGCTCAGGAAGGACATTTATTATTCCCAGTCTTTTATTTTCTCCCCTGACTCAGGAACTCATCCCTTCCGGATCTCAATTACTCCATGCTGGGTGGAGAGGTGCATGGTAGGCCCTCCCTTCCCGACATTGCCGGTGGCAGTCGTCTCCGGGCCATTATTTTCTTTCGCGAGATCGAGGTCGGTCTCAATATCGCCATGTTCGCTGCGGGCCTGGATATTGAATGCCGCGTCGGCAAGCAGGACCATGTGGATCGCTCCCTGGCGGTTCTGCACATCTACGTTGCCGGCCCTCAGCCCGGGATGAACTTCGACCTCGGCCTGGCTGTCTTCCACGGTAATGTCGCCGCTGATGTTGTCGAGATGCACGTCCTTGGCCTTAGTGCGCAGCAGGAATGGACCGGAGATGGAAGAGCCGCGCAGGTCTCCATTGTCCATGTGCAGGTCGCCATCCAGCCGGGCAAAATGCAGCTCGGTGCGCGAGCTGTTGAACTGCACCCCGCCGCCGATCTTAGTGAATCGGGTTTCCCCGAAGAAGTCGCCATCCAGGGTGACGGGGCCGCTGACCTCCGAAATTTCGGTGTCATCGATGCGCCCGTTAATGCTGACGCTGCCCTCAATTTTTTGCGCCTTGACCGAGCCGTGGTGGGTGGTAAGCGAAACATTTCCTTTTATGCTGTCCACCTGGATGTCTCCATGCGTGGTGGTCAGGGCCACATCTCCCTTACGGTTGTCCACCGCCACATCTCCATGAGAGCCGGAGAGGTTGACCGGCATATTTTTGGGCGCCCAGATTTCCAGGTCGGTCACAACGCGAGGTCCGAAATAAAATCCTACATGGACGCTGGGCCCGGGCCGGGCGGATTGGATGCGCAGGGTGTTTCCCTCCAGCGCGATCGAAGGCCGGTTTTCCGCATTAAGCTTATTGGCCTCATCCTGCGAGCCGGCGGCAATGCGGCGATGGATGGTCATTTTGATCTGGCCGTCGTCCGCGGAATGGATCTTTACGCTGCCATACTCGCTTTCGATCTGAATATTTTGCGCGCTGGAGCCGACTGGCTGTTGCTGCTGGTCGTTGAATTCATACTTCTGGTTGAACATCGCATCGAAGTTGGTATCGACGTCTACATTGTCGTTGAAGGCCTGCCAATTCACGTGGCGCGCCCGGGTAGCGCCCATTCCAATCAGGGTAAAAAGAATCAACACAAAGATAGTGCCGCCGCCGAACCGCGGTATCGGACCGTCATTGCGCCGGGCAATAATGTACTCGACCAGTCGAATGATGCCGACCGCGATCAACAGGACCGGCCAGTAAAGAGCGAACCACCAGCCCAGGCGAGCTCTGGTTATCGCGCCCGTGGTCAACAGCAGGAAAAAGACCCCGATGACCATCAGAATGATGGGACCGGCTATGGAACGACGCCGCGAATACAATCTGTCAGCCACGATTCACCTCCGAAGAAGCTTCCTTCTGCGCCGCCGAAGTCCCCGCTGGGTTGCCCTGCGATAGGGCCCCGTTTCGCGGGACCGGCTGCACATGATTTACGATGGACGCGCCCGCCTGCGCAAATTTCAACCCGCCGATCACAACCAGCAGCAGCGGCCAGCTCTCCCCAAATCGCAGGACCCGCAAGTTATCCAGCAGCAATAAGAAGCCGACCGTGATCAAGATTGCCGGACCGAAAAGCGTCGCGCTCAGGCAGCGGGGGCAGGGGCAGCGGCGGTTGTGGATGTAGTTGGAGGTCATCTTTAAAATTCCTCGCCACGCGCTTCGGCCATCCGCTTGGCCGCGAGGTAGACCCCGAAGGCAATCAGGATCACAGGCCAGTAACGACCTGTCCATGACCAGTGAAAGATGCCGAGGTTATCGAAGAGGAAGATCACTCCCAGAACAATCGCGATGATCGCTCCCGTGGGTCCCGGACGGCGCTCGGGAGCGGGAGCAACGTAGACCGGCTGGGCCGGATAAATCTGGGCCACCGGCTCTCCCGGTGCCGCCGGAGGGGCAGTATATGTCGCTGCAGGGGCGGTATAGCCCGCAGGATGGGTGTGCGCGGTGTCTGTCCCAAACAAATTGTTCAGCCCCAGGGGATCGGGCAGCGGCTGCCCCAGCAATCTTGCTCTTGCAGTCCTGTAGGCGTCCGCAACCATATAAAAAATCCAGGTGGGGATCGCGAGTCCAAAGAGCACGTCCCACGGCCCCCCGATATCTGCCATCCGGATCAGGAGCGCGAAGATGATGACGTGGGCAAATCCCTTGATGTATTGCCCGTTGTAAAACGCGCCCACGCCGGGAATAAAGCCGAGGAAGAGGGCCAGGCCGGGATTGGGGGCGGTCTCGGTGACCGGCACAACCACCGTGGAGGGCGGGACCTGCGCTCCCGGCGGCACTGTGCCTTCCAGCCGGGCCGCCAGGCAGTCCTGGCAATAGATCACTCCTTTGACTTCACGCTTGCAGCTTTCGCAAAGTCCCTTCCCGCATGTCCGGCAATAAGCCGAGGCGGGTATATCTGGATGTATGGCGCAAGTCATGCAAGCCTCCTGTAAGTTGGGTCAACGAATGTTGAAAGTTTCATCTGGTTATTCGATCCGGGGGAAATCTGGTGTTTGTCTCTTCCCATCAGGCTGCGGCGGCCCTTCAGCGCGGCCAGCAGGATGCCGTTGCGTTCGCGAACATATTCCTGTTCCTCATTCTGCTTCTGCTCGGGCTTTTGGGTGGTGTTGTCATACTTCTTCTTAGGCGCGGAATCGTCCTGCTCCTTGGGGGTGCTGGCCCGCTTGAGCTCGCGCACAGTGGATTCGAGTTCGTAGACGAAGCGGATGTTTTCGTAGTACTTCACCACTTTGGCGGTGGTCTCGTAATATTTCAAACTGGCATTCGTCTTAATGCTCCGGAAGCTCAGGTCCTGCGTGCGAAGGTCAGAGAGCCTGAAGCCGGCGACATTCATCAGCAAAGTAAGCGAAAAGAAAGCCATGCTGGTATTGAGCACAAAGCGCGGCTGCCGCATGGTCTTATAAACGGGATGAAAGACAGTCCGCAGAACATGGCTGAACCGTTCATACCAGCTCTCCCGCTGCTCGATTTGCGCCGTCGCGGCGATGTCCTTCATGCTGGTCGCCGCCAGGATGTTGTGGACCAGATTTCCCGGGACGGGTACCGCTTCGAGTGATTTCAGCCAATGCTGGCCTGCCTGGGTATCGGTGAAGATAGGGCCGCAGGTCGGGCAGGTATTCACATGACGCTCGAAGCCGGCCTGCCGGGCTGGGGAGAGCATGCCATCGATGGCATCGCTCAGCAGCAGGTCAAAATCAGTGCAGGAGAGGTTCTGGCCTTCTCCGGGCTGTTCGAATTTGCCTTGGTCTTCCACTTAAACCACCTGTCCTTTGGTACGCGATAAGAGCCTTGCAAGTTCCGCTCTTCCACGGTTGATCCTTGACTTCACGGTCCCTTCCGGGACCTTCAACACCTGGGCGATCTCCCGGTAGTCCATGTCCTGAAGGTCGCGCAGGATCACAGCTTCCCGCAGGTCTGGGGAGATCTTCTGCAGGGCCTCCTGCACCAGCTTTTGACGTTCCTTGCTGGCCAGGACGGTATCGGGGGCCGGCTTCGCATCTTCAATCTTTTCGCTCAGGGTAGGGCCGTCTTCTTCGGTCCCCAGGGCCGAATCCATGGAATCGGTAATCCGGTCCTGCTTGCTGCGACGAAAGTGGTCGACCAGAAGATTACGGGTCATGGTAGTGATCCAGGTTGTGAACGCCCCTTTTTGCTCGTCATAGCTGGTCAGCGAGCGGTAGATCTTGATAAACGTCTCTTGAGTAAGATCTTCGGCGTCGGCGCCGGAACCGGTAAAGCGAAAACAGATGTTATAAATCCGGCGGCTATGCTCGCGGACAAGCTCTTCCCATGCCGTGGTATCGCCTGCGACACAGCGCTGCACCAGGGAAGCTGTCTGCGGGCTTTGTTCCACCAGCACTCCTATTTTTCGCCTCGATTACATCAGGGAATACGCAACCTGCAGGGCCGAAGTTCCTCTTTGATTTGGGGGCGGGAAGATTGTAGCAGGCAGGACTATTAGGCTTAAAAGCTTTATTGCTCCAGGCGTGGCTTCAGGGACGGCGCCGGACCGGTATGCGCCTTTCTCCATCGGGTTGCGCGCAGGCGGAAACGGTCCAGATAGAGGTAGACCACCGGGGTGGTATAGAGCGTGAGCGCCTGGCTGACAATCAGGCCGCCGACGATGGCAATTCCCAGTGGACGGTGCAGCTCCGAGCCGGTGCCAGTGCCCACGGCCAGGGGAAGACCGGCGAGCAACGCCGCAAGTGTGGTCATCATGATGGGACGGAAGCGCAGCTGGCACGCCTGATAGATGGCCTCCTCCGGAGATTTGTCCTCGCTGCGCTCCGCCTGCAGCGCAAAGTCGATCATCATGATGGCGTTTTTCTTCACGATTCCAATCAGCAGAATGATCCCGATCAGCGCGATGACGGTGAGTTCGGTGCGGGTCAGCAGGAGCGCAAGCAGCGCGCCCACCCCGGCGGAGGGCAGAGTGGAAAGGATGGTAATAGGGTGAATCACGCTCTCATAAAGCATGCCGAGCACGATGTACACAGTCAGCAGCGCCGCCAGGATCAGCAAAGGCTCGCTGGCCAGCGAACTCTGGAAGGCGGCCGCAGTCCCTTGAAAGGTGCCATGGACAGTGGAAGGGACCCCGATTTGCCGCATGGCGGTTTCAATCATCTGGGTTGCGCTTCCCAGCGAAATTCCCGGGGTCAGATTGAAGGAAAGCGTTATTGCCGGGAACTGCCCCTGATGGTTTACCTGTAAGGCAGTGTTGGCGGATTCAAAGTGGGCGAAGGCAGCCAGTGGTACCTCAGTCCCATTGGAGGAGTGTACGTAAATGCCCTTCAGCGCATCCGGATCTTTCTGGAAACGGGGGTCCACTTCCATGACCACGTGATATTGGTTGAGCTGCCGGTACATGGTGGAGACCTGGCGCTGTCCAAAGGAGTCGTAGAGCACCTCATCCACCTGCTGCGGGGTGATGCCCAGCCGCGCCGCCGTGTCCCGGTCCACTACCACCAGGGCGTCCAGCCCTCGTTCCTGCTGGTCGGTGGAAACGTCCCGCAAGTCCGGCAGGGTATGCAGCTTCTGCATGATTTTGGGCGCCCAGGCCCGCAGGTCAGTCAGGTTTTCGGCCTGCAGGGTGAATTGATACTGCGAATTACTCATGCGGCCGCCGATCTGGAGGTCCTGCGCCGATTGCAGGAACAAAGTTGCCCCCGGAATCACCGCCAGCTTGCGCCGCAAGCGGGTGATGACCGCATCGGCCGTAACTTTGCGCTGCTCGAGCGGCTTGAGGGTGATAAACATGCGTCCGGTATTGCCCCCGCCGCCAAAGGTGACCACGCTGTCCACCGCCGGATCTTGCCTCACGATACCGACGAACTGCTTGATTTTCAGATTTAATGCATCGAAGGAGATGTCCTGATCGGCCTGAATGGCCCCGCCCAGCCTGCCTGTGTCCTGCTGCGGGAAGAAGCCTTTAGGAACAATGATGTAGAGATAAACGCTCAGACATGCGGTTGCGATGGTAATCAGCAAGGTCAGCGTCTGATGGCGCAAGACCCAGCGCAGGCTGGAGGTATAGGTTTTCAGGGTCCATTCGAATGCCCGCTCGCTGCGCTGAAAGAGCTTTCCATGCTTCTCTTTTTCAATGGGGCGCAGGAGCTTAGCGCACATCATCGGCGTGGCTGTCAGCGAGATGACGAGAGAGACCCCAATAGCGGCGCTCAAGGTGATGGCAAATTCGCGGAAGAGCCGGCCCACAATGCCGGCCATGAGCAGAATGGGGATGAACACCGCGATCAGCGAGGTGCTCATCGAGAGCACCGTAAATCCAATCTCTCGCGCGCCGCGAAACGCCGCCTGCATCGGACTCAATCCCTGCTCGAGATAGCGGGTAATGTCCTCGATCACGACGATGGCGTCATCCACCACAAACCCGGTAGAGATTGCCAGGGCCATCAGCGAGAGGTTATCCAGGCTGTAGCCGAGCACGTACATGACCGCGAATGTGCCAATCAGCGAAAGCGGGACGGCAACGCTGGGAATGAAGGTCGCTCGCAGGTTTCGCAGAAAGATGAAGACCACGAATACCACCAGCACAATCGAAAGCAGCAGCGTGAACTCGATATCGTGGACCGAGGCCCGGATCGTCGTAGTGCGGTCAAGGGCGATATCCAGATGGATGGCGGGAGGGATCGATGCCTGCAACAGGGGCAAAAGCGCGCGCACCCGGTCGACGGTCTCGATAATGTTAGCGCCCGGCTGGCGAAACAGCACCAGCACTACCGCCGGGTGCCCGTTGACGCTCCCGGAGTTGCGAATGTCCTCTACCGAGTCCACCACATCGCCGACATCGCCGAGCCGTACTATTCCCAGGCTGTTCTGGGCGACGATAAGAGGACGATACTGATCGGCGAGATAGAGCTGGTCGTTGTCGGCGATCTCCCAGGAGGCGCTTCCATTGGTAAAGCCGCCTTTCGGAGAGCTGACGTTGGCGGCAGCCAGGGCGCTCCGGACCTGCTCGACGCCGACTCCCATCTTGTCCAGCAGCGCCGGATTCAGCTCAGCCCGGACTGCAGGGCGAGCGCCTCCTCCCACAAAAACCTGCCCAATCCCTGCCACCTGGGCCAGCTTCTGCGCCAGGACGGAATCGGCAATGTCATACATTTTGGGTACGGTCACCGCATCCGAGGTCAGCGCCAGGATCATGACCGGAGCATCCGCTGGATTGACCTTGCGATAGCTAGGGTTCCCCGGCAGGTTGGAGGGGAGATTTCCCCGGGCCGCATTGATGGCCGCCTGAACATCGCGTCCGGCGGCATCGATATTCCGGCTGAGGTCAAATTGCAGAACGATGTTGGTAGAGCCGAGCTGGCTGGTGGAGGTCATCTGGTTGACCCCGGCAATACGGCCAAACTGGCGCTCCAGCGGCGTGGCCACAGCCGAGGCCATGGTCTCCGGGCTGGCCCCGGGCAGGCCCGCCTGCACCTGGATGACGGGATACTCCACCTGCGGCAAGGGGGCGACCGGCAGGCGTGTGAAGGCCAGGATTCCCGCCATCAGGAGGGCAATGGTCAGCAGCGAGGTTGCGATGGGCCGTCGGATGAATGGCGCGGAGATATTCATGACTAATCGGCTGCCGCAGCCGGGTCCTCAATGGGATTCCCAACCTGAAAACGCTCAAACTTCTTGGCCAGGCGATCGAAGGTGAGATACACAACCGGGGTGGTGTACAAGGTGAATAACTGGCTTACCAGCAGGCCGCCGACGATGGTGATTCCGAGCGGGTGGCGAAGTTCGGAGCCGGTGCCGCGCCCCAGCGCCAGCGGCAATCCGCCGAGCAGCGCTGCCATGGTGGTCATCATAATGGGACGAAAGCGCAGCAGGCTTGCCTGATAGATCGCCTCCTCCGGCGGCTGTCCCTCATTGCGCTCCGCTTCCAGGGCGAAGTCGATCATCATGATGGCGTTCTTCTTCACGATTCCGATCAGCAGAATAATCCCGATCAGCGCCACTATGGTGAGATCGTTGCCGGTAAGGATCAGCGCCAGGATGGCGCCCACCCCGGCGGAGGGCAGGGTGGAAAGAATCGTGACCGGATGGATGTAGCTCTCGTACAGAACACCCAGCACGATGTACACCGTTATCAGGGCAGCCAGAATCAGCAAGGGCTCGGAGGCAAGGGAATTGCGGAAGGCCGCTGCCGTTCCCTGGAAGCTGCCGTGGACGCTGACCGGCATGCCCAGGTCGCGCTCCGCCTGCTCGATGGCGGTGGTCGCGTTGCCCAGGGCGTCTCCCGGCGCAAGATTGAACGACAGCGTGACTACGGGAAATTGTCCCTGATGGCTGATGGCCAGCGTGCTGTTCGATTGCTCGAAGTGGCTGAATGCCGAGAGCGGCACCTCTTTACCATTGGAGGAGTGCACGTAAATGTTCTTGAGCGCATCGGGGTCCCGTTGGAAGTCCGGGCCAACTTCAAGCACCACATGATATTGGTTCAGTTGGGTAAAGATGGTCGAAACCTGTCTCTGCCCGAAGGCGTCGTAGAGGGTATCGTCGATCGCCTGGGGCAGAATGCCAAGGCGCGAAGCGGTATCGCGGTCGATCACCAGGTCGGCTTTCAGCCCTTCGTTCTGCTGGTCGCTGGCTACATCCCGCAGTTGCGGCGCGGAGCGCAGCCTGGCCAGCAGCTTCGATGCCCATAGGTTCAGTTCGTTGGCGTCCGCATCCTCCAGCGAATACTGAAATTGCGTGCGGCTGATGCGGTCCTCTACCGAGAGGTCCTGGACCGGCTGCATGTAAAGAGTGATTCCTTCCACAGCGGCCAGTTGCGGTTGAAGCCGGCGGATGATCTCCGAGGCGGTCGCATGGCGCTGGTCGCGGGGCTTCAGGTTGATCTGTATGCGGCCGCTGTTTTCGGTTGTGTTGACCCCATCGATGCCGATGAAAGAGGAGAGGCTGGCGACATCGGGATCTTTCAGGATCACCTGCGCCAGGGATTGCTGGCGCTGGGCCATCGAGGGAAATGAGACCGTCTCCGGCGCCTCCGAGATGCCGAGAATCACTCCCGTGTCCTGGACGGGGAAGAAGCCTTTGGGGACCATGACATACAAGATCAAGGTCAAGACCAGGGCGCCGAGGGTGACCAGCAAAGTTGCCGTCTGGCGCTTCAATACCCATTTCAGCGACGAGCCATAATGTTCGATGACCCGGTTATAGAAGCGCTCCGAAGCATGATAAAAGCGGCCTTGATGCGCCGGGTCTCGATGCTTGAGAAGCTTGGCGGACATCATCGGCGTAAGCGTCAAAGAGACCACCGCCGATACCAGGATGGTCACGCTGAGCGTCACTGCAAATTCGCGGAAGAGGCGGCCCACTATATCGCCCATAAACAGGAGCGGAATGAGCACCGCAATCAGGGAAACCGTCAGCGAGATGATGGTGAAGCCGATTTGTCCCGACCCTTTGAGCGCGGCTTCGAGCGGCGAGCTGCCTTGTTCGAGAAAGCGATCGATGTTCTCGATCATCACGATGGCATCGTCCACCACAAAGCCGGTGGAGATGGTCAATGCCATAAGCGACAGGTTGTCCAGGCTGTAGCCGAGCAGATACATCACCGCGAAGGTGCCCACAATAGACAAGGGCACTGCCACGCTGGGAATGATAGTTGCGGAAAGATTTCGCAGGAAGAGGAACATCACCATCACCACCAGCCCGATGGTGAGCATCAGCTCGAATTTCACGTCCTGCACCGAGGCGCGAATGGTCTCTGTGCGATCGGTCAGAATGGCGACTTTAATGGAAGATGGGAGCACCGCTTGCAACTGCGGCAGCACGGCCTTAATGCGGTCCGCTACATTGATGATGTTGGCCCCGGGCTGGCGCTGGATGTTTACGATCACCGCCGGAGTAAGGTCCATCCAGGCCGCTTCATAGACATTTTCGGAGCTATCAATCACGTTGGCTACATCGGTCAACCGCACCGGGGCGCCGTTGCGATAGGCGATGATAATGCTCCTGTAATCTTCGCTGGAGAATAACTGGTCGTTGCTGGAAATCGTATACGATTGCCGCGCACCTTCCAGCACTCCTTTCGCCTGGTCCACGTTGGATGCAGCCAGGATGTTGCGCAGGTCCTCCAAACTCAGCCCGTAGGAGGCGAGCGCAGTAGGATTTGCCTGTATCCGGACCGCCGGCTTCTGGCCACCGCTGATCGAAACCAGCCCTACTCCCGGAAGCTGGGAAATCTTCTGGGCCATCGTGGTGTCCGCCAGGTCCTCCACCTTGGAGAGCGGCAGGCTCTCTGAGGTGAGCGCCAGGGTAAGGATGGGAGCATCCGCAGGATTTACTTTGCTGTAAATCGGCGGGTTGGGAATATTCCTCGGAAGATAAGTTGCCGAGGCATTGATCGCGGCCTGCACCTCCTGCTCGGCAACATCAATGTTCTGGTCCAGGTTGAACTGAAGCGTGATGGCCGAGCTGCCAAAGGAGCTGGTGGAGGTCATCTGGTTCAATCCGGGTACTTGCCCGAATTGCCGCTCCAGCGGGGCGGTGACTGACGAGGCAACGACGTCCGGACCCGCGCCAGGATAAAACGTAGCCACCTGAATGGTGGGATAGTCCACCTGCGGCAGCGCCGAGACCGGCAACTGCCGGTAAGCAACTATGCCGACCAGAAGCACGGCAATCATCAGCAGCGATGTCGCAACCGGCCGGAGAATGAATAAACGCGAAGGACTCATTTACGATGACGACCTTGATGCCGCAGCCTTTGCCGGGGCGGGCGCGGCGCCGCTGCGGGGCTCGACCTGGCTGCCGGCCTGGAGTTTGTCCTGCCCATCTGTCACCACAACCTCACCCGGGCTTACTCCCTTACTGATCGAAGCAAAATTTCCCTGGGTGAAACCCACAGCCACCGGACGGAGCTCTGCCGTCTTGTCCGGCTTCACCACGTAGATATATGTCCCTTCAGGTCCGCGCTGGACCGCCGCCGCAGGCACCACGGTATTATTTTTGCGGACCTCCAGCAGCATGCGAACATTCACGAACTGATTGGGCCAGAGGACGTTATCGCGATTGTCGAATACCGCCTTCAATTTTCCCGTACCGGTGGTGGGGTCAATTTCGTTGTCGATGGTGACCAGCTTCCCGCTGGCAATTTTGGTTTGATTATCCTGGCTGAATGCATCGACCGCCAGCGTGCCGCTATGCATGCGGCGAGAGACCGCGGGCAGATTTTCCTGTGGCAGGGTAAACAACACCGCGATAGGCTGGAGTTGGGTGATCACAACCAATCCGCTGGCGTCGGAGGCATGCACGATGTTGCCGGCGTCCACCTGGCGCAGGCCCACTCGCCCACTGACCGGCGCAGTGATGCGGGTATATACGAGATTGAGTTTGATGGTATCGATTTGCGCCTGGTCGGCGCTCACCGTGCCTTCCAGTTGTCCTACAAGAGCAGTTTGCGAGTCCAGTTGCTGCCTGGGTACAATCCCTTCGTTATAGAGGCCCTGAAAGCGGACCAGATTGGCCCTTGCGTCCTTCAATGCGGCATTGTCTTTAAACAATGTCGCTTGCGCCTGGCTGAGCTGGACTTCATACGGACGGGGATCGATCACCGCCAGCAGTTCGCCTTTCTTGACCTGCTGCCCTTCTTTAAAGGCCACTGTCATAAGTTGGCCGTCGATACGGCTCTTGACCGTCACCGTATTGAATGCATCCACCGAACCCAATCCGGTCAGGTACACAGGGACGTCCCGAACCTCTGCCGGGGCCACAGCCACCGAAACGGCCTGTTGTCCTTGTCCTCGCCCTTGAGTTTGAGAACTTGATTGCTGGCGGGCCGCAGTGTTCCCGCAGCCGGCTAGAAAGGCCGCGAGAGAAATTGCGAGTGTGGCCTGAAGTGCGGCCCGCGATTGGAGTACGAAACGAAGCATTCTTTCTTGTCCTCTTCGGATTCGATCTAAAGTGCTGCCGTGTTGTTGCCCAACCAGTCCGGCTGCCTTCTGATTTTCAGAAGGCGAGCAACTTACCAAGAATAAACCAATAAAATGACTCGCGGATTTTTGGCGCGGACTTAGTGCGAAGATGGCTGTCCACGGCCCGTCGAAGACGCTAAGAGCCCGCTGCCACGACTCCGGAATCTGGCCAGTCTCTGTGGATACGGATGACGACCGCTTTTTGTCTTTAGAAAATCGTAAGAATTTTAGATGGAGGTCTAGCGGCGTGTGCTCGGGCTTGCAGTAATTCCACGGCGAGCGCGGAGCAGATACATGAGCGCGATACAAAAGACCACTACGCAGACCATCATCATCCCGCCCCAGGTCAGCATTTGAGAGATATATTTGTGTTCCGCGGGATGGGCCACATAAGGCGGGATGGCCACTATCAAACCCAACATGCAGGCAATCGATCCCAGAAAAGAGATGATGGTAAGGATGAGCGCGCCGATGCCTGGTTTGGATTGTGCGGGACTACTCACTGGTGAAGTAATCCACTGCGACCGGACTTTCAAACAGGGAATAATCCCGGGTCACTACGGTAATCCCGGAGTCCGAAACGAAGTAATGGCGCCGGTCTTCTTCGTGATCGTACCCAATCACCGTTCCTTCCGGGATATGGACATCACGGTCGACGATAGCGCGGCGGATCCGGCAATGCCGCCCGATATTGACGTGAGAAAAGATGATGCTGGAATCCACTTCCGCATAGGAGTTCACGCGCACATCGGGCGAGATTACGCTGCCGCGGACTGCGGAACCGGAGATGATGCAGCCGGCGGAGATTACGGAATTCACCGCCATTCCCGTGCGTCCCGGCTCCCCGAAGACGAATTTTGCCGGCGGATACTGGCGCTGATGTGTGCGGATGGGCCATGCCTTGTCATATAAATTGAAGACCGGCGAGACCGCAATCACGTCCATATTGGCTTCGTAATAGGCTTCGAGCGTTCCCACGTCGCGCCAATACAGTGACTCGCGATTGTTCTCGTCGATAAAGTTGTAGGCATAGACCTTGTAGTCCTCCAGCAGCTTGGGGAGAACGTCGTGCCCGAAATCGTGGGACGAGTTGGGGTCTTCCGCGTCTTTAAGCAGCGCCGGCAGCAGCACGTCGGTATTGAACAGATAAATGCCCATGGAGCCGGAGACCATCTCCGGATCGAAGGGAGAGCGCTTCTCCGTCCGCACCGGCTTTTCTTCAAAACCGGTGATGCGCCCATCGCGCGCAATATCTACCACTCCAAAACGGCGGGACTCGCTGGGATCGATGTGGATGGTCGCCAAGGTCACGTCGGCCCCGGAATCCTGATGCTGCTTCTGCATCAGGCCATAATTCATCTTGTAGATATGGTCCCCGGAAAGGATCAGGACCTGTCGTGGCTGCTCGCTGCCGATCGAATAGATGTTCTGGTAGACCGCGTCCGCCGTCCCCATATACCAGTTCTCGCTCACGCGTTTCATCGGCGGCAGGATTTCGATGAATTCTCCCAGCTCGGTAGAGACGATCTTCCCCCAGCCTTCACGGATGTGGCGGTTCAGGGAAAGCGCCTTGTACTGGGTGAGAATGTAGACCTTGCGCAGGTCGGAATTGATGCAGTTGGAGAGTGTGACATCGATGATGCGATAATGCCCGCCGAAGGTTACCGCCGGCTTGGCCCGGTCGCGGGTGAGAGGGAAAAGGCGCTCTCCGGCTCCTCCGGCTAGCAACACTCCCAATGTATCTTTCATGAGTGACCTTTTGCGGATCCTGTTTGCCGAAACGGCAGCTCTACAGCAACTATATTAAAGCCACTTGAACTAGTGATGGTAGCACAGGCCCTCTCTTCGCGTGGAAGAGCAACTCCCTATGGATGTGCACCGAATAGAAAAGGTGGTTAGTCGCCTAACCACCTTAGAAATTATGCCTCGTCTCCGACGGCGGTCATGCCACGCGCTTATTCGGAGCGGAATCCTCAAGGCTGATGCGCAATGATTTTAGGAAGCGAACATCCTGGGAATTCACCTTGAATTCAGGCTCGCTGCTGGCATACACCGGAGCAGCTTGTTCGTCGTGGTCGTTGCGTTTGTTGAAGCCTACCGTGGCTTCAAGGACCAGGAACACATCGAAGCCTTCATTCTTGATCTTTGCGATGACCTCCGCAATCTGTTCCGATTCGGAGAGCGATTCATTGATCGCTTCGCCGAGTTCTTTCATTAGCTGTTTTAAACGTGGATTCAAGCAACCCCCGGATCTGCCGGACGGAACCAGCCTGTTCTGTTCCCAATCCTATTCTAAATTGGCCTGCGCCAAAACCGAAATGCTTACAGGTATTGATATGAGATGCGGCTTCCGCCCCAGACGTTGATAACAGATTGCCTTTGCCGCTGCTAAACTCTTATAGGTGACTGTAAACCAGAAACTTCGCAAGGCCACCCTGCTGGCCCGCGCTTTGGGGGCCAGAGGCAGGAAAAACGACTACGTTCGGGCCGGATGGTCTGCCGCTAAAACCGTGGGGGCCTCCGCCAAACATACCACCCACCTGCTCTGGCTGCAGATAACCGGCTGCTTTTTCGCCTTCTTTTCCCTGGGCGGGGCCGGCGCCGCCGTCCGTGAATATAAGAAATGGCGGATTGGCGAGCTGGGGCCAGGACGCGTCTATCTCGCGATCCTCTTCAGCCTCACCTTCGCGTATTTTGCCGCCACCAGCTTTTGGCGGGTCCGGCAGATTGAGAAAAGACAGCTCGAGAAGAGACAGCTAAGCCGTTAAACGATGCCTTCAGGACCTCCCAATCCGGCTGGTAAACACCCTCTCAAGAGCTCCTTAGCAAATGAGATGGAGGCGGTATATACCCCTCAACGGCTCGCTGCGTCCCTCCCTGAGGGGGATTGGAGCTATGAGCGGGAGCTGAATTATCCCGGCCAATATCCCTTCACCCGCGGGATACAGCCCACGATGTATCGCGGACGGCTCTGGACCATGCGGCAATACGCCGGCATGGGAGACGCGGAGGAATCGAACCAGCGTTATAAGTACCTGCTGGCCCACGGCACCATGGGGCTTTCCGTGGCCTTCGATCTGCCCACCCAAATCGGCTACGATTCCGACGATCCAATGGCCATGGGGGAGGTGGGCAAGGTCGGGGTCGCAATCGATTCCATCGAGGACATGCAGCGCCTCTTTCACGGCATCGATCTCGAGAAGATCTCGACTTCCATGACCATCAATGCTACGGCATCCATTCTGCTGGCCTTGTATATCGCGGTCGCCCGGCAGTCCGGCGCGGATGTCCGTAAGCTCTCGGGGACGGTGCAGAACGACATTCTCAAGGAATACATTGCGCGCGGAACTTATATCTATCCGCCACGCCAGGCGATGCGCATCATCACCGATATGTTCGCCTATGCCCACCAGGAGCTGCCGGAATGGAACACGATTTCCATCTCCGGTTATCACATGCGCGAGGCCGGCTGCACTGCCGCCCAGGAGGTGGCATTCACTCTGGCCAATGGCATTGCCTACGTCCAGGCAGCCCTCGATGCGGGACTGGAGATCGACCGCTTCGCCGGCCGGCTCTCCTTCTTCTTTAACGCGCACAACGCCTTTCTCGAAGAGATCGCGAAATTCCGCGCCGCGCGCCGCATGTGGGCCGAAATCATGCGAGAGCAGTTTAAGGCGAGAAATCCACGCTCCTGGATGCTGCGCTTTCATGTCCAGACCGCGGGCTCCACGCTGACCGCGCAGCAGCCGGAAAACAATATCGTCCGCACCGCAATTCAGGCCCTGGCGGCGGTGCTGGGAGGCACGCAATCGCTGCACACCAACAGCTTTGACGAAGCGCTCGCCTTGCCCACCGAGGAATCCGCCATGGTGGCCTTGCGCACCCAGCAGGTCCTGGCATACGAATCGGGCGTGGCGCAGACCGTCGATCCCTGCGCCGGGTCATATTGCATCGAGGCGCTGACTAACTCCATCGAGAATCGCGCGCAGGATTACTTAAAGAAAATCGACGCGATGGGCGGGACCATCAAGGCCATTGAGCGCGGCTATATTCAAAGCGAAATCCAGAATGCCGCCTATGAATATCAGCAGGCGGTCGATAGCAAAGAGACGATTGTCGTCGGCGTGAATCGCTTTCAGGCCGAGGAGGAAAAGCAGGTACCGATTTTCAGGGTGGACGAGAAGCTGGAGCGCAGGCAGGTGGAACGTGTGCGGGCGCTGCGCGCGCGGCGAAATCCGGAAAGTTGGCGGCAGGCGCTTGGCAGGGTAGAAGAGACGGCGCGCAACGGCGAGAATTTAATGCCGCAGATCATCCATGCCGTAGAAAGCTACTGCACGGTGGGAGAAATTTCAACCTGTCTGCGAAAAGTCTTTGGCGAATACAGAGAAGAGCTAACGGTTTGAAACATTTGCAGCTGGGCCACATCTATAATAAAGGCGGGTTGTTATAACTACGCCTGGAAACCGCAGGCTTCCCTGCAATCTTTGCAGTAGTAGCAGCCATCGGGGCAGAGTCGCACATCGCTAAAACCCTGGCACAAGGCACAAAATTTTTCGCAGGAGCAGCGTGCCTCTTCCCGATCGCATTGTACGCAGGTAAATTTTTCGGCCATTTGTCCTAATGTATCTCGTTCTTTTCAGGATGAAAAGGCCGCAATAAAGTGGTTGCCGGATGAAAATGTGCAATAAGCGGCTTAACTGGTGCTCTTCTCGATCTTCTTCATCTCTTTGAGAAGGGCGGCTTCCACTTTGTCGGAGCGGCGCTCCCCGCGGGCCACTCGGCTGACGTAAGAAGGGTCGATTTTAAGCTGGCGGGCCACGCGGCTGTAAATGCCGCGATAAAGACTTAGTCGAGTAAAGAGCGAATCTTTGGTACTATCTGTCATGATTGTGACCCGCCGGAGAGGGCCCCTTTTCGGAATGGCATGAGATCGGGCGAAAGTGATGTGAAAGATGAAGACATGTGGCCTGGATGGCGTTATAACTCAAAAGTTATGACGAGAATAGCTGCCCTAAATGTTCTTTGTCAAGGACGGATATGAGGACCGGCGCTAAATTAGCCAAGCCCGAATGGGCCGAGAAGATTGAAAAGCTGCGCGAGAAGCTGGGTTTAAACCAAGCGAGCCTGGCGCGGCTGCTTCACGTTTCTCCCATGGCGGTCTCCCGCTGGGAGCGGGCGGTGAATGAACCTGAGGCCGGATATTACATCCAGATGGGTACGCTGGCCGGGGAGCCGGATTGCTGGTATTTCTGGCAGCGCGCCGGATTGCCCTCCAGCGATCTGATGCGGGCGTTGCGCACGACCGGGGACCCCAATACTCTGAACCGCCCTGCACCCCAGGAGGCGGCGAATGGCCTCCATCCAATTCCGCTGGTCAATGTTACAGCTTCGACCTCCGGGCCGGGCGACAATGAACCGAATCTCGAGCATCTGCCCTCGACCGGCACCATTATAGTCCCGCACGAATGGAGCCAGAGCTCCCTGGCGGTCAAGTGTGTACACGTCAGCGGAGACGGTATGGCTCCGCTGCTCTCCAATGGCTCGATTGCCGCCGTCGACCTTTCCCAGTTTGACCGCGCCCGCCTGAATGGGCACATTGTGCTGCTCTGGCACAAAGATCACGGCTTGAAGATCCATCGCCTGCAGAAGTTTGGGGAAAGTGAAGTCCTTATGTCGGAGAACAGAGGACAAATTCCAGCTTTCGCCCTGGACCGCAACTGGCGGCTGTTGGGAAAAATTGTCTGGTGGCTCAGCCGCCCTGAATCCCGCTGAAGACTCCAGCCTGAAAGTCCTTCCCGAAAACCTGTGCTGAACCTCTGACGTAATTCACCTGCTCAGAGCAGCCGCTTCCTTGATTCGAGCTGCTTCCATCCGTTATTCCCGCGAGATCAAGGCTGCTACTGCGCTAAGCAGATTTCATCACGAGAGCGGCGCTGTGAGCACCTCGATTATTGAGCAGCAGTGTCGAATGAGATCACAAACTTTGTTATATTGAAGTCACCATTGGTGACCATCAAGGCACGTTAAAAACACGATAAAGGTCGGTTCCCCGCATGACTCTAAGACTGGATACTTGGGTTCAATCATGGGCGGCAGTAATTTCGATAAACCTGAATGGGCGGATCGGATCACCCAACTTCGTGAAAGCCAAAAATTAAGTCAGGCGGCGCTGGCAAAGCGGCTTAACGTCTCTCCAATGGCGCCTTCCCGCTGGGAGCGCGGCATTAACGAGCCCAGCTCCGAGATATATATGCAGCTGGGGAAGATGGCCGGTGACCCAGGTTGCTGGTATTTCTGGCAGCGCGGGGGCCTCTCCCGCGAGGACATCTCCAGCGTCGTTTCGGGATTTGGCAGCGCTTCCACAGCCACAAATATCGAGCCGGTAAAACTGTCCGCGAATGGATATGAATTGGAAGGTTTGCCGCTGGTCGTTCGCTCCGACTATCGCTCTCCCTCTGGCGATGAAATCCTGGCAGTTCCGCCCAACTGGTGTCCTAATCCCGCTCGTACTCTTTGTATGCATATCGATGAAGATGGGATGGCGCCGATGATTGCTCCGGGATTCATCATCGCCGTCGATAGCTCCATCAACGAAGTCTCACAGTTGAACAATTCGCTGGTGGCGGTGCTGAATCGTGACGACCGCCTGCTGGTCCGCTGCCTCACCCGTTATGGAGATACCGACATGCTCATCGGCGAAAACCGCCAGCGCGACCCGATTCCGTACAATAGCCGCGATTGGAGGATCCTGGGCAAGGTCCTATGGTGGGTAGGGAGACCTTAGCAGGAAAGAGAAGAGTGATGGATGCAGTTTGGGCGCTATTTTAAAGCGTCGTCGCAGGTTATTCCTCCACTTGCCTCGTGGGGCCTTCATTGACCGTCTAAAAATGTACGTGATACTTTAACCAGTTACATTTCCTCTCCCCGGCAGGCAATCTGCCATAAAGGATTTCAGTGGTACCTATAACTGAGGCTCCGTCGTCCACACTTCGCAAAACCGCTTTAAACCAGGTGCATCGAAAGATGGGCGCGAAGATGGTCGATTTCGGCGGCTGGGACATGCCGGTCGAGTACTCCGGACTCATCGCCGAGCACATCGCGGTGCGCACTGCCGTGGGTGTATTCGACGTGAGCCACATGGGCGACATTCTGATTCGCGGACCGCAATCGCTGGCCGCTGTCCAGCACATCAGCATGAACGATGCCTCGCGGCTCCAGGTCGGCCAGGCGCATTATTCGGCATTGCTCTATCCGGAAGGGACCTTCGTCGATGACGTGATCGTCCATAAGCTGGGCGAGAACGACTATCTGCTGGTCATTAACGCCGGAACGCGGGAAAAGGATTATGGCTGGGTCAAGAAAAACGTCGCCCGCTTCCGCTGCCATGCCGATGACATCGGCGATTACTATACCCAGCTTGCCATCCAGGGGCCGAAGGCGTTGGAGGTGCTCGCCCAGCTCACCGACGTTGACCTTTCCAGCATAAAAAATTATTGGTTCAAGCATGGGACAGTATGCGGGATTCCCAACGTCATGGTCGCCCGCACCGGCTATACCGGCGAAGATGGCTTCGAGATTTACATTCCTTCTGATGTCGAGACCAGCGCGCGGGTGTGGAACGAGGTTTTGGCGGCGGGGAAGCCATTTGGCATACTGCCCTGTGGCCTCGGCGCCCGCAATACCTTGCGCCTGGAGTCCAAAATGGCGCTCTATGGCCACGAGATCTCCGACACCATCAATGTGTGGGAGGCCGGCCTGGAGCGTTACTGCAAGATGGAGAAAGGCGACTTCATCGGCCGCGATGCGCTGGCCAAAGCGCAGGCCGCCGGACTGAAGCGTACCCTGGTTGGCTTGGAGACGATCGAGCGCGGCATCGCCCGCGATGGCTATAAGGTCCTCAATGAAGCCGGCCATGAGATCGGTTATGTGACCAGCGGCTCGCCCGCTCCATTTTTGAAGAAGAACATTGCATTGGCCTATGTTCCGCCGGAGTACTCCGAAATCGGCAAGGTCCTTCAGGTGGAAATTCGGGGACAGAAGGTAAAAGCGCAGGTGGTTCCGACGCCGTTTTATAAGCGTCCCAGGAAGTGAATCGTAATGCCGGGCAAAAAGCTCTAATGGAGCAGCAGCCTGGACGCAGCACAATCTCACGCCGAAAGACAAAGAAGACACATGGCTTATCCCGCAGACTACCGTTACACCAAAGAGCATGAGTGGATCAAAATCGACGGCAACACCGGCACCATCGGCATCACCGATCATGCGCAGCAATCGCTGGGCGACATCGTCTTTGTCGAACTGCCCAAGCCCGGGGCCGAGATCAACGCCCATAAGAGTTTTGGCACTGTAGAATCGGTGAAGGCCGTCTCCGAGCTCTACGCCCCGGTGACGGGCACGGTGACAGAGGTCAATGAGGACCTCTCCTCCGCGCCGGAAAGCATCAACAGCAACGCGCACAAGGCCTGGATGGTGAAGGTGAAGCTGGCCAATCCAGCGGAGGTGAAAGAGCTGCTCTCCGCCGCCGACTACGAAAAGTTCGTCGCCGAAGAGAGCTGAACCGGTTTTGCGCCGCGTGCAATGGTGCGATAAGAATCGCGCCATGACCAAGTCTTGAGGACCCTAAGATTTCATGCGTTATCTTCCTAAATCTACTGCCGACCGCGAGCTGATGCTGCGCGAGATCGGGGCCAATTCCATCGACCGGCTGTTTCAGAACATCCCCGCCGAATACCGGCTGGACCGCGACCTGAAGCTGCCGCCGCAGATGGCCGAATCGGAGATCATCGATTTCTTCCGCCAATGCAGCAAGGAGAACGCCGCCGGATATGCGGTCTTCCTGGGCGCGGGGGCCTACCATCATTATCGTCCGGTGGTGATCGACTCGCTGGTGCAGCGCGGCGAATTTCTTACCTCCTATACGCCTTACCAGGCGGAGATCTCGCAGGGCACGCTGCAGGCGATCTTCGAATTCCAAACCATGATCTGCGAGCTTACCGGCATGGAGATCGCCAACGCCTCCATGTATGACGGCAGCACCGGCGCCGCCGAGGCCCTGCTGATGGCGATGCGCATCACCGGACGTCAGCACTCGGTGGTGGCTCGCACGGTGCATCCGGAATACCGCGAGGTGATCCATACTTATATGCGCCATCGCGGGCTGCCGGTAACGGAGATCGGTTATGCCGAAAATGGCCGGGTCAATTTCAAGGAGCTCGATGAGGCGATTACATCCGATACCGCGGCGCTGCTGATCCAGTCTCCTAATTTCTTCGGCTGCATTGAAGACGTGGCTGCCGCCGCCGACATCGCGCAGAAGAAAGGCGCGCTGCTCATCGTCTCCATCGCCGAGGCGCTCTCGCTGGGGGTCGTCAAGCCGCCGGCTGAGGCCGATATAGTCTCCATGGAAGCGCAGTCGTTCGGCGTCCCGCTGGGCTTTGGCGGGCCCTACGATGGGGTGATCGCCACCAAGGAAAAATATTTGCGGCAGATGCCCGGACGGCTGGTCGGCGAAACCAAGGACAAGGACGGCGAGCGCGGTTTTGTGCTCACGCTCTCCACCCGCGAGCAGCACATCCGGCGCGAGAAAGCGACCTCCAACATCTGCACGAACCAGGCGCTGGTGGCGCTGATGTCCACCATCTATATGACCATCTACGGACGCGAAGGGCTCAAAGAGCTTGCCCGGCAGAACCTGGCTAAGGCGCATTATGCCGCCACCCAATTTTCAAAGAAAGCGAAGGTGCTCTTTGCCGGCGCTCCTCGCTTCAACGAGTTTGTGGTGCAGACGGCGGAAGACCCGCACGCCATCAACGACCGGCTGCTGGAAAAGACCATCATCGGCGGCTTCCCGCTGAAAAAGTTTTATCCCGAGCTCGGCAATGCCGCGCTCTGGTGTTGCACCGAATTGAATACCAAGGCCCAGATTGACGCCGCTGTACATGCGGTGCAGGGATGAGCGTGCCGAAAAATCGCATCAAGAAAACCAGACAGCACGTCAGCCAGAACGAAGGGCTGATCTTCGAGAAGTCTTCCCCTGGCAAGAAGGCATACAAACTGCCGCCGCTGGATGTGCCCGACGTTGACCCCGAGCAGCTTCTGGGCGACTCCGCCCGCGAGGACCTCGGACTCATGCCTGAAGTCAGCGAGATTGAGATCATCCGCCACTTCACCCGGCTCTCGACCTGGAACTATGCCATCGATCTGGGCATGTATCCGCTGGGCTCCTGCACCATGAAATACAATCCGCGGGTGAATGAGTTTGTCGCCCGCCTGGAGGGCCTGGCCAACGGACATCCTTATCAGCCGGAGAAGATCTCGCAAGGCGCGCTCAAGATCCTTAAGAGCGTCTCCGACTGCCTGATCGAGATCACCGGCATGGACGCGATCACGCTGCAGCCGGCCGCGGGGGCGCATGGTGAATTTACCGGCATCCTGCTGATGCGCGCCTACCATGAGTCGAAAGGGAACCCGCGCCGCAAGATCATCATCCCCGACTCGGCGCACGGCACCAATCCGGCGACGGCCGCGATCTGCGGATACGAGATCGTCAACCTGAAGTCGAATCCTGAAGGCATGGTCGATCCCGCCGCGCTCGAACGCGCGGTGGACGAGGACACTGCCGGCATGATGCTGACCAACCCCAGCACCATCGGGGTCTTCGAGAAGGACATCCATCGCATCGCCGACCTGCTGCACAATAAGGGCGCGCTCCTCTACATGGACGGCGCCAACATGAACGCGCTGGTGGGCAAGACGCGGCCCGGCGACTTCGGCGTGGACGTGATGCACCTCAACCTGCATAAGACCTTCTCCACTCCGCA
>CAZONJ010000005.1:1936-76518 GCA_964581225.1 uncultured Terriglobales bacterium | reverse complement strand
AGCCGGAGCATATAGAAGTGGGAGCGGCATGGCTGAAGGCCATGCCCTGAGACAAATTGCCCGGTGGCATGACTCGCAGATCCTTCGACTCGTGCGCGGAACATCTAGCCGCGCACTCGCTCAGGATGACTTTTTATGGGGCTTTAATTCCTGGCTATCGCGCCCCAGCGGCATGGGCGCGGGCCATGGACGGCTTAGGCTGCGCCAATTTCTCTCCGACCAGGTCGGCGACAGCTTCGAGAATAGCGCGCGGACCTTCACGCGAATCCATCGATTTATCTACCTGAGGATGTCTTCCGCTCGCGTGCAGGACCAGAATGCGGGTATCTTCGTGGCCTTTTTTGGCCATATAGGGAAGGTGATGACGATCGTCCCTGGTCAGCGTGTGGCCGAGCACCACAATGTCGAAGCCCTGGCGAGCCACTGCCTGCTCAATCGCCTTTCTTCCAATCGCTTTGCATACCGAGTATCCGGCCTGCTCGAAGATGGCGGTTTGCGATTCCAGGATGGAATTATCGTTTTCTCCATAAAGGATGGTGGCTTTGTTGGAAGACTTCGGCGCTTTCGTGTCCATAGTTGAAGAAGGTAACAACCGGCTGTCGCGGGTAAAAGGTCACGGAAGAACAGGTACTTTGGTGGCTTGAATTTAACCCTCCAGGCGAGGGCTATTCGGATTCCAACTTGCTCTCGGTCAATGGGAATGGCATGATAGTTGGCTTTGCTCTTCTCGCTGAATTTGGGCGGCATGGGAGAGTCAATTTGGGTCGAAAGGCAGGGAACCAGTGAAGGTCCGGGTATTTTTCCACGATAAATGCTTCGATGGCACGGCCTCGGCCGCGCTGTTTTCCCGCTTTTATCGCGAGCGCATTCGCGAGAACGTGGAATTTCAGTTCACCGGGCTGGTGCATCGCGCCGGGGCGCTCTTCAATGAGGCGGATTTCACCGGCGATGAGAATGCAATCGTGGACTTTAAATATTCTCCTTCACCCAAAATTACCTGGTGGTTTGACCATCATCAGAGCGCCTTTCTCACGCCGGAAGATGCCGAGCATTTTCAGCGCAATCCGACCAATAAGAAGTTCTTCGATCCCGATTACCGTTCGTGCACTAAATTCCTGGCGACGGTGGCCGAGCACCGCTTCGGATTCAATCCCAAGCCGGTGGCCGAGTTGATTGAATGGGCGGACATTATCGATGGCGCCCAGTACAAAGACGCCAAAACTGCGGTGGAGATGGGCGAACCGGCGATGAAGCTGACCATGGTGATCGAGGCCACGCAGGACCCCGCTTTCATACCGCGATTGATTCCCCGGCTGGCGGTGAGCCCTTTAGCGGAGATCGTCCAGGAACCCTTTGTAGCGGAGCTGATTCCGCCGCTGATGGAACGTCACCAGAAGTCCATTGAGGTGCTGCGGCAGCGGACGGAGTGCAAGGAAGGCACGATCTACTTCGACATCACCGACCACAATCTCGAAGGCTACAACAAGTTTGTGCCTTACTACCTGCACCCGGAGTCGACTTACAGCGTCGGCCTGAGCAAGAGCTCGTTTCGCACCAAAGTCTCGGTTGGTTCGAATCCATGGACCACGATGGACCCAAAAGACATGGTCAACCTGGCGGTGATCTGTGAACGCTATGGCGGCGGCGGACACGCCCGGGTAGGCGCTATTTCGTTCGAGCCATCGCAGACCGAGCAGGCGCGCCAGGCGGCCGCCGAAATCGTAAAAGAGCTGCGGGAGAGCTGGCGCAAGAACCAGCGAAGGCCAATCCTGGTGCCCCGATAACAGGATTACGAAAGCAGCTTAATCCTGCCTGCATCTTCGTCTCCAAATCCATGATGAACGACTTTGCCGTTGAACCAGAATAGATGGATAGGTAGCCTTGTTTTAACGCTTTACATTGCTAAGTAGAGTTGCACTCCCGAGGTGCAGATCGATTTTGCGCCTCAGGAAATTCAGTGACAAGGGTCATAGTGTTCAAAAGTAAATTGCAAATCATTGCCGTGTTTGGGATGTTGTCCTCCGGCAGCATCCTTTTCGGCCAGACGCCGCGCGCGGCCAATACCCCGCCATTCAAGAAAAGCGCGCAGAACCAGCAAAGCTCCCGTACTCCACAGGTAGTAAAACCGGGTACAAAGCAATTTGTGCTGGACGTTGTGAAATCGGCGGTCGGCCTCTCGATTAACGACTCCCAGGACCGTCTTCGGGTTTTGTATTCGGCGGTCCAGGTTGCCCGTATTGCAGATCCGAAGCTGGCGAAAAAGTTGGCCCATGAGGGGGTCAAAATCGAGTCTCAACTGATATCGCAGGGTGAGACGCCGGTGGTTTCCATGCTCGCCTCGGGAGTTGCTAGCTGCGCGGACGTAACCGCCTTTGTCGAGGACCTTTCACCGGACGCCATACAAAAAGCCGAGCAGTCCATCATCTCTGCGGTCGGGGCATGTCCCAGAGGAACGCTGGATAGCGCCCGCATGAAGCTGGATAGCGCTTTGGAAAACCGCATTCTTGCGCCTCGGGCGGAGATGGCGGTGATGCGGGCTTCGGGAAGAAAGAACCCCTGGCCACAGATGGAATTCGAGAAGTTCTTTTCCGCGCTGCCTAAGGACCAGACTACGGCCTCCCCTGACGTGCCCAACTACGCCATGCTCTATGCGGCCATGGCCCCATACGTCGATAAGAGCGACGCACAAAAGGCAGGCCTGAAATTGCTGGTTTGGTTGAACGGAATCGATGCCAGCGGGGAGAAGAACCTGGCGGTGAATACCACCACCTCTGCCCTGCAGAAGCTATTGGGCGATGAAAAATATAAAGATCTCCTGGCCAGCGATGTAATCGCGCGGCAGGTGGCGCAGAGCGCCGGGAAACCGGGACGGATCCAGCTTGCAGACGAAGAGAGCGTCTCGGTGTTGGACGCCATGAAAAGTCCGAACGAAGACCAGAGCGGGACATTGGCCTCCTTGTCGCCATCGCTGCGCGCCCGCGAAGCCGCTGCCCATGGGTATGCTTCCGCCCACGCCGGGGACCGCGCTTCAGCCGACCACTACCTCGATCAGGCATACAATGCCCTGGATGAAATGTGGGTAAACCGGAGTTCCAGCAAGGACGCAGCTTCGGTGGTCGAAGAGGTAAATCAGGCCGCGGCCACTGTGGATCCGGTATCCGCGCTTAATCGCGCCGAGCAGCTCCATGACCCTACCGCACAGGCGATTGGCATGTTAGCGGTTGCTCGGGTCATGCTGGGGAACAACCGCTAAAATGAGTAAATCCGACATCAGCATCGTGACCGTTTGCTGCGAAAACTGCTCGCGGGCATTTCGCACCCTGTTGTGGATCGCCGAAACCACAGCCCCTTCTTGTCCTCGCTGTCACCGGGGGATGACGATCTCCGAAGTGGGCGGCGTGGAACAGCTGTCCAAACCTATCTCCTCCTGCAAATAAAAATCCGTTTCATTGCGCGGCGCGTTCCGCCACCAGGTCATTGGCAGTTGTGCCGCGCCGGTGTTAGTTTAAAAGATTGGATTTTATGGCTTATCTCAGCAGGAGGCGATAGAGCAGGATGGCAGCGTCTTATAACGGAGATCCCATACCGGCGGACGGTTCTCCGATCGGCTATGAAAACGGTTCGTACAAAGTTCCCGACCGGCCCATTATTCCTTTTATAGAAGGCGATGGCACCGGCCGCGATATCTGGAAGGCTTCGCGCCGCGTCTTCGATGCCGCGGTCGAAAAAGCCTATGCGGGCAAGCGCAAAGTGGCCTGGTATGAGATTTATGCCGGCGAAAAGGCCTTCCAAAAGTTTAAGAACTGGCTGCCTGACGATACGCTCAAAGCCGCGCATGATTTTCGCGTCTCTATTAAAGGGCCGTTGACCACGCCTGTGGGAGGCGGCATTCGCTCCCTGAACGTTGCCATGCGGCAGATGCTCGAGCTGTATGCCTGCGTGCGTCCAGTGCGGTATTACGCCGGAGTGCCTTCGCCGGTAAAGCATCCGGACAAGCTGGACGTGGTGATCTTTCGCGAGAACACGGAAGACGTTTATGCCGGGATCGAGTGGAAAGAGGGAAGTGAAGGCGCAAAGAAGCTGATCAGCTTCCTGAATGACGAGATGCTGAAGGGAGGCACGAAAAAGGTGCGGAGCGACTCCGGCGTCGGGATCAAGCCTATCTCGATCACCGGAACCAAGCGGCTGGTACGCAAGGCGATCCAATATGCGCTGGCCAACCACGTGAAAGTCGTGACCCTGGTCCACAAGGGAAACATCCAAAAATTTACCGAAGGCGCGTTTCGGGAGTGGGGATACGAGGTTGCCCGGGACGAGTTCCGCGACCAGATCGTGACCGAGCGTGAGAGCTGGATACTCGGCAACAAAGACAGCAATCCTAATCTCAGCGTCGAGCAGAACGCCGAGATGATCGAACCCGGGCACGACTATGCTCCTGAGGACTTCAAGAAATCGGTCCAGGCAGAGGTGAAAGAGGTGCTGGAGCGCCTGCAAAAGTCCCACGGCAATGGGGCCTGGAAGCGCAAGCTGCTCATCAATGACCGTATCGCCGATTCGATCTTCCAGCAGGTGATTATCCGTCCGGAGGAATACAGCGTCCTGGCGACCCCCAACCTGAACGGGGATTACATCTCCGACGCGTGCGCGGCGCAGGTGGGAGGACTCGGGATCGCTCCCGGCGGAAACATCGGAGATGGCTACGCGGTCTTTGAAGCGACCCACGGCACCGCGCCAAAATACGCCGACAAAGATGCAATCAATCCCGGATCGGTGATCCTGTCCGGCGTGATGATGTTCGACCTGCTGGGATGGAGCGAGGCCGCCCGATTGATCGAAAATTCCATGGCAGCCACGATTCAACAGAAGAAGGTGACATACGACTTTGAGCGCCAGATGGAGGGCGCAACCAAGGTGAAGACCAGCGAGTTCGCTTCGCACATCATCCAGAACATGGATGCGGAGCTGAAGAAGCTCGCAGCCAGGAAATAATTTATCCCTCCGCAAAGACAGGAGGCATGGTCCTTCGCAAGCTTTGCGGACCAATACACCAGTAAAAAGGAATTCCTATCATGCGTAAGAAGGTTTCAATTGTTGGCGCGGGAAATGTAGGGGCGACGGCGGCACACTGGATCGCCTCAAAGGAACTGGCCGATGTGGTGCTGATCGATATCGCCGAAGGCATTCCGCAGGGTAAAGGACTTGACCTGCTGGAAGCCATGCCGATCGAAAAGCGCGATTCCTTTGTGATGGGCACCAACAACTATGCCGATACCGCCAACTCCGACATTGTGGTGATAACCGCCGGCATCCCCCGCAAGCCGGGGATGAGCCGCGATGACCTGCTCAATACCAATTACCGCATCATGCAGGACGTGGTGAACCAGGTGGTTGCGAATTCGCCGAACTGCATCATCATCGTGGTCTCGAACCCGCTGGATGCGATGGCGCAGGCCGCGTTCAAATTGAGCAAGTTCAATCGCGAGCGGGTGATCGGCATGGCCGGCGTGCTGGACTCGGCGCGCTTCCGCGCATTTATCGCGCAAGAGCTGAAGGTGAGCGTGGAGAACGTGACGGCCTTCGTTCTCGGCGGCCACGGAGACACTATGGTCCCGCTGGCGCGCTACTCCACCGTGGCGGGTATCCCGCTGACTGAGCTGATGGACAAATCCACGCTCGACCGGCTGATCCAGCGCACTCGCGATGGGGGCGCGGAAATTGTGAAGTACCTCAAGACCGGCAGCGCCTATTATGCTCCCTCGTCGGCGACCGCGGAGATGGTAGAGGCGATCCTGAAGGACAAGAAGAAGATCCTGCCTTGCGCGGCGTACCTCGAAGGCGAGTACGGCATCAACGGACTCTATGTCGGCGTGCCCTGCAAACTGGGAGAGCGCGGCCTGGAGCAGATCATCGAGATCAAGCTGACCGGCGAAGAGCAGGCCGCCCTGCAGAAGAGCGCCGACGCAGTAAAAGAACTGGTGAATGTAATCGGAGTGTAGGCGAGGAAGGGTGGCCCTATGAATTGCAGCGCTCGACGTTTCCGCGCTCTATTGTTCGCTGTGGTTTTATTTGCCGTTTCCACTATGCCTGCGCAAACCGCCGCTGCCCCACAGCGCTCGGTCTCGGAACGGCTAGGCTATCCGGGCAATTCGCGCCTGCTGGTGATCCATGCGGATGATTTCGGCATGGACCACTCAGTGGACCGGGCCATCAGCGCGGCCCTGGAAAATCACTGGGTCACGTCGGCAAGCATTCTGGTTCCATGTCCGTGGTTTCCAGAGGTGGTGAAGTTCGCGCATGAGCATCCGGATGCGGACCTCGGCATTCACCTGGCGCTCAACAGCGAATGGACCCCATACCGCTGGGGGCCGGTTTCTCCGAAAGATAAAGTGCCGAGCTTGCTCGATGCGGACGGCTATATGCCGCTCACCGAAGACATCGTGGCCCGGCAGGCGCGTATTCCCGAGGTGGAAACCGAGCTGCACGCGCAGATCGATCGCGCCCAACATGCCGGCATCAAGCTGAGCCACTTCGATACCCACATGGGAACGGTGTTGGGCACAACGGATTTATTCACGACATACTTGAAAATGGGCCAGGAGTACCACACGCCGGTTTTGCTGGAGCGGCGTCCATTTCCCGGAGTGCAGCTGAATCCGGAGGCCATTCTGGTGGACAAAGTCCTGCAAATCACTCCGGATGTTCCGCCCAGCCAGTGGCTGGATGCTTATAAGAAGATGCTCGCGCCACTGCCTCCGGGCTCGTATCAGCTGATTGTGCACCTTGGCTATGACGATGAGGAGCTGCGCGGCGCTACCTACGATCATCCGAACTGGGGCGCAGCCTGGCGGCAGCGTGACTTCGATATGGTGCGCAGCCCCGAGTTCCAGAACTTTTTGAAGCAGCAGGGATTCATCCTGGTTTCATGGCATGATCTTGCCCGAGCGGCGAACTCATCCGGAATGGGCGCATTAACATCAACACGATAAGCTCAATGGCTAACCTGCCGCTAGAATCTCCCTGCTCTCCGGCTGGTATTCAATTTCAAAGGTAATCTTCGCCGTGGTTTGCAGCATGGCGGAAACCGAGCAGTATTTGTCCTTGGAAAGATGGACCGCATCTTCCATCGCCTTGCGGGAGACATTCCCGCTCACCGTGTAAACCAGCTTGATCTGCTCATAGACGGCGGGCGGCTCTTTGGCACGTTCCGCCTCTGCGCGTACCGTGATCCCAGTGAGGGATTCCCGCTTCTTGCGCAGGATCGTCACCACATCGGTGGCGGTGCAGGTACAGAGGCCGATGAGCACCAATTCCATCGGTCCGGGCGCGCTATTGCGGGTGCGGTCAGCATCCACAACAAAGGCGTGTCCGCTGGTGGCCTGGACGAGAAAGCGTTCTCCATCGCTCCAAACAGCCTGTGCTTTTACCATAAAGTTACCTCCGATTGTCGGTCTGAGGTTCAGTGTGGATCAGCACCTTGAAGAGCTCAGGCGCGCTCTGTTTGAACCGGCTTTCTAAGTCGGTGGAAATATCATGCACGCGGGAGAGAGTGAGATTGTCGGACAAGGTGCAATGACAGGAAAGGTATATCTTCTCCCGCACCCGTTTGAATACGAAATCATGGAGATCGAGAATTTCCGGGATCTTGGTGGCAATAGAGCGCAGACGCGCCTCCAAACGCGGGTCGTGGATGGTATCGTCCCCGGTCTCGATGGTGGCGGAGTCGCTCTCGATATGAGTAAGGATCGAGGAAAGCTCCGGAACGTCAGCGCGAATCTCGGACTCGATGCCGGTGACAAAATCGTGGGCAGCCTTGAGGGTCATGCGTTCATCGAGTTCCAGGTGCTGCTCCACATGCAGGTGCCCATTCAGGTCCTGCACGCTTACATCGTGCACGCTCAGGTTATGGCGCGCGCAGACTGCCCGGATGCGGTCAAAGATGCTCTCGCGTCCGGAAGGCCGGGGCACGGAGCGCACCACGACATCGGCATCGGGCAAAACGCTATGGACGGCTGAGGTGACCTCTTCGACCGTCTGCTCCGAGCGTTGAAAGGTGACATTGCGCTCCAGCGCAACCGATAGATCGGCAAAATAACGGTTTCCAGCGCGGCGAATGCGGACGTTCTCCACCTGAAGAAGTCCTTCAATCTCTTCCAGGGCGGCGATGATCTTGCTGCGCGCCCCTACGGGCGCGGCGTCGAGAAGAGCGTCAATCGTCTGGCGCGCCAAACGCCAGCTCACGTAAACGATGACCCCGGCCACCAGAATGGCGGTAATAGGATCGGCCACACGCAACTGGGGAAGATTAAACTTATGCCCGATCATGACCAACGCCAGGCCCAGCACGACGACCGCGCTCGACCATATATCGGTACTGAAGTGCAGGGCATCGGCTTCCAGGGCCTGGCTGTCATAGCGTTGTGCGGTTGCCCCCAGCGCCCGAGAGCGCCAGAAGTCCGTCCCCATGGAAAGAAAAAGGACAGCAAAGGCCCATATAGAAGGCTCAATCTCGACATGATGGAAGAAGAGCCGGCGAAAGGCCTCGATCAATATCCATACGCAGGTGACCAGCAGCAGGCCGGTTTCAATAAAGGCCGAGAAATTTTCTATTTTGCCGTGTCCATATTGGTGGTCGGCGTCAGCGGGCTTATCGGAGACGCGGATGGAGAAAAAAGTGATGACCGCCGCAATCAGGTCCAGACCGGAGTGGGCCGCTTCCGAGAGCAGGCCGAGGCTGCCGGTCGCCAATCCAACGATGATTTTGAGAACGGTGATGACAATTGCGGCAAAAACGGAGTTGCGCGCCACCGAGCGTTTCTCGGCGCGCATGCTTTCCAGTCCGGCCTGAGTATACGACGCAGCCATATTTGCGGTGCTGAAGACATCTTAATCGGTCTTGAGTAAAGGTTTCTCTAAATTTGCTCCAAATAGATGTTTTTCGTATGCTACGATTTCAACTCGCCTGGATTCATGGAGGTCCTTTGAAGCTTTATAGATTTACCGGAACGACTTTAGTTCTTATTTTCTCTCTCTCGCTCACATTCGCGCAATCGGGCGCTTACTCCCCACGCCAGCCCGGAGCCGCGAGCGAAGCAGCCTCGCCACAAGCCGGCGTACTGAGCAATTTGCCCAAATCCGCTGCCGCGCCGCCATCGGAAGCTGCGGTGCCGGCCAACACCCCGGTGATTACCATCGAGGGGCTATGCGACGATACCCAGCCGGCCTCGGACGCCTTAAAATGCCGCACCCAGATAAGCCGGGCCGACTTTGAAAAGCTGGTGGAGGCCTTCCGGCCCAATGCGGACATGCAGACCCGCAAGATGATGGCGCAGCAGTATGCGCAACTGTTAGTCATGGCAAAACAGGGAGAAAAGCTGGGCGTGGACCAGGACCCCCGTTTCCAGGAGCGGCTCAAGCTGATGCGGCTGCAGACCGAGGCCCAATTGGGGGACGAGAAGCTTAGAGAGAGCGCCACCAACGTTTCCGATGCGGACATCAAGGCTTACTATGACAACAATGCCGGAAGCTTCCAAGATCTCACGGTCACGCGCATCGTTGTTCCTAAAGCAAACCCCGAAGCGGAGAATACAGGGGCTGCTTCCAATCCGGCGACACCCAGCGTGGATCCAAAGCAGGTGGCCGAGAATGCGCGCCAGCAATTGATCAAGGGAGAAGACCCCGCCAAGATCCAGGCAGGGGTTCTGGAAGCGCTCAAGAACAAGAATCCAGCACCAAATACGCAACTGGAACATGTCCGCCGGGGCAGGGCACTCCCTCCCAGTGTGGAATCGCAGGTATTCGCCCTCAAGCCTGGCGAGGTCTCAGAGGTCATCACCGATCCAATGGGCTACATGATCTACCGGGTCGACAAGAAGGAGCAGCTCCCGCTGGAGTCGGCCAAAGAAGAAATCAAGAGAACATTGCAAAAGCAGCGGATGCAGGACGAGATGGCCAAGCTGATGAATTCGAGCAAGGCCCAATTGAACGAGGCCTATTTCGGGCCTACTGAGGCCGGTCCGGGTGGAGTGCAGCCGCAGGCGAAGCCGCCCACACTGAATTCTCGGCCGTATCCTCCAAGCCCGTCAAAATCGACCACACCTGGAAAGGCTGGAAACCCCTCATCGCCTAAAAAATAATGTCCACTTCTACGCCAACGGTATTGATTACGGGAGTGGCAGGAAACTTAGGCAGCCGCCTTACTCCATTGCTAGGCGGCTTCAAGATCATTGGTGTAGATTTCCAATGGCCCCAGCCGTCGCCCAGCTATCTCTTCCGGCAGATCGATCTTGGCCAAGAGTCTTCGTGCTCGGAGCTGGCAAAACTTCTTATCGAGGATCGGGTGCAGGCGGTCGTCCACCTGGCGTTTGTGGTGGATCCCCTGCGCACCGGAATCCTGGACCGCGAGCGGATGTGGCGAATCAATGTAGCCGGCACGGCGCGGGTATTGGAGGCAATTGCCGAAGCCAATCGCATGGGCGGGAACGTGGGCAAGCTGATCCATCTGAGCAGCGTCTCCGCGTATGGACCCGATCTGGAGAGGCCGGTGGACGAAAGCTCTCCGCTGCAAGCTCACACCCTGACTTATGCGGTGCATAAGAAAGAGGCGGATGAGGTGGTCCGGTCGCGGGCCGGAGGCCTGGGGCAGTGCAGGGTATTTTTGTTGCGACCGCACATTTTTGCCGGCGCGACGATGCAGAATTATATGGTTGGAGCTTTGCGCGGCACGGCCTTTGGCAATGGCTTTCTGGCCCGCCGTCTGCGGCGAAAAGAAAAACGTCTTCCGCTGCTGTTGCCGGTGGGCAAGAGATATCTCAAGCACAAGCTGCAATTCATCCATGTCGACGATGTGGCGAGGCTGATCGCTTTTCTGCTCCGGCATGCACAGCCCGCTGAAAAAGTGACGGTCCTGAATGTGGCGGGACGCGGCGACGCGCTCACCATCGCCCAATGCGCGCTCCTGGCCAAGGCCAAAATACTGCGACTGCCTACGCGCGCGCTTTGCCACGCGGTGATCAAGCTCATGTGGTCCATGGGAATTTCTTCTGTCCCACCCGACGCATTCCCCTATGTCGTTGGCTCCTATACGATGGAGACCGCTCGCCTGAGAAAATTTCTCGGGCCGAATTACAACGAGATCATCCGTTTCACCAATGAGGAAGCATTAAAGGACAGCGTGGCCGATAGCATCCGCGCGGCAAACGCGCAGGTAAGCTGATCGAGGGCGCTTCAGATCACGATAAGCCGGATCACGTTTTTCCGAGGCTTATTTCTGCGCGCGATAAAGTCCGGCAATGCCGAAGCTGTACGGCTGCCATGAGGGAGCACGAAATCCTGCGGCGCGCATACGTTGCAGCATCTCCGAAGGAGCAGGAAACCGCTCTACCGATGCAGGCAGGTACGAGTATGGCCCTTTGACACCCGAGATAAGCGCGCCCACCCTGGGTAATACCTGGCGGAAATAGACTTGATATATCTTCCCGAAGAGCCCGCCCGGTTCACTGAAATCGAGAATGCCGATCTCTCCTCCATCGCGCAGCACGCGGTGGATCTCCCGCAGCCCGCGATCGTAGTTGGAGAGATTGCGAAAGCCGAAGGCGGAGGTCACCAGATCGAATCGGGCGTTGGGGAAGGGCAACTGCAAGGCATCGGCCTCGATGGCGAGAATGCGATGAGCGGCAAACTTTTGTTTTCCCCGCGTAAGCATTCCATGGGAAAAATCGGCGGCGTACAATGGGCGGCGGTTGCGGGTCTGGCGGCGGAGGGCGGCGGCCATGTCCCCGGTGCCGCAGCACAAGTCCAGCACCTGTGAATTCTCCCGGCGCAGGATATGAGAAAAGGCGCGGGCCACGCGCCACCACCAGAGCCGGTCAATATTGCAGGAGAGAACGTGGTTCAGCAGGTCGTAGCGGGGCGCGATTTCATCGAACATCTGACGCACTGCCTGGGCGGCGGATTGCTCATTGACCGTGCCTGCCGGAGCTGCGCCAATGACCGGAGTCCTATTTGTGGGGTGGGATTCGGGCGCCATGAACGTCACGTCCGCGAAAGATAGCGCAGCTGCTCGACCGCGTGCATCACGGTCTCTTTGGGGACTTTATTGTAGATTTCGACTTTGCCAATCTCTCTTGCCAGCACAAAATGCGGAGTGCCGCCGACCGTCTTCTTGTCTGACATGAGTATTTCCGCGATGTCTACGCCTCGGCTGTTGACTTCAGGCAGCGGCGAATATGCCAGCACGGCAGAGACGATGTTGCGCGCCACCTCGGAGCTGGTCTTCTGCACGGCAACGCCGATCATTGCCGCTGCGGCCATCCCCCAGGCGACGGCCTCTCCATGGAGGAAGTGCTTATACGAGGTATCGGCTTCCAGGGCATGGCCGACGGTATGGCCAAAATTAAGGATGCGGCGCAGGTCCAATTCCTTTTCATCCGCCGCCACTACGTCGGCTTTGATCTGCACGGAATCGGCGATCAGGCGCTCCAGCGACGACGGGTCCTGCTGCAATATCTCGTTGCGGCATTCCACCATAAAATCGAACAGTTTGCGGTGACGGATGATCCCACACTTGATGGCTTCAAACAGTCCGGAGCGGAACTCCCGTTCGGGCAAGGTGCGCAAAACTTCAGGATCGATAATCACGGCAAGCGGCTGCTTGAAGGTCCCAACCAGATTTTTGCCGGCTTTGAGGTTCACGCCGGTCTTGCCTCCAATCGAGGCGTCCACCTGGGCCAGCAAGGTGGTAGGAATCTGCACCAGGGAAATCCCGCGCATATAAAGCGAGGCGAGCAGCCCGGCCATGTCGCCGATGACCCCGCCGCCAAATGCCAGCACCACTGATTGGCGGTCGGCATGATTTTCCGCCAGCTGTTCGGCAAGGCGCTCGACAATGGAGAGACCCTTGTAGCGCTCTCCGTCCGGGACCTCCAGCTTGGTATGCCGGATCTGCGCTTTTTCCAGTGACTGCGAAAGACGTTCTCCCCAATGCTTCCATACCGAATCCACGGTAACGATGAAGCAGTGGGAAGTTCGCGCCGGCAGCAGCTTGGAGACAAGCTTGCCTACGCGCTGGAGCGCTCCGCGCTCAATCAGGACTTCATAGGGAGATTGCTTCAGGCGAACTGGAATTTTTTTCACGAAAATTTATCATAGCGCACGGCGGGCTTTCTTTCAGGCATTTCCCGCTAAATCGCGCCTCGGACCGCGCATGCTACCATCGTTTTGATCCATGAATCTCCACCAGGAAGAAACGGATTTCGTTGTGGTGGGCGGCGGCATCGCGGGATTGCGCTCCGCCATCGAGCTGGCCGAAGCCGGCCGGGTACTGGTGGTCACGAAACAGGAGCTCACCGAATCCAACACGCAGTATGCCCAAGGGGGGATCGCAGTCGCCCTGAGCGACGAAGATGAAGTCGGCTTGCATCTGCAGGACACGCTGGATGCGGGAGATGGATTGGTGAATGTGGAGGCGGCGAAGATCCTGGTAGAGGAGGGACCGCCCCGCATTCAGGAGCTGATTGCGTGGGGGACCGGCTTCGACCGCGAGGGCACGCGGCTTACTTTTACCCGCGAAGCCGCGCACAGCCGTTCGCGCATCCTGCATGCCCATGGCGATTCCACGGGACGGGAGATTGGGCGGGCGCTCCTCGCCAAGGCCAAGACCCTCTCCAATATCCAATTTTGCGAATTTGAATTTACCGCCGATCTGTGGAAGCCGGGGGAGCGAGTGGAAGGCGTCCTGCTGATTCCTACTACCCCGCCGGGCGGAGCTGCCGATGGCGCTTCCGAAAGTAAAGGGAAGCGAAGACTGGTGCGCGCTTCTGCTGTGCTGCTGGCCAGCGGAGGGGCGGGACAGGTCTATAGCGATACTACCAACCCGCCGGTGGCAACCGGTGACGGAATCGCGATGGCCCATCGCGCCGGCGCTGCGATCAGCGACATGGAGTTCTTCCAATTTCATCCGACCGCGCTCAGTGTGGAAGGCGCTCCCCGCTTCCTGCTCTCCGAGGCATTGCGTGGAGAAGGAGCGCTGCTGCGAAACTCCGAGCTGGAGCGCTTCATGGGAAATTACCACCCACTCGCCGAACTGGCCCCACGCGATGTGGTGGCGCGCGCGATCGTTCGCGAACTTGAACGCAGCAGGAAGCATCCAGCAGTGGTGTACCTCGACATGCGGCATCTGGATGCGGAGCGGCTGCGCTCGCGCTTTCCTCGCATTTACAGCACCTGCATGCAATACAAGCTGGACATTGCTACCGACCTGATTCCGGTAAGACCGGCAGCGCATTACCTGATGGGCGGGGTGAAAACCGATCTTGATGGAACAAGCAGCGTGCCCGGTCTGTATGCGGCAGGGGAGACCGCCTGCACCGGGGTACATGGCGCGAACCGCCTGGCCAGCAATTCGTTGCTGGAAGGCCTCGTATTTGGGGCGCGGGCGGCGCGGGCGATGCGCAACGAGCTAGGGGCGGTTACGCACAGCAAAGTTGCCGCCTGGCCGGCGCCATTCCCCGCAGAGGACAAGGTCATTCCGGTCCGCGAACTGCAAAGCCTGATGTGGAGCAAAGCCGGAGTGATTCGCGATGGAGCGGGACTGGCGAAGGCGATGCAGCAAATCCAGGAGTGGAGAGCTACATTCCAGGCCCTCAACAACCGGCGGCAGATCGAAGCGGCAAACCTGGCCGCCATCGCTGAACTGGTATGCCGCTTTGCCATCGCCCGCACTGAAAGCCGGGGCGCGCATTATCGCACCGATTTTCCTGATCGTGATGACGGTCGCTTCCGGAAGCATTCGGTGCTTGACGGGGAGAAGATTGAGTTTGAGTAGTTATAAAGGCAGTTTCGAGTTTCAGGTTTCCAGTTTCACAAGATCCCGCTTTTAAAATCCACCCAGCCCTCGTCATTCCGATTCTCTCTAATTTTGTCATCTTGAGCGCCGCGCGAGGCGAGCTTGCGAGCCAAGCGCAAGTCGAAGGACCCCGAGTTTTCGGCAGGGTTAAAACCCTGCCCTGATACATGTCTTCAGTACGATAGGGATTCCTCGCTGCGCTTCGGAATGACAAAAGCAGATGGAGCTATTTGATGGCCGCGGCTGAAAGCCGAACTGTTTATTGCGCTTTCCGGCACGACCAAGGGCATTTTTACGGAGCCATTTCCTTTTTCTCCGGCCAGATCAATGAGGCGACGATGGAGAGGGCGAGCACGCCTGCAATCGCCGGCAGGACCAGCGCCGTAGGCAAATCATAATAATGCGAGAGCAGCATCTTGGCCCCCACAAAGACCAGGACCGCTGCCAGTCCGTAGTTCAGGTAGTGGAACAAGGTCATCAATCCGGAGAGCGCAAAATACAGCGAGCGCAAGCCGAGGATGGCGAAGACGTTGGATGTATACACGATGAAAGCGTCGCGGGTAATGGCCAGCACAGCAGGAATGGAATCGACGGCAAAGAGCAAGTCTGTGGTTTCGACCACCAGCAAAACCAGGAACAACGGCGTGGCAAGGCTGCGTCCGGCGCGGCGCACGAAGAAGCTCTCTCCTGCATAGTTTTCGGTGACCGGAAAGTAACGGCGAAACAGTTTCAGGAGCGGATTGTTCTCAGGATGGACCTCGCGCTCCTTCTCCGAAAAGAGGTTGATTCCGCTGTAAACCAGCAAAGCCCCAAACAGGTAAACGATAAAATGAAATCTGCGGATGGCGGTCACGCCGATGACGATAAATGCCAGGCGCATGAGGAGTGCGCCGATAATGCCCCAGAAAAGCACTTTGTACTGGTGCTCGCGGGGCACACGAAAATATTGGAAGAGGAGGATGAAAATGAAAAGATTGTCTACGCTCAGGGACTCTTCCACCAGATATCCGGTAATAAAGTCCAGGGTCGCCCGGCTGCCCTGCAACCAGTAGATCAGCGCCGCAAAGGCAGCCGCGAGGACGATCCAGAAGACGCTCCAGCCAAAGGCCTCTTTGACTCGCATGATCCGGGCGGAGCGGTGCAGCACGCCCAAATCGAGCAGCAGCATCAGGACGATAAATACGTTGAATGCAATCCAGAAGTAGATGGTGTGCGGCATTCCCAGATAAGACTATCAGCCGCTGCAATTTTCGTGCAGCTTGGAGAGGGGCATCGGGCGAGCGTGAAAAGCGAGATAATTGCCTGTTCGGCGTGGCGGCCCACAAATTGGGGCAGTCCGGCCATCCCGCGAGCTACTTTCATAATCCCTTAAGAAGGCGGGTAGATGAAGTTCCTGCCGGGTAAGGACCATTTCATGCGATCAAGAGCAAAGATTTCATCTCATCCGCTGCACCCCATGCTGGTAGTTCTTCCTTTAGGGCTATGGATTGGAAGCTGGGTCTTCGACATCATTGCCATCAGCAGCCACGACGCGATGCTTGGCGCGGCCAGCTTTTATTGCGCAATCGCCGGCATCGTAGGGGCGGCGTGCGCCGCTATCGCCGGGACCATCGACTACTTTGCGGTCGTCCCTCCGCAATCGAGCGCCAAAAAGCGCGGGGCCGTGCATGGAATCCTGAATGTCTGCGTGCTGCTCGCATTCCTGGTGATTGCCATCCGCAGAGGACATGCGGCCAGTCCTCCCACCGGCCTGGAGCTTACCATCGGCACCCTCGCGATTGCAGCGCTCGCAGTTTCAGGCTGGCTGGGCGGCACCCTCAGCTACCGCAACCAGATTGGCGTCGACCGTCGTTATGCCAACGCCGGACAACTCAAAGAGCGCACGCTTGATGGCTGGGACCGTCCGGTGTGCAATCAGAGCGAGTTAGGCGATGGCCAGGTACTGCTGGCAAAGATACAGAATGAGCGGATCGTGGTTGCGCGCTGCAGCGAGGGCATGGTCGCCTTCAGCGATCATTGCACGCATAGAGGCGGACCGCTCTCGGATGGGGCGCTGGTCGGCTGTACCATCCAGTGTCCGTGGCATGGCTCGCAATTCGATGTTCGCTCCGGCCGGGTAGTCGCTGGACCGGCCAAAGATAAAATTACGACTTACCCAATCGAGATCAGGGCGGGCGAGGTTTATATCAAGCGCGAAAGCATGAAGCCAGGCGGCCAGCCCGGCGAGAAGCCCGAAGTGGCTTAATCACCCGTGCCTCGCGCGGGCTGTAGCGGAGGCAGGCCCTCGGCCTCGAATAGATGGACCGTCTCCAGCATGACGTCCCCGCTGATCTGGATGCTCTTTGGGCTCAGCTTGTCCAGGGTGTCTTCCGGGGTGTGATGGAAGACATTGTTGTATCCATAGTCGAGGTCGATAAAGTCGGCGACCGGCACGCCCAGGCGCGCGAAGGGCAGATGATCGTCCTCAATCGCGGTATTTCGAGCAAAGAAATGCGATTGGTATCCGAGCTGAGTAGCGGCCTTATAGACAAGCTGCTCAAGCTGGGGATTGGAGTTGCCGTCATGCTCGATGTTGAGGTCGGCGTCGCCAATCATGTCCGCGAGCAACAGAGCTTTGACCTGCGGCAGGGTCCCGTCCTGCTTCCATTTTTCCGCCAAGTGACGGCTGCCGTAAAGGCTGTCCGTTGCCGACCATTGCTGAAAAGCCTCTTCGCCATCGAAAAAGACCAGCCAGACGCTATATCCAGCGAGCGGCTTGCCCTTGCTTTGCTCGCGCAGCAGGTTAGCGAATTCGAGCAACAGGCCGGTGCTGGAGCCGCCATCATTCGCGCCCACATACGTCTTCGGCAATGGATAATTGGTGTCGTAATGCGATCCCAGCACGATCACGCCTGGCCGGCTGCCCGGGAACCTCGCAATGATGTTGTTCATCCTGAAGGCGCCGGCGGGAGTTTTGTCGGTAAAGAGGTCGTCTTCCACCTGCGCGCCCTTCAGATGACTGTGAATGTATCCCTCAAGCTTCTTATGCGCCTCGCTGCCTACGGGACGCGAGCCTAAGGCGACGATCTCCCGGGTGTATTGCATGGCGCGCTGGGCATTCACGCGCAGCTCCGGCAATGATGGTCCCAAATCTTCCTTTGCTGCCGGAGAAGCCGCTGGACTTTGAGCAGCGTCACTGCCACTGGAAGCGCCATGGCCGCTGGATTTGGCACATGCCGACACTGCCGTTAAAACCAGCAGCAGAGAGCATGTCTGCCCGATGACAACCAAGCGGAAAAAGAAAGCATGGGAGGATTGCATCCTTTGATTATCACCCATGCATTTCAACTCCGGGTAGCGGAATTTACCGCGGCAATATCTTGCCCGTCCTCATTGTTGGTCTATTACTTTGCTACTTTTCCGGCTTTCGGGTCTTCTCCCATTGGCTGCGGATCTTATCCGCTTTTGAGAGATCGCGGTCCCGGTCGCCGGATTCATATTCCATGCCAGTCCCGAAATCAGGATCTTCGATCGGCTGTGGCTCCGAGTCTGAGTTCATCCCTGGATTCCATTTATTCTCTTTATTGCAATCCGCCATAACTGCTCCCATATTGCTCGCGCCGAGGTACTCCACGCTGCTGATTTGTTGTCTTCTTTCTAGGATGCAATGGGGGCGAAAGGCATCCAAACCAACAGCTAATTTTTAAGGAGAACCAAATGGCAGAAAAAGATCGCAAGAAGATGATTCGGAGGGAAGAGGACGAGGGAAGCAGCGCCGGAGAGAATACAGTGCAGCAAGATAACCCGCCGTTCACGGGTGGAACTCAGATCATTTCCGGCAACACTGAAATCGAAGCAGCCGGACGTCCCACGCAGGAGGGCGGCAATGCGGACTTCATCGGCGACAGTGTAACCTCAGTTCTCGCCGAACTCCCGGCCGACGCAGAGCCACGTAACCGCCGCTCGACAGATCGTGAGCGGGAAGGCGCAGGCAAGAACAAAACGGATTCCAGAGGCGAAGACGCCGCTGCTTGATAAATGCATGAGGTCCAATTGGATATCGTGATGCGGTCCTACGTGAGGCACTTTGATAGAGTGGGACTATGTTTGCGTCGAGGACGTCATGGCAGCTCAAGAGAAACCGCTATTCGGAAGAGCTGGACCGGTTGCGGAGGTCGGGAGCGAGGCTGCTGGATCTGACCGCATCCAATCCCACCACCTGCGGCTTCCATTTCGACGATGATGCAATCCTGGGTTCGCTGACGAATCCTGAGGCGCTGGTCTATCACCCCGAGCCGCGAGGATTGTTAACAGCGAGGGAGGCGGTGAGCGAGTATTACGGGGAGCATGCCCGCTCCATGGGCTCCACGGCAAGCATATCGCCGGAGCAGATATTCCTGACCACCGGAACCAGCGAGGCTTACTCATTTCTCTTCCGGCTGCTGTGCAATCCCGGTGAGCAAATCCTGGCGCCACGGCCAAGCTATCCGCTCTTTGATTTTCTGGCCGAGATCCAGGACGTAAAGCTCGTCGCCTATCCGCTGCACTACGACCATGGCTGGCAGGTGGACATGGCGGCGCTGCGCTCGGCGATCGCCGATGGGGCGCGCGCGGTAATGGTGGTGCATCCCAATAATCCCACGGGTTCATTCATCGGCAGCGACGAGGCGGCGGAACTGGCTGCAATCTGCGCGGAAAACAATCTCGCGATCATCTCCGATGAGGTCTTTCTCGATTATTTACTTTCCGCGAAGGTCCCCCATAGCTTTGTCCTTAACACCCAATGCCTGACGTTTACCTTGAGCGGCCTATCGAAGATCGCGTGCCTGCCCCAGATGAAGGTCGGCTGGATCGTGATCAATGGTCCCGAGCAGCTGCGCCGCCAAGCCGAAGAGCGCCTTGAGGTGATTGCGGACACATATCTTTCGATGAATGCGCCGTTGCAGTTGGCGACGCCCGTCCTGTTGCGGCAGCGCAAGGCCATCCAGGAGCAGGTGCGCAGACGCGCCAAAAAAAATCTCAAGACGCTGGACGGCAACCTTCGGGAGCAGAAATTAATCTCGCGTTTGGAAGTGCAGGGCGGATGGTATGCGGTGTTGCGCGTCCCGGTGACCCGCTCCGACGAAGAGCTGGCCATTGCGCTGATGCGCGAACAATCAGTGGTGGTGCATCCCGGACACTTCTATGATTTTCCCCAGGAAGGGTTTCTGGTGGTGAGCCTGATTACCCCCGAGCAGGAGTTTGCCGAAGGGATCGAGCGCCTGGCGCGGTTGGTAGGACAGTAGCATGTCATGCTGTTTCGAGATCGGAGTGCAAATCCTTCGAGCAACCGGCAAAGCTCTTTATGTGCAGGCTGTTGGCAAGCCATCGGTGGCCGATAAAATTTCTTTTCCGATTTCATGGAGGATTCAAAAGCCCCCATTACAATGAAGCGGCATGAAAAAAACACTTCCGATACTCGCTCTGCTGTTGTGCGCGTTCTTTCTCTTCCATCAAAGGCTTAACGGCCAGAGGCCTGCTCCGGGGAAGCAGCAGGTCGCGCTGCCTTCCGGCAAACTGCTGCTGGAACCTGTGCCCGGAGATCCGGAGAAGACGAACGGCTTTCCCTCGGCCATGGCGGTCAGTCCGGACGGACGCTATATCGCGATTGTGAACAATGGCTGGGGCACGCGCGAGTCGGATTATTCGCAATCCATTGCCATCGTGGACACGAAGGCGGGCAGTTCACGCGAAATGTCGCTTAAAGACTTTCCCGACCCGCGCCTCAAGCAAAATGCTCGCCAGACGTATTTTTACGGCGTCGTCTTCAGCGCCGATGGACACAAGGTCTATGCCAGCATGGGCTCTCTCTCCGATCCGGATGGCAACAGCCAGGGCGATACCGGAAACGGCATTGCGGTTTACAGCTTTCAGAATGGCGAGCTTGCTCCCGAGCGCTTCATAAAAATCCCCATGGGCAAGCTTCCCGCAGGCAAGAAAACTCATGTGGATGAGCGCAATGCTCCCGACCAGCTCATTTCTTTTCCCGCGGAGCTGGCCGTCGTTCCGGGAGACAATTCCACCGGGGAGATGCTGCTGGTGGCAAACAATCTCTCCGATGAGGCCGTGCTGCTCAATGCCCAGAGCGGTGAAATTACTCATCACTTCGATCTCAGCCTTTACTCGACGGTTCCGGGCAGCTTTCCTTATGGGGTCGTGGTCACAAAAGATGGAAGCACCGGCTACGTGAGTTTGTGGAATGCCTCGCGCGTTGCCGAACTCGATCTGCGGAGCGGACAGGTCCGCCGGTTTATCAGCTTGCGCCTACCCGCGGAGAAGACACAGGCTGGCTCGCATCCCACTGCGATGCTTCTGAGCCCGGACGAGCGAAAGCTCTATGTGGCATTGGCGAATACCGATGAGGTCGCCGTGGTGGACCGCGATCGTCCGGCTTCGCCGCGCTTTTTGAGTACTCGCCTGCCAGGACAGCAATATGGAGGAACATATCCCATCGGCCTGGCGCAATCCCAGGACGGCGGCACACTATTTGCCGCCGAAGCCAGCGCCGACGCGGTCGCAGTCTTCGATCTGAAATCACAGCAGAACATCGCCATTGGCTTCGTTCCGGCGGAGTGGTATCCGACCGCGGTGCGTGTAGTCGCAGGAAATTTATTTGTGGTGGCGGGAAAGGCGCGGGGCACGGGGCCTAACAATACCCTTTTGCCGCCAGGAGCGGTGGCCGGCCGCCACGGTGGACATCCTTATATAGCCTCGTTGCTCTATGGATCGGTGGCCCGCATTCCGCTGGACGGTCTCAGGGCGCATCTGCGCGAATATACCGAGAACGTAATGGCCAGTAACCTGATGCGCGGCAACATCGCCCCGATCGCCTTCCGGGCCGGCGGCAATCCCATTCATCATGTAATTTATGTGATCAAAGAGAACCGCACCTACGACCAGATCCTCGGGGACCTCGGCATAGGTGATGGAGACCCCTCGCTTACCATGTATGGAGAGGAGATCACGCCCAATGAGCACAAGCTGGCGCGCCAGTTTGGGGTGCTCGACAATTTTTACGATAGCGGGGAGGTATCGGGCGATGGTCATGTGTGGTCTACCGCAGCCATCACCAGCGACTACACGGAGAAAATTTGGCCGATCAACTATCGCAGCAAGGAACGCACCTATGACTTCGAAGGCGACGTGGTCCATGGGTATCCCATGGAGGAAGGCATTCCCGACATCGATGAGCCCGGTACAGGATATTTGTGGACGAACTTTGCCCGCCACGGAATCTCCTACCGGCACTACGGCGAATTCGTTGGGACGGTGTGGTGCGCCGCGCCTGAGACGACGCAGTCTCCGATGGAAGGCACTCCCGGCGAGGGAGGCGTAAACTGCCCGCGCAGCGTCGTCCATAAAGGGGAGGCGCTGCCCGATTACCTGGGCCAGCCGCATGGGAACGTCAGCCCGTGGCCCTGGGATGTTCCCATGCTGGCGCGTAATGTTTCCGCCAAACCGGAGCTGCGCGATCATTTCGATCCGAGGTATCCGGACTTCAGGCTGGAGTTTCCCGACCAGCTTCGCGCCGACGAGTTTCTGAACGAGTTTTCCCAGTTTGTCGAAGCGAAGAAGAGCGGACGAGGCGAGCAGCTTCCGCAATTCATATTGCTCCGGCTTCCCAACGATCATACCTCTGGCATGAAGGCGATGAAGGCCACTCCCAGCGCCGCCATCGCGGACAATGACCTTGCCCTGGGGCGCGTGGTCGAGGCCGTTTCCCACAGTCCATACTGGAACGATACCGCCATTTTCGTGCTGGAAGACGATGCCCAGGATGGCGTCGATCATGTGGACGCGCACCGCAGCATCGCCCTGGCGATCAGTAAATATTCGCCGCGCCATGGGGCATCAGGCACACAACCATTTGTGGACCACACGTTCTACACCACGGTAAACGTGGTCCGCACTATGGAGGCATTATTGGGCGCGCCTCCGATGAATAACAATGACGCCCGGGCCGCGCTGATGGCGCCGCTGTTTGCGGGCGACGGAAAACAGCCGGCATTCACGGCGGAGACGCGCAACGCAACCAATGGGCTGATCTACCAGGTGAATCCCACAAAGGGACCGGGTGCGGCGGCCTCAGAAAAGATGGATTTCTCCCATGCCGATGCCGCCGACACGCAGCAGTTGAACGCCATGCTATGGAGAGATCGCATGGGCGATCGGACGATGCCTAAGCCGCAGCATCGCGTCTTTGCGCACTGACGCCAGCGGTCTTGACCCAGCAGCGCAGGAGCTCGGCAACGCTCCACGCCTGGGCGATGCAGCCGCGGGGCGTGAATGGGGGGGCGGCATCGAAGATCTCGCTTACTGAGCCGATGCAGGCTTCATTCAGATGGTGGGTAAAACCTTCCAGAAAGCCTCGCGCCGTACGCGAGTCGTGCGGATGCAGCTTCAGGTAAGCGTCTACAAATGGACCGATCAGCCATCCCCAGACCGTGCCTTGATGGTAAGCGGCATCGCGGGCGCGCAGGTCGCCATCATAACGCGGCTTGTAATCCGGATGGCCGGCTGAGAGCGAACGCAGGCCAACTGGGGTAAGCAGCTTTTCGCGGACTACATCGAGGACCGGCTCCCAGTATTTACGCTCCAGGACGGGATGGTCTAGAGAGATAGCAAAGAGCTGGTTTGGACGGCACGCCGCATCGTCCCCGTTTTCCCCATCGATTACATCGTAGAGATACCGGCCTTGTGCATACCAAAAGCGCCGGTTGAAGCTCTCATGAGCGCGTTTGGCATGGGCGGCGTAAACGCCGGCAAGATTGTCGTTGCGCTCTTCGCGCGTCCAGCTTTCCAGCAGGCGAAGCGCGTTATACCAGAGGGCATTGATCTCCACCGCCTTGCCCCGGCGCGGCGTTACCACCCAATCGCCGACCTTGGCGTCCATCCAGGTGAGCTGGTAGCCCTCCGCACCCTGGCGCAGCAGGCCGTCCTCGGGACCCACTTTGATGCCAAAGCGCGTCCCCTGCAGATGGCAGTTCACGATGTCAATCAAATGAGGCAGTAGCAATCGCAGTGTTGCCCGGTCGCTGGTGAAATCCATGTAACGCTTTACGGCATGAAAAAACCAGAGGGTAGCATCAGCGGTGTGGTAAAGGCCATCATTCTTGCCTTCCGGGAACATATTGGGGATCAGCCCGTCGCGTATGTACTGCGCAAAGGTGCGCAGGATGTAACCGGCTTCCACATGGCGGCCGGTGGTGAGCGTAAGCCCTTCCAGGCTGACCATGGTGTCGCGTCCCCAATCGGTGAACCAGTGATAACCGGCGATCACGGTGCGGACCTCATCCCCGGCGGCAAGCGCGCGCGCTTCATCCAGGAGTCGCCCGGCGGGAGTGATGATGAACTGGTCTGCCGCCAGCACCATCTCCGCCGCGATCTCTTCGCTGGCCGCCAGCGGAACATGGCTGAGCAAGCGGCGGCGGCGCTCAAATTCAGAATGCAACGCCTCTTCCGGCTGAAGGGCGCGCACAATCTCCCATGGTTCCGTGGAACCGATCAATGTGGCCACGCCGTCCGGCTGAAGATTGAAGCTGAAAAAGCCCGGCGACCACAGATTGCCCTGGAAGTCGTATCCCCGGCTTTGCTCGATGCGAAAGCGCAAATCGGGGGTTTCGGCGGAATCAACATCGAGTTTCGCCTGTTCCCCATGGAGTAAGAGGCGAAGCGGACCGAGGTTGGAGCCATTCGATATTTCGCAGCCATTATTTCCGGCAGGGTGCAGCGAATAAGAATGGATATTGAGGCCGGAGAGAGACCCTTCATGAGAGCGGAAATAAACCGAAGGGCGAAGCAGGACCGTGACTGGGTGTGGCCCTTTTATGCTGTAGGAGAGGTGGACCGTATTCTGGGCATGCACCAGATGGAGCCGCTTTTCGAGCAACACGTCTCCCAGGGAGAATGTCCACACCGGCAGGCCGGCCCTCAGGCTGAACTGGGTAAGATATTTGGCGCTGCGCAAATCGGTTTTGCCGGAGGCGGTTTCCTCTCCGCCGAGCTGGAAGGAGTCGCCGTTGGGAAAGATGATCTGCTCGGTCACATCGTTCAACATCATGGTGCGGCCGTGGGGAGAGGGGAGCGCCGCGATCAGCAGGCCGTGGAAGCGGCGGGTCGAGGCGCCGGAGATGGTCCCGGAAGCGTATCCTCCCAGCCCGTTTGTTACCAGCCATTCGCGGGTAAGCAGTACCTCCCATTCCTCGGCAGGAACGGTTTGCGCATTCCAGGTGAGCGCGCGGGTAACACGGTCCAGGGCGCGACGCTCCGGGCTGTCTTCAGGCCGAACGTAAAGGGGGCGCTTACTCAACTTTTTCTCTTATCGTTTTTATTGAATTTATTCAAGCCGTCATTTTGGGCCTGCGAGGGAGCATTCACCGGGGCCAGCAGCAGCGCCGCTTCTCCGTAGATGCGCCAACCATTGTCCGTCTCCGGATGCGGGCTCCCGCAACCTCCGTATTTGGGATCTTCCGTAGACCAGATTACGCTCCAGACCTTGCCCTGGGGCGGCGCAAGCAGCGGCTCGGGAGCGTGCAAGAGTTCAAGATCAATGCCGAGGTTCACCAACAGTAGGCGGTCCTGGTCGTTTTCAACAAAGTAGCGCAGCAGAAACGCATTCGGGCCGAGCACCGCGCCATCCAGCTTGCCCCAGCCCTGCATGCGCAGTCCGGGATCGTCACGGCGTAAGGCCAGCAGGTCTTTGATCATTTGCAAGGCATTTTGATTTGTTTGCGATTCGCTCCAGTCCAGCTTACAGCGCAGAAAAGTTTTCTCATCGGAGGGATCGTCGAAGCACTGGCGCATCTCCGGTGTCGCCAGGCTGGGGAATTGTCCCAGGAACTCTCTCCGGCCGTGAAAGACGGCGCGGGAGAGCTTTGCGTCATGATCGGCAAAATAAAGGAAGGGAGCGGAGGACAAAAATTCCTGGCCCTGAAAAAGCATAGGTGTGCCGGGCGCGAGCAGATAGAGCGCCGTCATGGCCTTATACCGGCCGGGACTGGTGAGCTTATGAAGGCGAGCGCCGCGCGCGGAATTGGCCACCTGGTCATGATTTTCCAGAAAGGTGACGAACGAAGAAGGCTTTAATCCCAGCGCCGGCATCCCCCGCAACTTTTTCTGCCAGCTATATCGCTGGCCTTGGAACAGAAAACCATATTTGGCGGCGGAGATGAACTCCTGGGGGGCCCCCAAATGGTCGGTGTAATAGGCTTCTTTGTGTCCGGTAAGGGCAACATGGGCGCTGTGATGAAAATCGTCGTTCCAAAGGGCGTCTATGCCATAACCGCCCCACTCGATGGGTCGGGCCAGGACCGCATGTTGCGGTTCGTTCTCGGCAATAATGATGGTCGCCCGTTCCCCCGCCGACTCGCGCACCCGGCGCGCGATTGCGGCCACAATGTGGTCCTCGGACGAGTCATGGATCGCCTGCGTGGCATCGAGCCGCAGCCCGTCCATATGAAATTCTCGGACCCAATATTCGGCATTGGCAAGGTAGAATTCGCGCACACCATGGCAGTTCCGGCCATCGAAGTTCAGCGCCTCTCCCCATTCGGTGGGATGCTGGCCGGTAAAGTAGTCCGGTGAAAACTGGGTAAGATAGTTGCCGTCCGGCCCCAGGTGGTTGTAGACGACATCGAGAATGACCGCCAAGCCGAGCTTGTGGGACTGATTAATAAACTGCTTGAGATGCTCGGGCTTTCCGTAGATATGCGCGGGAGCAAAGAGATCCACTCCATCGTAGCCCCAGCCGAAGCGCCCGGGGAAATCGGCCAGCGGCATGATCTCGATTACGTTCACGCCCAACTCTTTCAGATACGGCAGTTTAGCGCTGGCAGCTTCATATGTTCCTTGAGGAGTAAATGTCCCGATGTGCAATTCGTAAACGATTTGGCCGCTGATTTCTATGCCGCGCCAGTTTTGGTCTGTCCATTGGAATTGGGCGGGATTGACTATCTGGGAAGGCCCATGCGGCCCCTCGGGTTGAAAGCGCGAGGCAGGATCGGGAAATTCGTCTTTGCCGTCCAGGCGGTACTTGTAGAGGGTACCTTCGGCAGCCTTTTCTACCAGGCCAGCGAAATAGCCGCCCCGGTCCGCTTGCAGTTCCATCGCAAGAGGGGACTGGCCGCCCTGAAGCAGGACTACCTCGACTTTCTTTCGGGCTGGCGCCCATACGCGAAAGTGCGTGCCACCCTCCGGGAGAGGCTCTGCCCCTACTGGAAGCTGCCGCTGGAACCCGGATGCGTGATTTCTAGCTTTTTCTGAAATATCAGTAAGTTGCGCCAATGCTTAAGCCGATCGGGGATTGGAAATGCCAATATGCAATTTTAAGATGCAAATTCCGGGAGTAGAGCAGCATAGGGCTTGGGGGAAACATGTTGTTGAAAGCAAAGGTCTATCGTCCGCTCCGGCCAGCAGGAAATTCGATAAAGCGGTGTCGAAAATGTTTCTGAATATTCGTTCATTAACTTTTCGGCACATAATTTTAATGAGAATTAATTTGACCCTTCCGCTCTCATTAAGCACAATCGCAATTGCAAGTATCGCCTCATTAGAAACAGGAGAATTTTATGCGCGTTCTGGTAGTCGAGGATGATCGTCCTTTGGCCTCGTTTGTGCAGCGCGGGCTGGAAGCCGAGTCGTACACCGTAGACCACGTAGAGGACTGCGCGGAGGCCAAGGCCCAGGCATTGACCAATAACTACGATTTGATGATCCTCGATCTCAATCTGCCTTCGGGGGATGGCGTGGAGATACTGCAGGAGCTGCGCGAGAAGCAGAGCAACGTTCCGGTATTGATTCTGACAGCGCGGAATCGAGTGGAGGACCGGGTCCGCTGTCTCGACTTAGGCGCTGACGATTGCCTGATCAAGCCGTTCTCCTATACCGAACTCTCGGCCCGGGTCCGGGCGCTGCTCCGTCGCGGGCAAGGCCGCTCCTCCGATTCCATCCTGAATTATGAGGACCTGGAGCTGAGAAGGGTGGAGCGCTCCGTCACGCGCGCAGGACAGCTGATCGAACTTACACCCAAAGAATTCACCCTGCTGGAATACCTCATGCTGAACTGCGGCCGGCCGGTGACGCGGACCATGATCATCGAAAATGTCTGGCACCTCAATTTCGACACCATGACCAACATTGTCGATGTGTACATCAATTACCTGCGCCGCAAGATTGACGGCGGCCACGATCACAAGCTGATCCATACCATACGGGGAAAAGGCTATCAGCTCGGGTCAGCAGCGCCGGAAGCCATGTATCTTGCGCGGGCCGCTGCAAATGCATAAAGAAGTCTCGGGAAAATCTTCTTGCGCCGCCGCTCCCGAAAATCTGGAACAGCCAGGGCGGCATGACAGGCCGAATGGCACGCCGCCGAAGCCGGTGAACGGTCTACAGGCGGGGAAGCTCGCTTCCTTTCGCAAAGAGCAGGTCGAGTTCCTCCGAGAGATCAATCACAAACTCAGTCAACCTGCCACCTCGTTGCGGTTTTGCCTTGAGTTTGCCTCCCAAGGCAGTGAAGCCAAGCTGAGGGAAGCAGTGGGCCAGGCAAGGGGGTTGACGGAGAATTTGATCGACCTGGTCAATGCGGTGCGCGATTTGAGCGAGGCGCTCGATCCCGGAGATATCCAGGAATCTGTTGAATTTGGAGAGAGCGCGAGCAACGCCCTGAGCCAGATCGGACCCCACACCGCCAATTTCATCTGGAAAAAGTCTCCTGCGCCGGCTGGGCCCTTGACGCGCATCCATCCAGGGCGTCTGCAACGCGCGCTCATCAATTTATTCATTGAAGCGAGTACAGATTGCGCGGCAGGTGAGCGTGTTTCTTTAAATATTGCAGAAGGCCCAGAGCATATCTGCCTCTCCTGTGTGTATCGGAGCGGGCCGCAGGCGCGAGTGCCGGAAAAGTTTTTTCATCCATTTGCCACACGCGGCTCAACGATGGATGGGCGTGCCCTTTCCGTCGCTATAAGCCAGCGTATTGCCGAGGCTGCCGGAGGCACACTGGAGTTAATAGTAAGCGGAGCGCAACGAGAGCTGCGTTTCTCTCTTCCCAAGTGCTGAGATTTGCAATGATTTTATAAGCAATCGGGGCGGGCGTAAGACGAAGACGTGTAGATGGTTCGATCGGGAGCTAACTTATTGCCGGCGCCGGCCAGGACTGGGTTTGGAGGCCGTGGGAGCGGCCCCCAACTGACGCAAGCGGTCTTTCGCCTGTTGCGCTTCCAGGGAGCGCGGATAGCGGGCGATTAGAGATCTTAGTTCGCGGGTGCCGGCATCGCGCTGGCCAACGTTCAGCAATGCATACCCCTTCTTGAGTTGGGCTGCGGCGGCCTTGTTTCCGCCGGGATACTCCTCCAGGACCTTATCGTAATCCTGAATTGCCTTGGGATACTGCCCCTGACGATATTCAATGTCCGCCAGATAGTATTGGGCGTTTCCCGCCAGGTCGGTATTGTTATAGAACTTCAAATAATCCGAGAATTCCTGGACGGCCAAGTCGTACTTGGCGGCGTTGTAATCGCGCAGCGCATTATTGTAGAGCACATCGGCGGGCGGCGCCTGGGCTTGTGGTGGCTGCGCGCCGGGTTGCTGCACGGCACCGGCAGGAGCGCCAGTCGCAGGTTGTGACTGGAGGTTCTGTTGCGCCGCCTGGATATCGTCGAGTTGCTTGCCGACCTTCGCCAGACGCGCTTTCAGCTCGTCCACCGAATCGTGCAGCGATTGGATCTGGCCGGAGACCTGGTCGACCTTCGATCCCTGATCGGTGGTCTGCTGCTGCAAGGTCTTGGTGACCCCATCAAGACTCTGGTTCATGCGATTGATGTTGTCGGTCGTCTGGTCGATGAGGTTCTTCATCACGCCCATACGCTCGTCAAACGACTGCTGCATGCGCGCCATCTCGTCCTGGAGCGCCTGCACCTGGGTTTGCAGCTGGACCATATCTTTATTGGCGGCACGGGCTGGACCTGCTGTGATGAGCATTAAGCCGGCCAGCAAGGGAACAGAAAAACGTAGTGTCTTCATAATATTTATTCGATGCAGAGTTGCTGTCCCACGTAAAAGCGGATTTTCAGAAGGCGCCGCGCGGGGAACTCTTTCTCTCAAGTTAATCCTAACAAAACAAGGGACCTGCTGTGGATGAAAGCAGGTCCCCGGTTGAAATGCAATATGCACTGGAAACAACCTTGGTTACTGGGCCAGCATGAAATGCGCCCGGCGGTTCTGTTGCATGCACTCTTCGGTGGACTGGGTGCAGAAGGGCTTCTCCTTGCCGTAGCTGATGGTGGAGATGCGCGAGCCGTCTACGCCTGCCGAAACCAGCGCCTGCTTCGCGGTCTGGGCGCGACTTTCTCCCAGAGCCATATTGTATTCGGTTGAGCCACGCTCGTCGCAGTAGCCCTCGATCCGCACCTTCCAGTTCGGGTGCTGATTGATTACCTGCGCCGCTGCCGCCAGTTGCTGCTGATTGTTGGGGCGCAGCTGATAGCTATCGTAGTCGTAGAAGACGTCCTTAACGTTTTGCTCGAAGAGCTGCTGGTCGGTCATGGTAGGCGCAGGAGTGCCAGCCTCGACCGGTGGAGGAGTATTCACGGTTACGCGGGTGGTGGCTTCCTGCTGGCCGCCCGGGCCCTTGGCCACGAGATGATAGGTGGTGGACGCAGTCGGAGTCACGCTCTGTGAACCGTTGAGATCGACCTTTCCGATGCCGTCAATGGACACATCCGTCGCATTCTCGGTATTCCATGTAAGCTGCGTCGCTTGCCCGGCATTCACGGTGGCGGGATTTGCCGAAAGGGTCGCGGTAGGCGCCGACGGAGCTGGCGGTGGGGGCGGTGGCGGCGCGGTCGGCTTTGAATTTTTATGACAACCGGCAATGAGAAGAATGGTCGTCAACGCCGCAATTCGAACTGATTCAACAAATCTGCTATTCACCTCTGTTCCTCCAATAATATTTGTGACAAATCACAATGCGGAAAAAGAAAAATAAAAGTGAAGTTTATAACAGGAAGCGCGTTCCGGTACTCACAAACAGAAAATGAGCGTTACTAGAAAGTTTCATTTGAAACTCCAGTCGGGCTCTTCATTTTTCCCGGAGACGGTCAGCTGCCGTTGCTGGGTGCCGTCCGCCAGCATCGTCCATATCTGCGATGTGCCGGTACGCGTGGATTGAAAGACGATGTGACGCCCATCCGGAGACCAGGAGGGGAAATCATTGCTTCCGGACTCATGCGTCAACTGCGTCCATTGCTTGCTGGCAATGTCCATGATGTAAATGTCCTGATTGCCCGGGACGCCGGGGCCATAGCTGCGGGTCCATGCGAAGACCAGGAACTGCCCGTTGGGAGACCATGAGGGAGAGACGGCATAGCCGGTATCCGTCATGCGCTGCACGTTGGTCCCATCGGATTCCATGGTGTAAATCTGGGGCAGGCCGGTGCGACCGCTCACCCATGCAATCTGCGCGTTGGTTTTTGGGTTCCAGGCGGGCGAGACATCGGGACCGCGGGATTCGGTAACGCGATGCAGGTCGCCGCCTTCGGCATTGGTGGTATAGATTTCAGGGTCGCCGGTGCGGGAAGAGGAGAAGGCCAGCCTGCTGCCATCCGCCGACCATGCGGGAGAAATTGTGGTGCCGCCAAAGCGGGGAAAACTGACCAGGCGCCCAAGGTCGAACGAATACATCTTGATCTGGGCGCCCTCATGTCCAAGCTCCACAAAAGCCATGCGGGAATTGTCCGGTGAAACTCGCGGAGAAAGAGCGATGGAGCCGGAATGGGTTACGGCCTTCTGTCCAGCCCCGTCATAGTCCATTTGCCAGATCTCTTTGTGTCCGGGGCGTATCGACTTTACAAAATATATTTTGCTCTCGGCGATACCGGGAATGCCTCCACCCAAGCGGAAGATAATCTCGTCGGCAAATTTGTGGGCGATCAGACGCGCGTTGTCCACGTTGGCCGATTCGCGATACTGCTTTCCCAATACCTGCGGCGCGGCGCTGTTTTTTGCGTCAAAGAGCCAACCGGAGACGTTCATCTCCTCGCCGCTGACGCCCATATTCCCGAAGGCCACCATGGCGGCGTTTGCCGGAGGATTGCCCCATGAGTCCAGCTTGATCTCCTGCGGCGTCCCCGGCTGTTGCAAAGGATAGAAGCTTTTAGAGACCACATCGAAGATGCCGGCGTTCTGCAGGTCGGAAAAAAGCGTGGTGTTGAAGGTGGTAAGCAGATCGGGATTAGCGATGGCGGATGCGGCTTTGAAGTCGGGCACCGCGATGCGTACTTTATCCACGCCCAGGTTGGTGCCGGTACGAATCTGGTCGATGGATTGCTGTCCCCATGCGCTGAGGCTCGCTAAAAGCAAAACTATGAAAGCGGTGATGAATCGAGCGTCCGGCTTGAGAAAATCTGTTTTCATTACAACGGCCTTTCCGAGTATTGGATTACATAAAAAATCTACAGCTATTTCTCGAAATAAAATTCCACAGCGACCCGGCTTCCGGCGTAATCGTTGGGCAATGGCCCAAAGGTATCGATACGCTGAAGCGCGCGCACGGCCGATTGGTCCAGCGAGGGAATTCCGCTCGATTTTTCAACCTGCGCGTTTACTGGCTGTCCGCTGCGCAGGATGTCAAAGACCAGGTAGACCCGCTCTCCGCTGGGGATGTGGGGATCGATTTCGTACCGCAGCCAATTGTCGGAGACCTTGCGCCGGACTGCCTCCACATACCACGAGTACCGGCTTCCAAAATCGCCGCCGGAGCCCATGCTGATGCCCATGGTTCCGCTGGAATTGTGAAAGATGGCAAAATGCTGCTGCAACTGGCCGCCTTGGCCAAAGGGAACCACATTGCTGGCCTGCTCGACCGGCTTAGGCTTGCTCTCGGTGGAGACTCGCGGCTTCTGCGCCGGGATGGGCTTGGTCTTATGCTCCAGCGGGATGGGGATACTTTTCTCTTCAGGCTGCGGCTCTACTTTAGGTTGCGACTGGGAGAGGCCGGGAGACTCGTTGGCGACAATGCTCTTCGCCGGGACCTCCGGGTGAGGCAGGGGAATTGCGGCGCTGCTTACCAGATTCGCGCTGATGGTCCCTTGCCCGGTGGTCGATCCTCCCCAATTTTCTCCGCTGCGTCCGAGGTAGGCGGTGTAGGCGATGATTCCGCCAAACAACACAATATGCAGTACGGCGGACACAGTGAGCGGGCGGCCCCACGGTTCGCGGACTTCGAATACATCAGCGTACGGCATTCTTCTCCTGCCAGGGCTCCGTCACGATACTTACATTGGTGATTCCCGCTTGTTTCACCGCGTCCATCACGGCGGCGAAGACCCCAAAGGGCACATTCTCGTCAGCCCGCAGATAAATAGCCTGCTTGGTGGGGTCGTGGACCTTTCCTCGCAGAGTGGTGGGAATTTCATTCACATTGATCGCATCACTGCCCAGAAAAACGCGCTGTTCCCGGTCGATCGAGAGCACCAGGCGCGGTTCGGTGATCTCCTTTACCGTCTTGGTCTTAGGCACCGAAACTTCAATCCCGGATTGAAGTACCGGCGCGGTCAGCATAAAAATGATGAGCAACACCAGCACCACGTCCACCAATGGAGTGACGTTGATATCGGATAGTGAGCTCTGGGTTCGTCCCTGAGAGGTGGTAAAAGCCATAATCTCTCCTCAGTCGAGAACGCGCTGGGTGGCGCGGCCTGTAACCGGAGCGGCTGCGCTGCTGTTTTCAACTACATTTAGGAACTCAAGGCTGAAATCGTCCATGCGCGCGCCAAATTCACGCAGTTGGTGCGAGAACTGGTTATAGGCAATCACCGCCGGGATAGCGACAAAGAGGCCGGCTGCGGTGGTAATCAGCGCCTCAGAGATTCCGGGCGCGACCGCGCGCAGGGTGGCCGCTCCCGCATTGCCGAGTCCCTGGAAGGCGTCGATGATGCCCCATACCGTTCCAAAGAGGCCGACAAACGGGGTGACGGCGCCGGTGGTCGCCAGCCATGGCAGCCGCTGCTCCATGCGGGTAAGCTCTTCCGACGAGGCGATCTGGGTGGCGCGCTGGATTGCCATCAGGTTGCGCGGGACGCCTGCGCCGCTCGTCTGGCGGCGGTATTCCTCATAACCATGCTCAAAGACCGTCGCCAGCGGGCTGGGCTTGAACTGCTCGGAGACTGCGGAGACGTCCTGCAGGCGCATGGCCTTGCGAAAGGCGCGCAGGAAGCGACCGCTCTGCGTCCGCGCCCGCCGCATGCTCGACCACTTGGAAAAGATTATGGACCAGGAGAAGAGGCTGAAAATCAACAGGATGATCAAAACAGTTTTTGCCACCGGTCCAGTTTGGGCGATGAGGTTTCCAATTTCGCCCACGGCGTAGGTTCCTAAAAATGCCAAAGGTGTCATCATCTTGATTGTAAGGTAACAAACCATTTTCTCCATGAAAAGAAGATGTGCCCTCATGCTAAACTGCGCTCACCTCTCTCCAGCAGGCGGTCCCGGTGTTACTTGAGCTGCGCGTCGAAAATTATGCCCTGATAGACAATGTGGTGGTGGAGTTTGCCTCCGGGCTGAATCTGCTTACCGGCGAGACGGGCGCGGGCAAATCCATCCTGATTGACGCTTTGGCCCTGCTGCTGGGCGATAAATCCTCTTCTGACATGGTCCGCCACGGGGCCGAAAAGGCCATAGTCTCCTGCGTCTTCGTGCCGGAAGGCGCCGGCGCGGAAAAAGTCCTGGAAGCGAACGGAATTGAGTCCGAAGGGGAAGAGCTGATTCTGAAGCGGGAGATCGCCCTGAACGGCAAAGGACGCGTCTGGATCAATAACCAGCCGGCCACGGTCGCGGTCCTAAGGCAGCTTGCCCCGGAGCTGGCTTCGATCCACGCGCAGAACGAGACGGTGATGGCCTTCGATCCGGCGTCGCGCCTCAAGCTGCTGGATAGTTTTGCCGGAATCTCTTCCCAGTCGTTGTCAGCGGAGTACGCTGCGTGGCGCGGAATCCAGGAAAAAATATCCTCCATGGAGAGGGACGAGCAAGAGCGTTTGCGCCTGCTCGATCTATGGAAATTTCAGAAAAAAGAAATCGACGAGGCGCGCCTGGAGGCCGGAGAAGACATCAAGCTCGGCAACGAAAAGCGCGTGCTGGCCAATGCGGAGAAACTCTATGCCGCCGCTATGGGCGCCTATGACGCGCTCTATGAATCCTCCACATCGGCTTTGGCCTCGCTTCGATCCGCGAGCAAGCATCTGGAAGAGCTGGCGCGTTTTGAGCCCGACTTTGAGGCGGCCCTGCAACTTCTAATTTCGGCGGAAGCGAACCTCCAGGACGTGAGTGAAAGCGCGCGCGATTACGCCCAGAACATCGATGCCTCGCCGGAGCGCCTGTCGGAGGTGGAAGACCGGCTGGAGCTGCTCGACCGGCTCAAGCGGAAATATGGCCTCTCGGTCGATGAGGTCATTACTTATGGCGCGGAGCTGGCGCAGAAGCTGGACGAATTTGAAGATCGCGACGCAATCCTCAAGCGCTTGCGCCACCAGCTTGAAGAGGCGGCGAACACCTATCGCAGGGGCGCGCAGGAGTTATCCAGAAAACGCAAGAATGCCGCCAGGATGCTGGAAAAATCCGTCGCAGCCCAACTGGCGGATCTGGTCATGAAGGCCCGATTCCAGGTCGAGGTTTCCGCTACAGACGATCCGGCGAACTGGTCGCCTTCCGGATTCGACCGCGTGGCTTACCTGATCGCCGCCAATGCCGGAGAGCCGCTGAAGCCGCTGGAAGAGACTGCATCCGGCGGGGAGCTCTCGCGCATCATGCTGTCGCTCAAAACCAGCATTGAAGAAGGCGGAGGAAAGGGAGCAAGGGCGGCCGGCACGCGGCAACGCACTCTGATCTTCGACGAAATCGATACTGGCATCGGCGGACGCGTGGCCGAGGCAGTAGGGAAGAAGCTGAAGGCGCTCTCCCGCAATAACCAGGTGCTCTGCATTACCCACTTGCCCCAGATTGCCTCTTTCGCCGATCACCACTATGGGATCGAAAAGAGAGAGTTGGCGGGAAGGAGCAAAATCTTCGTGCGTCGACTTTCTCAAAAAGAGAAGGCCGAAGAGATCGCCCGGATGTTAAGCGGGGCGACTCTCACTCAAAGCTCCCTGGAACATGCCGAGCAGATGCTCAAAATGAGTGTTTAAGGCGGAGAAAACGCCTGAATACGGCTATTTTGCGGGGAGGAAGGCAGTTTTCGTCCCATTCGCTGCAACTACCTGCCAATCAATGCTAATTCCTGCTTTTTCTGTCATTTGCGTTGACCTGCCGGGTGCCTCTCCTGTACTTTACGGTGAATAATCAAAGGTTTCCAGCTATACTGAAGCTATTAAGATGAACGTGACAACTGAACCTAAAACTCTACTCCTTCTGAAGCCCCGGGGGTTCTGCGCCGGGGTGGTGCGCGCGATCGATATTGTGCGTATTGCGCTCGAAACCTTTGGCGCGCCCATTTATGTGCGCAAAGAGATCGTGCATAACCGCTATGTGGTGGATGAGCTGGCGGCCAAAGGCGCGATTTTTGTGGACAGCGTAGACGAAGTTCCCGCCGGCGCCCGGGTAATCTACAGCGCCCACGGAGTTTCTCCCGAGGTGCGCGAGGCCAGCCAGTCGCGCAAGCTGCGCGTGATCGATGCCACCTGCCCGCTGGTCACCAAGGTCCACGTAGAGGCGATCAACTTTGCCAAAAAGGGATACTCGCTGATCCTGGTCGGGCATCGCGACCACGACGAGATCATCGGGACATTAGGAGAGGCCCCCAACGTGACCCAGGTGGTGGGCAGTCCGCAAGAGGTAGAGACGCTGACGGTGCCGGACCCCAATCGTGTCGCGTATCTCACGCAAACTACTTTGAGCCTGGACGAGGCGCATGACATTATCCAGGCGCTGAAGCGGAAGTTCCCCAATATTCAAGGGCCTCATGCCCAGGACATCTGCTACGCCACCGAGAACCGGCAGGTTGCAGTGAAGAATGTGGTGATCAAGCAGGATTACGATCCCGATCTGTTGCTGGTCGTAGGCTCGGTCAATAGCTCCAACTCCAACCGGCTGGTGGAAGTGGCGGTGAATCTGAATACGCCTTCGTATCTCATCGAAACCTGTAAATCGATCAAGCCGGAGTGGCTGGCCGGGGTAAAGACGGTCGCGCTCACGGCAGGGGCTTCCGCTCCTGAGATCCTGGTGCAGCAGGTCGTAGAGTTTTTGGCGAAGGAAGGGTTTACCAATGTCCAGGAGGTTGAGGTAATGCCGGAGAACGTGCGCTTTGGGCTTCCGGCGGAGATTGTGCAGGCCATCCAGGCTGCCCCTCGATCCGGTCAGGTTGCTGTTGCTGCTGAATGATATGGAAGATTTCTCCCCTACAACATCGGAACGCCCGGCCCAACTCGTGCGCGGGAAGATCGATGATATTGTAAGCCGGGTTGCGGCCACCATGGACGCTGCCCGCCGCTACCTTTTTTCCGCCCAGCATGAGGACGGCTACTGGTGTGGCGAGCTCGAAGCCGACACCACGCTGGAGTCGGATTACATTCTTCTGCACGCCCTTTTAGGGACAAGCAATCCCGAGCGCATCCAGGCAGCGGCCCGGGAAATTCTCCGCCACCAGAATGAGGATGGAGGATGGCCCATCTACCAGGGCGGTCCCTCCAACATAAGCGCCTCGGTGAAGGCTTATTTCGGACTAAAGCTGGCCGGATTCACCGCCGAGCATCCCGTGCTGCAAGAAGCGCGCCAATGCATTCTTGCGCTGGGCGGCGCTACCGAAGTTAATACCTTCACCAAGCTATATCTCTGCTTCTTCGGTCAATACGATTACAACGCCGTACCTGCAATCCCACCGGAGATTGTGCTGTTCCCGAACTGGTTCTGGTTCAATCTTTACGAGATTTCGTCGTGGTCGCGCGCCATTCTGGTGCCGCTTTCGATCGCTTACGCGAAGAAGCCGTTTAAGAAGGTCCCGGCGGAGATGAGTATCGGAGAACTTTTCCCGGGAGGGCGGGAGAACTGCAATCTTTACTTGCGATGGTCGAAGGAAAAGTTCAGCTGGCGTAATTTCTTCCTGGTCCTCAACAATATCGCCCACTACTTTGAACGCGTGCACGTGCGCCCACTGCGCTCCATCGCATTGAAAAAAGCGGAGAAGTGGATGCTCGAGCGCTTTGAAAAAAGCGACGGCCTGGGGGCAATTTATCCCGGCATCATGAATTCCATCATCGCGCTGCGCTGCCTCGGATACTCCGCCGACGACCCGCAATTCATCCGCGCAGTGGATGAGTTCGAAAAGCTCGGCATCGAAGAGGACGGAGCGGAGGGCCACTCCGACGCCACCTTCCGTATGCAGCCCTGCATGTCTCCGGTGTGGGACACGGCGTATGCCATGTTCGCGCTGGGCGAGTCGGGGGTCTCGAAAAACGATCCCCGCATGTTGAAGGCCGCCGATTGGATCCTGTCAAAGGAAGTACGCCACAAAGGGGACTGGGCGGTAAAGGTGAAGAACACCGAGCCGGGCGGCTGGTACTTCGAATTCAACAACGAGTTCTATCCCGATGTGGACGATTCGGCGATGGTGCTGCTGGCGCTCTCCAAGGTGGCCAACCCGCGCGAGCGTTATCAGCACGAGGTAGCACAGCGGGCAATCAAGTGGATCTTTGCCATGCAGTGCAAGAATGGCGGCTGGGCGTCGTTCGATAAAGATAACGACAAGATGGTCTTTCAGCACATTCCATTCGCCGATCACAATGCCATGCTGGATCCCGCCACGGTGGACATTACCGCGCGCGTGATCGAGATGCTGGCGACGTACGGCTATGACCAGCGCGACAAGCGGGTAAAAAAGGCCATCGAGTTCATCGCCCGCGAACAAGAGCCGGACGGCTCCTGGTTTGGCCGTTGGGGCGTGAACTACATCTACGGGACGATGCAGGTGCTGCGCGGCCTGGAGGCGGTCGGGGTATGGAACCATGAACCGTATGTCCAGCAGGCGGCGGAGTGGCTGAGGTCGATCCAGAACTCCGATGGCGGCTGGGGAGAGACCTGCGGCTCCTATGACGATCCCAATACCAAGGGAATCGGTCCCAGCACGCCTTCGCAGACGGCCTGGGGCATTCTTGGATTGCTGGCCGCCGGAGACCTGCGCAGCGATTCCGTGGCCAAGGGCATAATTTATTTGTTGCGCACGCAAAGGCGCGATGGATCGTGGGACGAGCCGCAATATACCGGCACGGGCTTTCCGCGGGTCTTCTATCTCGCCTATCATCTTTACAGAAACTTTTTTCCGCTGTTGGCGCTTTCCACTTATCAAAAGGCCATGCAGGCGCGGAACGAGCAGTAGTCCAGGAGGAGCCGAGTGGCAGTACCAATTTCTCAGATGTTGACGGTAACAACCTACGTCCTGAAGCAGAAGCTGGCAGGGAAGAAGCGCTATCCCATGGTCCTGATGCTCGAGCCGCTTTTCCGCTGCAATCTTGCCTGCGCGGGCTGCGGAAAAATCCAGTATCCGGCGCACATCTTAAAGAGGGACCTCTCGCCGGAGGAATGCTTCCGCGCGGTGGAGGAATGCGGCGTCCCGTTCGTTTCGATTCCCGGGGGCGAGCCTTTGCTGCACCCGCGCATTCATGAGATTGTTGCCGGACTGGTGGCGCGCAAGAAGTACGTTTACATGTGCACCAATGCGCTGCTGCTCAAAGAAAAGCTCGACCTTTTCAAGCCGAGTAAATATCTTTCGTTCTCTGTCCATTTGGACGGCCAGCGCGAGCACCACGATTTCTCCGTCTGCCGGGAAGGCGGCTACGAGGCGGCGGTGGAAGGAATTAAAGAGGCACTGCGGCGCGGCTTCCGGGTCACAACCAACACCACGCTGTTCGATGGCGCCGACCCCAAGAGCGTGCGCGGCTTCTTCGATGAGATGATGGAGTTGGGCGTAGAGAGCATGATGCTCTCTCCCGGATACTCTTACGATAAAGCGCCGGACCAGAAGCATTTCCTTGGCCGGGCGCGCACGCGTCGGCTCTTTCGCGCCATCCTCTCCAACCGCAAGGCCAACTGGCGCTTTAACGCCTCGCCGCTCTTTCTTGAGTTCCTGATGGGCAAGCGGGATTTCTCCTGCACGCCCTGGGGCATGCCGACCTACAACGTCTTTGGCTGGCAAAAGCCATGCTATCTGCTGCAGGACGGCTATGCGGAAAGCTTCCAGGAATTGATAGAGGCCACGGAATGGGAGCGCTACGGCACCGAGTCCGGCAACCCGCAATGCGCCAATTGCATGGTGCACAGCGGTTATGAGGCCTCGGCCGTGAATCAAACCTTCAGCTCCGTCCGCGGACTTCTTGCCACTGCCCGCGCGGTGCTGTTTACCAAATACAAAGACGAGGAAGCCGAGAAGCTTCTTAACGAGACAGTGCGGCCGATGCACGCTTACAATCCGCTGGTCCAGATCGATGCAGCTTCGTCCCAGCTTGAGGAGACCCGGGCATGAGTTCCACCTCAGCGCAATCTTCAGAGCACCAGCCAAAGACGGCAAATCCGGACGCGCTGGAAGTCGCGCCTGGAACGCAGCACGACAAGCTGGAAGGATGGATCCCGGAGCTGGCCAGCGAGACAGAGGTATACGAGGCGCTGGAAAGGGCATTCGACTATCGCGGAGATGTGACCATCACCCGGAAAAATGGGAGCAAGATCGAAGGCTATATCTTCGACCGGCGCAAAGGCAGGACGCTGGCTGAATCGACCGTCCGGGTTTTCCCGAAGGATTCCAGCGAAAAGGTCTCGGTCCCATACTCTGAAATCGCCGCTCTGGCCTTCACCGGACGCGATACCGCCGCCGGCCGGAGTTGGGAGGCCTGGATTAAAAAATACTGGGAGAAGAGGGCCGCAGGGGAGCAAAATATCGGGCTGGCTCCCGAGGCGCTCGAGTAAGAATTTGCTTCCGAGGCGGTAATCGAAGGCACGATTTTGGTCGTGCCTCTTACTTTTTGTGTGCGTTTTGCGATTCATCTGCTCGAAAATCAAACTGGGAACCTCCGATGAGAGCATTTGTAACTGGAGCGACGGGCTTTGTTGGCAGCCATGTGGCGCAGGCCCTTTCTGCGCAAGGCGCGGAGTTGCGCCTGCTGGTGCGCCGGGAGAGCCGCCTGGAAAACATCGCCAGGCTACGCGGAGATCGTGTGATTGGCGACCTTCGCGATCCTGAATCGTTACGCAAAGGAATGCAGGGCTGCGATGCCGTCTTTCATGTTGCCGCCGATTACCGTTTGTGGACGCGCAATCCGGAGGAGATGTACCGCGCCAATGTCGAGGGCACGCGCGCCATCATCCGGGCGGCGGCAGAGGCAAAGGTCCGACGGGTGGTCTATACCAGCAGTGTTGCGACCATGGGATTTATTGGCGATGGAAGATCGGTAAAGGAAGCGGACCCGGTCTCTCTGGAGCAGATGATCGGCCATTACAAGCGCTCCAAATTTATGGCCGAAGAGGTGGCGCTGGAAGCGGGACGCAACGGCGCGCCCGTCGTGATGGTGAATCCCACCACTCCAATCGGTGAGCAGGACATCAAGCCGACTCCCACCGGGCGGATCATCCTGGACTTTCTCAAGCGCAAGTTTCCCGCCTATGTGGACACTGGATTGAATCTGGCGGATGTGCACCAGGTGGCGCGCGGACACATTCTCGCCTTTGAGAAGGCCCGTCCCGGGGAACGCTATATCCTGGGCGGAGAGAACCTTACGCTGAAGCAGCTTTTAGACAGACTCTCCGCTATCACCGGCCTACCGTCTCCCACCATTCAGGTGCCGCACAGCGTTGCTATGGGATTTGCGGCGTTCGACCAATTTTTTACCGGAGTGGTTTTGCGAAAAGAGCCGCGCGCGACGATTGAAGCGGTGCGTATGGGAAAAAAGAAGATGTTCGCATCTTCAGAAAAAGCGGAACGTGAATTAGGATACCGGATCGTGCCCGTGGAAGCCGCATTGCGGCGCGCAGTGGAGTGGTTTCAATCCCATGGATATGTGACCGGCAGGGAAGCCCACGGCATGGTGGCGCGTTAGAGATGGCGCAGCCTTACAAAATCGGAATCATTGCCGCCCTGGAGCGCGAGATCCAGGAACTGCTTTCCACCTTCAGCTCAGTACAAGGATTGCCCGGCACCCGCTTCCGTTGTTACTCGCAAGATAATGTTTTCGTAATCTGTGCGGGAATTGGACAGAAAGCGGCGGCCGCGGCGGCAGAGGCGCTCATTCAGGTCATCCAGCCCAATTTGCTGGCGTCGGTTGGATTTGCCGGCGCGCTCGATCCCTCATTGCATGTTGGAGACGTAGTGCTTCCTGCAACGGTTCTTTCGGAGGAGACGGGACGGGCATACAGGGCCATCTCCGGCGCAGGTGTGTTGGTTTCCATCGGCGGCATTGCCGGCGCAAAGCGGAAGGCAGCGCTGCGCCAAAGCTATAACGCGCAGATCATCGATATGGAGGCGGTTGCGGTTGCGGCAAGCGCCGAGAGAGCAGGCATTCCGTTTTTAGCGTTAAAGGCCATCTCCGACGAGGCCGATGTCACGCTGCCGGATTTGAGCGGCTTTATTGCCGAAAATGGAAAATTTAACTACCTGAAGTTTCTGGCTCATCTTGCCTTCCATCCTGGGCAATGGCCTGCCATTCGTCTTCTGGCAAAAAACAGCGCCATTGCGGCTAAAGCTTTGAATGGAAAACTAAAGGAGTACATCTCCAGGGGTGAATTTGGGCGGATGGCAAAGCTCGTAGAAGTCCCGCAATTCAAGGTAAAATCAGAGTAACAGAATGGCCTCTTCAGCGACCTCAATGTCCCCATCGCTCGATACTGTAGTGCCTTCCACGATGCGGGCAGCGGTGTATCGCGGCATCAACGATGTTCGCATCGAAACCGTACCCGTACCCGAGATTGGCGCGGGCGAGATCCTGATCAAGGTACACACCTGCGGCGTTTGCGGGACCGATCTAAAGAAGATCAGCACTGGCTCGCACTCCGCGCCGCGCATATTTGGTCATGAGACTTCGGGCACGGTGGCCGGAGTAGGCGCTGGGGTCTCCAACTTTATGGTGGGCGACCGGGTAATGGTCTTTCATCATATTCCCTGTGGGAGTTGCTACTACTGCCGGCATAAGGTCTTTGCGCAATGTCCGGTGTACAAGAAGGTAGGTTGTACTGCCGGCTTTGAGCCCTCAGGCGGCGGTTTTGCGGAGTACGTGAGGGTAATGGATTGGATTGTGAATCGTGGGGTGGTCAAAATCCCCGATGAGGTCTCTTTCGAGCAGGCTGCTTTTGTAGAGCCGGTCAATACCTGCCTGAAGGGGATTGAGGCGCTGAATCTGCGTCCGGGTGAGACGGTGCTGGTAATCGGCCAGGGGCCGATCGGCATTATTCTGGCGGTGCTGGCGCAGCGCGCCGGAGCCAGAGTAGTAGCTTCCGATTTACATCAGCAGAGGCTTACAATAGCTAATAGCTACGGTATCCAGGAGACAATTGCTGCCGCGCAGGAGAACGTGGTGGAGCGCATCCGGAGCCTGACCGAAGGGCGTGGAGCGGACGCGGTCATTCTGGCGGTTGGCGCCAACAGCCTGATACAGTCTGCAATCGATGCGGCACGCTACGGCGGCAGGGTGATGCTGTTTGCCCAGACGGTGCGCAGCGAAGCGGTGATCGATCCTGCGGCGGTTTGCGTAGACGAAAAGACGCTGCTCGGCTCCTATAGCGCCTCGGTCGATTTGCAGGATGAGACCGTCCGGTTGGTGTTCAGCGGCGAGGTCGATCTGGCAGGGCTGATTTCTCACCGCTTCCCGCTGCGGAGCGGCGTGGAAGGACTCCAACTGGCGGCAAATCCGAAGCCGGATTCGATGAAGATCGTCATTCAGCCCGGTATATGAAAACGTAGTGAAGAACGGAGCAGGTAAAACTTTCGTGAACGGAAAAATGACAGCAGCGGTCCTCTATGGCAAGCAGGACGTAAAAATCGAGAGGGTGCCGATTCCTCGCGTCGAAGATGGCGAGGTCCTGATCAAAGTCGAGGTCGCGCTCACCTGCGGCACCGATCTCAAGGTCTTTCAGCGTGGCTACCATGCCCGCATGATTACTCCGCCGGCGTTGTTCGGCCATGAGCTTTCCGGAATTATCGAAGAGGTCGGAGCTGGGGTAAGGAGCTTTAAAAAAGGTATGCGGGTGGTCGCGCTGAACTCCGCGCCTTGCGGGGCCTGCTTTTATTGCTCGAAACACCAGGAAAACCTCTGCGAGGACCTGCTCTTCAATAACGGAGCGTATGCGGAGTACATCAAAGTGCCACGCCGCATCGTAGAAGCCAATATGCTGGCCATCCCTTCCGGCGTGAGTTTTGAAGCTGCCGCCATTACCGAGCCGCTGGCGTGCGTGCTGCGGGGATTGCACGAAACCGGCGCCGAGATTGGCGACAGCGTGGTAGTGATCGGCGGTGGCCCGATTGGGTTGATGTTCATGCAGGTCGCCAAAGTAAGCGGCATGAATGTGATCGCCGTGGTCAAGCGGGATGAGCAGGTCGATGCGGCCCGCAAGTTTGGCGCTGGCGCGATTGTGCAGACCACGAAGGTCGCGAATCCAATCGATGCGGTATATTCGCTCACCGGCGGCCGGGGCGCCGATGCAGTGATTGAGGCGGTGGGACGTCCGGAGGCATGGCAGTGGGCGGTAGACATGGTGCGCAAAGGCGGCACCGTGAACTTCTTCGGCGGCTGCGCCAGCGGAACCAAGGTCGAGCTTGACACCAACCGCCTGCACTATTCCGAGATCACGCTGAAGGCGACCTTCCATCACACTCCGGACATGGTCCGCCGGGCATTTGCCCTGATCTGCGAGAAGAAGATCAAGAGCACAGATTATGTCACTGGCGAAGCCCCGCTCTCTCGTCTGCAGCAGGTATTGCGTCGCATGCTCGACCGCACCGGCGAGATCAAGACCGCAATTATCCCGGGACACTAGAAGGGATCGGAGGCCCATTGCATCTCGCCAGTCAGGAGCAGCTCACCAACAGCAATCCCGTGGGCCGAGTGCGTTCTGGCTGGGACCTGCTGCCAGCCGAATACCGCATTCCGGAGCAGGCCCCGACTCTGGCCCAGGCCCACGCTTATTGCGCGCGCCTTGCCCACTCGCATTATGAAAATTTCTCGGTTGCAACCTGGTTTCTGCCCAAACGTTTGCGGCCTCACTTCTATAGCGTCTATGCCTATTGCCGCATCTCCGACGATCTGGGAGACGAAACCGGCGATCCTCAGCTTTCATTGCAGTTGCTCGATGAATGGCAGGGCGAACTCGATGCCTGCTACGCCGGACAGGCGCGGCATCCGGTATTTGTTGCGCTCGCCGAAACCATCCGGCAATGCCTAGTCCCAAAAGCCCCTTTCGCTAATCTGCTGCAAGCCTTCCGGCAGGACCAGACCGTCGCGCGCTACGAAACGTTTGAGGACCTGCTTGGCTATTGCGTGAATTCGGCAAACCCTGTGGGGCATCTGGTGCTGTATCTTTGCGGATATCGGGATGAAGAACGGCAGCGGCTCTCGGATTTCACCTGCACCGCCCTGCAACTGGCGAATTTTTGGCAGGACGTTTCTGTCGATTATGGAAAGGGCCGCGTGTATCTGCCGCTGGAGGACCTCAGGCGTTTCGGGGTCTCCGAGCAGGAGATTGCCTCCCGCCAAACGACTCCTCAATTCCTGGAGATGATGCGCTTCGAGGTCGCGCGCGCGCGCGAATGGTTCGAACGCGGACTGCCGCTGGTGGAAAAAGTAGATAAGGAGCTGGCGCTGGACATTGAATTGTTCACCCGCGGAGGCCAGGAGATCCTGCGGGCCATCGAGCGCCGGGATTTTGATGTGCTCCGCTCGCGGCCGGTAATTTCCAAATTCCGCAAGCTCTCGCTGGTGGCGCGCGCGCTGTTGGGAAAACTGGCATGAACACCCAGCTCGCTACGGCCTATGCGGTTTGCCGGGGGATCGCGCGCTCCCAGGCCAAGAACTTTTACTATGGCTTTCTCCCGCTGCCGCGAGAGAAGCGCAATGCGCTCTGCGCTGTCTATGCATTTATGAGGCATGCGGACGATCTTTCCGACGACGCCTCGCGGACCGTCCCCGAACGCCGCGCCGCACTTCAAACCTGGCTCTCTGAATGGAATGCGGTGACTGCCGGAAGACCGACCAACGATCCGGTCTTTTTTGCTTTGGCCGACGCCCAGCGCCGTTTTGAAATTCCCGGCGAGCTCCTGCATAAGCTGGTGGCAGGAACGACCATGGACCTGAAAATTCCGCAGCAGCCGCAGCAAAGTCCCGCCTCCCGGCCCGGTGGTGGAGCGGCCGTGGAAACGGTTGCGCCATACCGCACTTTTAAAGACCTCTATAACTATTGCTACTACGTGGCCTCGGTTGTGGGACTGGTTTGTATTCGCGTCTACGGATATAGCGATCCCCGCGCGGAGGCGCTTGCGGAACGCTGCGGCATTGCCTTTCAACTTACCAACATCATTCGTGATGTGAAAGAAGATGCGCAGATGGGGCGCGTCTATTTACCGGAGGAAGATATTCTGCGCTTCGGCATGACTCCGGAAGAGTTTGTCGCCAACGGCGGAAGCTCGCTGGAGCCTTTGCGCCTACGGCCGCTGCTGGAATTTGAGGCGCAGCGCGCGCGCGAATTCTATCGGGCGGCCGATGAGCTGGCCCCTTTAATCGATAAAGACAGTCGTCCTGCCTTTTGGGTGATGGTTACAATTTATCGCCGCTTGCTGGAGAAGATTGGCAAGCGTCACTATGATGTCCTCACCAGCCGGGTCCGCCTCAGCGCCCTGGAAAAATCGGCGATATTATCAAAGGGCCTTTTCCAGTCTATTTTTGCTTGATGGATTTCGCTTCCGTGCCAGAAGAATCTTATTCCAATGCGCCATCAGTCGCCGTAGCCGGCGGTGGATTGGCCGGTCTTTCCGCCGCATGCGTCCTGGCGGACAGCGGATTTCGCGTTACGCTCTTTGAGCGCCGCCCCTACATTGGCGGTCGCGCCTCTTCCTATGAGCATCCGGGGACCGGCGAAGTGGTGGACAACTGCCAGCATGTCCTGCTGGGATGCTGCACCAATTTGCTGGACTTTTACCATCGCATCGGCTCCGAAGAAAAGATCCGCTGGTTCGATACGCTTACCTTTATCGAGCCCGGGGGAAGGCGATCAAAGATTGGCCCATCGCTCCTGCCCGCTCCATTGCATACCAGTTGGTCGTTCCTGAAAGCCGCGTCGCTGAGCTTGAAAGATAAACTGGCAATCTCACGGGCCATGCTGGCGCTGATGGCAGGGCTGCCGGAAGATACGGAAGAAAATTTCGAGGCGTGGCTGCATCGTCATAAGCAGACCCCGGCTGCGATCGAACGCTTCTGGAAGGTCGTGCTGGTGAGCGCCCTGAATGAAGATCTGGACCGCACCTCGGTGCGCTATGCCGCGCAGGTTTTCCGCGAGTCGTTCCTGAAATCCGCTGCGGCAGGGAAGATGGGCGTGCCCATGGTGCCGCTCACCGAGCTTTATCGGCAGGCAATCGACTACATCCAGCAGCGCGGCGGGGAAGTCCGCCTGCGGACGGCGGTAGATTCATTTTCAGCCGATTCTTCCGGAATCAATCTTCATGCGGGCGCGCAGGAGCTCCGCTCCGATTATTTGCTGCTCGCAGTCCCTTATCATGTGCTGGCCAAGATGCTGCCTGCCCAGAACGGTTCGGCAGCGGTCCAGCAGCGCCTTGGGAGTATGCTGCAACAATTTGAGAGCTCGCCGATTACCGGCATCCATCTGTGGTTCGACCGGGAGATCACTGACCTGGAACATGCTGTGCTTTTGGACCGGACCATTCAGTGGATGTTCCATAAGTCGAAGTTGCAGAATAGAGGAGAGCGCGCAGGAGCGGCAGGTGAGTCCGGCAGTTATGTGGAGCTGGTGGTAAGCGCCTCAAAGTCACTGGTGGATAAATCGCGGCAGGAGATTATCGATCTGGCGATCAAAGAGCTGGCAGAGTTCTTTCCCAAGGTACGGGAATCAACGCTGTTGAAGGCGACAGTAATCAAGGAAGTCCATGCCACATATTCCGTTCAACCAATGTCAGACCAGTATCGTCCTGCATCGCAAACGGAATGGCCTCGCGTGTTTCTGGCCGGGGACTGGACGGCGACCGGATGGCCGGCGACCATGGAGGGCGCGGTCCGCAGCGGTTATAAAGCGGCGGAGGCGATCGCCCAGGCATCCGGAAAGCCAGGGAAATTTCTCAAGCCCGATTTGCCCGCAACCGGCATCATGAAATTGTTCCCGAAGTGACCAAAAGAGCAGTTTCGAGTTTCAGGTTTCCAGTTTCAACAGCGTTTAGTTTTGTTTTAGATACCCCTATAATTTTGTCATCCTGAGCGCCGCGCGAGGCGAGCCAAGCGCAAGTCGAAGGACCCCAAGAATGCCTCGTCCATCATTACAGCATCAAGCTTTTCAACCCCAGGAATGACATTAAAGTAAGTTGGATATTTCACGCGGTCAGATTTGCGAGTCGAAGGACATCCAGTCCGAACAAACTTCCATTACGTTTAGATCAGAGAGCGCTACGACCGACTGCTTTTCACTTCTTAACTGCCAAAAGCACCACTCCGCACATGACCACCAATCCGGCGATCCAGCGTGTCCGGTCCACGCGTTCTTTGAGGAAGAATTTTGCTCCGGTCAGGTTGGATAGAAACGTCAAAGAGGCGGCAGCGGGGATCACCAGGCTCAAATCGATAAGCGAAAGCGCGGTCAAAAGGCTGAAGAATGCCGCAGCCATGCAGGCCAGCGCGCCATAGAAAGACGGAGTGGTCAGGATCGCGCGGACCACTCCAACAATCCCACGCTGTTTGCGAATGACGTCCACGTCCCCAACCTTGCGCATGGTCCTGGCCATAAGCAGGTCTCCCGAGGTATTGAACGCCACCAGAAGAACGATAAAGCTGGCGTCGGCGAGTTGATGTTGCAGGCTCATGGATTACTCTTCTCCGGCAGCGCCGCCTCTGGCGCGGGCCGGACAGTGAGCGAAGGGCCTCGCGCCACGAATCCAACCCCAAAGGTGATAAGCAGAATCCCGAGCCAGCGCGCAACCGGGATGTTTTCATGCAGATAAAACTTCGCGAGCAACGCGGTAAACACATTGCCGAAGGAGGTTGCCGGCATGATGTAGGAAAGGTCCGCCCACGAGAGCGACGAAAGATAGGAAGAAAAAAAGACCAGCAGGAGAAGAATGCCCACCATGACCCAGGGGTTTGTGACCGCAAACAGGAGGTCATGCCAGCGTGTGGGGCTGATCCTTCCAATCTGCTTCATGCCGCGCGAAAGAAATACGTCCCCCAAAGTGCTGCATAGAACCAGAAGGAGCAGCAGGAGATAGCGCATCAGCGTCATGCTGTGGATGCCGCGAGATTTGGGGGAATGGCTCATCTGGAACAAAATAAATGGGCACAGCGTTATGGCCATGCCCATCTCAGGAAGGAATTGAACTAATCCCCTTGTGCGGCAACCGCCTTTGCCTGGCTTTCGACAGACCCGACCTGCGATTTGCGGCTTTGCTTCACATAGCGATTTCGCGCCGCGCGCAGCTTCAGGAAGGATTTGGCTTCTTTATAGAGCCGCTTGCGCTCTCCGCTGTCGAAGAACGCCTTCTTCACGATGCGGTAAACCGCCTTTGGACGGAAATAGTATTCGTCATAGAAGCGATGGACCATCTCCATCACATATTCGCGGTCTAATCCGGGGTATTCGATGTGGGCCATCTGATGGCCGCCATCGTCCACCATCGACTGCTCATTCACGATAAAGCCGTTCTGCTTCGCGAAGTCGTGAAACTCCGTGCCGGGATACGCATGGGCGACGGAAACCTGGATGGTCTCGCAATCCAGCGCCTTGGCAAAGTCGATGGTACGGCGAATGCTCTCGCGGGTCTCGCCCGGCAAGCCGAGGATGAAGTCGGCGTGGATGGTAAGCCCTAACTTATGGCAGTCGCGGGTAAAGTCGCGCGCCCGCTCGACGGTCGCGCCCTTCTTAATATTTTTCAGGATCTGCGGATCGCCCGACTCATAGCCCACGATCAGCAGGCGGCATCCCGCCTCGCGCATGGCTTTGAGCGTCTCGTAATCGGTGGTGACACGCGAGGTGCATGACCAAGTAAGGTTCAGTGGCTTCAGCTTGGAGCAGAGCTCGATGGTGCGCGCCTTCTGAATGTTGAAGGTATCGTCATCGAAGAAAAATTCCTTCACATGAGGGAAGAGCTGCTTCGCCTTCGCCATCTCCCGGGCAACCGCATCGGTGGAACGCTTGCGCCATGCATGTCCGCTGAGAGTTTGCGGCCACAGACAGAAGGTGCACTGCGCCGGACAGCCGCGCGTGGAATATAAGGCCACATACGGATGCAGCAGGAAAGGCACGTTGTAGCGGGTCACATCCAGATCGCGAGCGTAGATATCGGTCACGTCAGGCAATGCATCGAGGTCCTGGATCTGCGGGCGGTCCGGATTGTGGACCACCTTCCCGTTGTTCAGGTACGAGATGCCCAGAATCTGGTCGAGCGGCTTGCCTTGGGCAAACTCGACGATCGAATAGTCGAACTCGCGCCGGCATATGAAATCGAGGGCAGAGCACTCGTTCAGGGCCTTGTCCGGCGAGGTGGTCACGGGTGGCCCGACAAAGGCGATCTTGATGCCGGGATTCGCCTTTTTTATCGCTTCCGCCAGCCTTTGGTCGCCGGTCCAGCCGGGAGTGCTGGTAAAAAGCACGAGAAACTCATAATCCTTGCAGATCTGGATGGTCTCTTCGGCCGAAACGTGGTGCGGAGGCGCATCGAGAAGGCGTGAACCTTCCAGCAGGCCTGCGGGATAAGCCAGCCATACGGGATACCAATACGACTCGATCTCACGGGTTGCCGGCCAACGGGAACTCGCTCCACCATCGAAATTTTCGAAAGACGGAGGATTAAGAAGAAGGGTTTTCAGTACGCTCATTGTTAACCATAACTATAACATCCAGCGGCAGTTCTGCCCTACTGGAAAGACGCTTATTTGGCGCCTGTTCTTCATTAAAAGAGATGCCGCCGCTAAAAGGCAAAATGAAAGCCCTGAATGGGAGAAATCAGCCCTTCAGTGGGAAGAAAGCGCCCATTTCTCAATTTCTCCGGTGGCCCGCAGGAGCTGCATCTGTCCTTTTTCCAGCTCGTAAGTGGCGTCCAGCAGGGCGGCATATTTGTCATTCTCAGCCAGCCGGGTCTGCTCCTGGTCGCGCAAATTGGACGTCCCGCTCTCCACCCGCACCTGGACGGCCTCCGTGTCCGCCCGCGCCAACTGATATTCGAGCTGCGCTACCGCCTTGGCGGCGTTGAGCTGGGCCACGGCGCGCTGTAGCCTTAAAGTCTCCGACGATACCTGCTGTTTGGTAGCTTCCGCCTCGTGATGCGCCTTCACCGCTTCCGCGTCGGCGGCAGCGGCGTGCGCGCGCTGGCCCTGGTTCAGGAATGGAATGCGGATCTGAAATCCGAAGGCGCCGTTGTTGTAGCGAAATGTCCGGTAATACTCCTCGTAATTATTGAGCTTGCTGAAAAGCGCATACTGGCCCACCAGATCGACGGCGGGCAGAAGCTCCTTGTGCTCGCCGTTGGCGCGAATCGTCTTTGCGTTTGCCGATTCCAGCGCGCTCTTGTACAGCGGACTGGAATCCACCGCCTTCGATGCCAGGTCTTCGTCCTGCGAGACCTCCGGCAGGGGAGGAATCGATTCGGTGACGGTCTCAAATTGCGTGGCGGGGACCCCGGTCAGGGCCGCGATGTGCTGGCGAAGGATTTCCATGTTGCTCTGGATCTGGGCCATCTTCAATCGAATGCGCGCGCTGCTCAGCTTTGCTTTGGTCCCTTCCACGGCATTCTCAATCCCAGACTGAATGCGTTGATTCACGATATCTTCCACGCGCAGGGCAGATCCCTCTTCCTGTTTCAGCACCGCCAGGGCAGCCGTTTCCCGATCGAGTTCGGAATAGGTCAAAGCTGTATCGAGAATTACCTGGCTGCGCTGCTCTTCTTTATTGAAACGCGAGGCGCGGAAGTCAGTCTTGGCGGCGCGCATGAACTCCCGGGCGGCGGGATTGTAAAGCAGACTCTGCGATTGGACATTAAAAATCGAGGGCGCTCCCAGCGGAAAGCCAAACGAATAAGCGACTCCCGAGCCGAGAAAGATCTGGGGAACAAATTGGTCCTTGGCTTCCTTGTATCCGGCATAAGCGCGGTCCTGCTCGGAAGTGGCGATTTCCAGGGTCGAGCTGTGGGTAATCGCCAATTGGATGGCCCGCTTAAAGGGCACAGGTTCAGCAGCAAGCGGGCTGGAGAGAATAGCCGAGAGCAGAACGATGCCAAGTTTGCTGAGCGTCTTATTCGATAAGAGCATAACCGGTGATTCTAAACCTTGACGGCAAACCTTGCCCGATTGCGCGCCACTCATCTCCGCAGGACCGCGTAGCGGACCGATGCATGGCTCTATCGTCAAAGGGTTTAGAGGCGAATGAATATCCTCTTGCGATACATCATCCAGGCAATCAGGAAGAATAGAACGACATAACTCAACCCCCAGAAAAGCGAGGCGTGATACGGATTCGCAAACAGCGGGGCAATGAACCTGTTGTATAAGAAAGTTTTTATACTTTCGCCGTGAATGTGATGATGGTAGCTCGCAGTCTCCGCCCAGCTTGCCAGGAAATAGATCGCCAGCGGGTTCACTCCAAAGACTTCGAAGGGCCTGCCCCAGGCCCGCTTCCCGCGTACGTCAATGAGCCAGTAGCAGGCGGCAAATCCGATCAACGCCAGGCCGGCGGTCAGCAGGACAAACGAACTCGTCCATATCGACTTGTTGATAGGGAACCACAGGTTCCAGATCTCTCCCGCGATGATGGCCGCGACTCCCGCGCCTGCCATTCCAGCTATCTTGCGAAGTGGCGTTCTGGCCGAGCGCATCCACTCTCCGGTAAAGAGACCCAGGAGACAGGTCACGATCGAGGGCAAAGTGCTGAGGATCCCCTCAGGATCGAAACGGTGGGCAATCCAAAGGTGGTTATAAAGAAGGCTGCGATCGATGTACCCTACGAGGTTGCCGTCGATGGTCAGCACTCCGGCGCCATAGCCTGGGACCGGGATTCGGGTGAGGACCAGCCAATATGCGAGCAGCAGGAAGGCAGACAGGACATAGCGTACGGTGCGGCTTGCATACAGGTACAAGATTGAGGTGATGAGATAAGTGACCGCAATTCGTTGCAGCACACCCGGCACCCGGGCCGTATGCCAGTCGAAATTCGGATAAGCATAGAGGAACACACCAAGCGCAAATATGATCGCGCTCCGCTTGAGCGCGTGAAGCATCAATTTTCTCCGGGTGTAACCTTTGCTCAACCGCGATCCGAATGACAAGACCATGGACAGCCCGACAATAAAGAGGAAAAAAGGAAAAACCAGATCGGTGGGCGTCCAACCATTCCAGCGCGAGTGTTCCAGGGGCCAATAAGTGTGTTGTGAATCGCCGCCGTTATTCACCAGAATCATTGCTGCAATGGTGATGCCCCGGAAGACATCGAGCGAGACCAGGCGCTGGCCGGTCTGTGCGGGTGTGGTTGCGGGCCGAGATGTGAATGCATCCGTGCGATTTACTACGACGGTGTTGGACATGGCATCCTCTTTTCGATTCGGTCGATTGGGGGCCCGCTTCTAATGGTTCTGCTGGCTTCCAGCTTGCGACCACTGCTCATAGCGGCGGCGATACTCCGCCTTATATGCGTTTACCGCATTGGCATAGCTTAGCGCCGGAGCGTTCTCCGGCTTGGACCACCAGATACTTACCTGTCTTGCGCCGGCCGGCAACCGAACCGAGTTTGTGGTCGATTCGAGAGACTTGCCATCGGCAACGATCCTGCTGACCTTCATGAACCACGGCAGATGCAGCACGATCTGGCGCGGCGCTTCCGTGAATTTGTTTTCCATCCGCAGCGTGGCCATCGATTCCGAGAACTCCAGATCGAAGTTCACCTGCCCGAAATTGGTAGGCGCTCGATGGACCCGAATACTCTGTCCCGGCTTGACCCACTCCGGGGAAATCACGGAGAGCAGGTGAAGGTCGCGATTTTCCTCGCGGACCATCATATTACGCAAGGTGGAGCGGAACTTCGCCGCAAACCAGCCATGGGGCGAGAGATTTTGCGCGAAGTCCCGAGTGCCCCAGGGGAAAATGCAAAACTCGAAGCCGGCGTGGGTCGAACTGGTGTGAAGCAGGACGGCGTAGAGCTCTTCGAGCGCGTGCTGCTGCTCTCCGCGGATGATCTCTGTCTCCGTGTTTTTGAAGGTGAGATAGTGGTGCAGCCAGCGCCCATCGCCGTAGGTCATAATGCCTTCCTGGTACTTGGCCCGGGTGCCCTCCAAGGTCGCAGTGACCATGGGATCGGATGGATCAAGCACCTGCTCGGGATAGACGGAGAGCATGTTGCCCCAATCCTGGCCGCCTGGCTTGTCCAGCCCGGGAGGCATGTATCCTCCGGTGGAGGCGGTCGCCTTTTTCAACGCGGCCAGCAGCGCGCTCTTGTAATCGTCATACTCGGCACGATAGGCCTTCGCATCGGCGCTGCGGCCCAGGGCGTCCGCCATGGCGATCACGTTCTTCAGCCCGGCGAGCGCCCAGAAGTTGTGTCCAGTGACATGGCCGGTGATGTCTTCATTGTCGCCCGGGGTGGTGGCCGGAATCAGATGCAGGGGGTCTGCGCTTCTTGCCTGGCGCAACCATGCGACGGCGCGCTGCATGGAGGGGTACACCCGCTCGGCGAACGCGCGGTCTTTGGTGATCCTGTAATGCTGGCCGTAGGCCCACATCACCTGTCCCCAGCCGTCGAACTGGCCTCCCTGCGAGACGAAGTTGCCGTCGGGCTGCTGCCATCCGGGAAAGAAGTCAAGCACCTGACCCGCGAAGTCGTGATAGCCGGAGAGGTCGTACATGCGGGCGATGTAGGATGAATCGCGCAGCCAGAAGGCGTGATAGTGGAATTTGTTGACGGTCTGAACGTAGTTGGTCCCTACCTTGTCCCGCGCGATCAGGTCGTAAACGAGGTTTGCGCGGAAGGCATCATTGACCTTCGCTTCCGGGACGCTGATTTCAAGTCCTCTGGAAAATATCGACTCCCAAAATTCCTCCGTGCGCTTGAGATATTCGTCGAAGCTTGCGCCGCGAAGTTGTGACACGACCGGGGAGTCGAGCGGCAGCGGCCCATAAGGCATACGAAATTCGAGGACTTTGTCGCTTCCGGCGGTTAGCGGCAGCTCGTATTGGACAATGCCCGCGGGAGTAGTCGGCTGGATATGGAGCTGGCGTGGGGTACTGTGGGGAGCGCCGTTATACCTTTCTTTCAAGGTAAGGCTGCGTACCGGTTTTGGAGTGGTGGGAAACAGGTACATGAGGCGACCGTCGCGCACAAAACCATCGTCGATGAAACGGTATTCCCAATCCGGGTTCCATTCCACTCCAGGCTGCGAGTAATCTCCTAAACGCTTGGGCGTCGCCGGACGCTGAAAGCGGTTGTCGCCGACACCGTCCGCGATATTCGAAGGACTGGTATAACGCATCCCCACAGCGAAGCTGGCCAGCTTCGAAGTTGACGCCGTGTTCACCATCCGGATGCGGATAAAATTCATCAATGGGGATTCCGGGTTGCCGTCCAGGGTGGCCGCGAATGCCGTGACCCGATATTCAACGCCGTTGTCCTTGAAGGTATATTCGATGACCGGCAGATATCCGCGATCGAGGGTCTTGATGCGCTCTGCGGCAGGGTGAAGTGGGCTGCCGGTGAAGAACACCAGCTCTCCATATCCGGTATATAAATATCCCTCAGGAGAGACGAGCGTGCCGGCGCGCCCGTCCATTACCCCAATTACGTCTGTTGGCCGGCTGAAATAAGAGAAGGGGCCATTGCCGGCATCGATATCGGGATCCACCATCTGATTCTGCGCAGTAACTGCGCCCGCCACCAGAATTGTGAAAACGATTACTCGTCGAAGCAGAAGTAAACCCATGTTCTAAGCACGCTCCAGCAGTTGCGCCCACAGCCGCAGGAACAACTGGCAACGGGCGCGATTCGGGAATAGGAAACACCGGAATATTAAAGTATGTTTGAGCGAAGGTACACAGGAATCTGAAATCCGTAGTCGAATGGGCCTGTGCTGGCCCGGCCTATTCCGTATGCGCTATCATGAAGCTGTATGTCAGCAACAACAGCTCCTTCCACAGCCGCTCGCGCCGGGGCGCCGCCGGCCTCCTCGAAGCGACATGCTTTTCAAACCGAGGATGCGCGCCTGAATCCCATCGCCGACAAAGTCCTGGCGGGCGCTCGTCTTACTTATGAGGACGGCGTTACCCTTTATCGCTCGGGCGATATTCTCGCGGTCGGCTGGCTGGCCAATCACGTTCGCGAAAAGATGTGGGGGAACACTACATTTTTTAACGTCAATCGCCACATCAATCCCACGAACGTCTGTGTTGCGGCCTGCCGTCTCTGCGCCTTCGGACGCAAGAAGGACACTGCTGGCGCCTACACTATGGCGCTCGAAGAGGCGTGGCAGACAGCGGCCTCCGGCTACTCCGAAGCGGTGACCGAGTTTCACATTGTGGGCGGGCTTCATCCCGACCTGCCGCTGCAATATTTCCTGGACCTGATCTCCGGGCTCAAGCAGCGGTTTCCCGATGTTCACCTCAAGGCCTTCACCATGGTGGAGGTTGCGTTTCTGGCGCGACGCGCCAAGCTGAGCATTCGCGAGACGCTGGAAAAATTAAAAAAAGCGGGCGTGGATTCGCTGCCGGGAGGCGGCGCGGAAATCTTCGCCGACCGCGTGCGGCATATCATCTGCGACCACAAGATCGATGGCGGCGAGTGGCTGGAGACGGCCCGCATCGCGCACCAGCTTGGCCTCAAGTCCAATGCGACCATGCTTTATGGCCATGTCGAGAATGAAGAAGACCGCGTAGACCACCTGCTGCGCCTGCGCGATTTGCAGGATGAGACGCATGGATTCCAGACCTTTATTCCGCTGGCATTCCATCCTGACAACACGCCGCTGCAACATTTGCCCAGAACGACAGGGCTGCTCGACATCAAACAGATCGCGATCGGACGCCTCATGCTGGACAACTTTCCTCATATCAAGGCTTACTGGCAGATGCTGACTCCAAAGATCGCGCAGATCGCCTTGCGCTTCGGCGCCGACGATATCGACGGCACGGTGATTGAGGAAAAAATTTATCACGATGCCGGAGCGACTACGCCGCAGGGCATGCGCCGTCAGGAATTGATGCGGCTGATCCGCGAAGCGGGACGAGAACCCGTAGAGCGCGACACCCTGTATCATCCTGTAACCCGAACAGAAGACTCTCTCACTGTGGCGGTTTAGCCGCATGGAGAGCTTATTTCCCGTGCAACGTCCTTTTGCCCGCTTGCGTCTCACCAATCAGGTGTAAAATTTGCAAGTGTAACAGGTTGAGTGCCCTGCTCACGGCAGAGTACGCGACTTCCTTCATCGGATGGTACGGGCATGAATGTGCACTTCAGTTTTAAGGCCGCCAAAACTCCCGACGTAGAGCACGAAATCCAACAACAGTTAGAAAAATTGGGCCGCAGGCTCCAGGTATTTCGTCCTGAACTGGTGCACCTGCATGGCGGCATTGCGCCTGCGCAATCGCGCGCCGGGGGCATTGAGGCATCTTTGAACCTGCGCCTTCCCTCAGGGCAGATGACCGCCCAGGAATCGGCTCCGATGGCGGTGCCCGCGCTCAAGGCCGCCTTCCGCGAATTGATGAACCAGTTGAACGCGCATAAGGACCTGCTGCGCAACCGCCACAAATGGCGCCGCCTGACGAAGGAGCATCGCCGCGTCCCGTTTGAGCAGACGCTGGCAGCGGTCTCCGCCGACGGCAATACCAACCACAACGGCGAAACCCGACGGGCGCGCGATGTGAACTTTTTTGTCGATACCAACCTGGAGCGCCTTAACCGGTTCATCGAACGCGAATTGCAATATCGCATCAACATCGGAGAGCTCAGCCCCAACCTGCTCTCGCGGGAAGAGGTCCTCGATGAAACCGTTGCCGCAGCTTTATCGGAAGAAGAACACCGCCCCGAATCGCTCAGCACCGAGCGTTGGCTCTACGGACTGGCGTTGCAGTCCATTCGTACAGTGGCAAATCGCAACAGCGACGAATTGGGGACGGTCCACATGGAGCAGCCCGCGGGGGAGCAGAACGTGACCGGGAGCGACGAAGCGTGGCTTCAATTCCATCAGCCGGACGATTACCTGAACGAGGAATCCATCATCGCCGATCCGACCCGCAGCACTCCTGAAGCGGTGGCCGCATCTGACGAATTCATCACGCAGATTGAGTCTGCATTGGCTGGAGCAAAGAAAGACGAACGGGAGGCTTTCGTACTGTTTGTGATTGAAGGCTTCAGCATCGATGAAATCTCGCAGGTGACTAAGCGCCCGGTGGAAGATATAACGAAATCCATTGAATCGGCGCGGGACCGCGTCCAGAAGAAGATACCCAACGAAAGCCGCATCAAGAGCGAGTTGCTGAAACATTCGCGCATTGCGTGAGCATTGCTTACAATCCGCGCGAACCGCGGGGAGGCCTCATCTGTGCTGCGTCTGCCCCATGACTTCAATGTCGTCCTGAGCGGGCGCGCGGATAGACATTCCGCGCATGAGTCAACGAACGCACAGTTCTACGGCGTTCCGAATCCTTGTCCGGGCATCAGCCACATCACTAGACCCAGCCCTGTAAGCACGGCGATAAAGTAGATGGTAGTAGCGCGGCTGGGATGCGCTGGCAGGTCTTTGGTAAAGAGCCGCCATCCGGCCCCCAATGCGACCAGAAAGAAGATGCCCTCACCCAGGACAAGCCAGAGGACGATGCAGGACATAAGGAGCAGGACGCGCTCTGCCTTGCTCAATGCCGCTGCCGCCTGACCGCCATCCAGCACCCATACCGGAACAAGATTCAGGACGTTGAGGACTGCGCCGGCCCGGGTCAGTGCTGCCCACATCGGATTGCCAGTCTTCCACCAGAGCAGGGCACAGGCCACGGCCGCAACCCAACCCGCCAGCGGACCGGCAAGGCTAACCGCAGCGCGTGTTTCGGCGGTAACGCCCAGCGCCCGCCAGCTTACATAGGCCCCGATTCCCGGCAGGAATACCGGCATCTCCGCCGGCAACCCCCTGCGCTTCACGTCAATAAAATGACCCATCTCATGGATCAGGATCAACACCGCGAAGCCGATGCCGAAGACCGCTCCATAAACCTTCCAGTAGAAGGCCATGAATGCCATCATGCTCAGCAGGAATTTCAGGTTGAAGAGCGCCGTCAGAACGGCCTTGCTCTTGGCCAGGAGGATCGCGATAGGACCCAGGGGCGCCAGTTTTCTTGCCCACCGGTTTTCCGTGGGTGGATCGCCGGTTTCCGCATTGGCCGCTGTCTCAAGTGCGCTCGCCTTGTCGTGAATCCACTCCGCCTGCTTGGATTGGCGCGGCAGCAATTGCAGGCCTCTCATCCACTGCTCCCTCGCCTCGCGCAGCTGGCCGTTGGCTTCAAAGGCCTTTGCCTCAGCTGCCAGCCGGTCCAGCTCCTCGGCATGGACCAGGGAATAGCATTGCTCGCAGGCCAGCGCATCCGCCGCCAGCTCGCGCGAGCAGCGCTTACAGGTTCGCATCAGTTCAGGAGTGATTGCAGACATGTTTAGAAGGTATTATGCAAAAAGCGTGCTCAGTGTAATGGTCCATGGCCATTGCCATTCGCAGGAGCTCTCAGAGCCGCTCCTCATCGCGCGCCGCCTCAGGAGGAGGCGGGAGCAAGATTGTCGAATGGGCCACTGATCTCGACCGGCTTGCCCGCGGTGGTCCTCCAGGCGATCTGAATACCTACGAAGAGGATTACCAGACCGATCAAGCCGCTGGTACCTTCCTTCAGGGCGTAGAACGGAGATGTCAATCCGATCAGCGCCAATTTCCCGATTGCAGCGCCCAGATTTGCTGGCTTTGTCGCCTGAGCTTCCGATTGCTCGGCATCCTGGGCGGATGATTCACTCCCAGATTGCTGTGAAGCGGCCTGGTCGGTGGCAGGCGCTTGCTGCGTAGTGCTGACCTTGGCCTGGGGATGCGCCTTCTTGTCTTTCATGTATTGCGCAAGTCCGATGGGGACGGCTGCAATAGATACTGCCGCGTATGTAAGCAGCACTGCGGCGATCTGGTAATGCCGGCCGCCAATTCCTCGGGAACCAGTGGTCATCGCCTTGCCGACCAGATAGCCGACGGCGAGGGAAACGTATCCGATTTCAAGTCCGGTGATAATGCCGACCGCGGCGTACAGAACCAGTCCGACGATGGCCCCACCTACGGCAAACAAAAGCCCGCGCACGAAGGCCGCGTGGTTGTCCCTGGGTGAGCTGAGCTTCGCCTGCTCCGCGCAAATGGCGCAGGCCAGCGCATTGTCGATACGGTAAAAGCTCTTGCCCAGCTTCTGCTGGCAAATACTGCAATGCTCCGTATCGGGTTTTCCCGCATATTCGGCGGTACCGAACTGCGGAGTGGATTTCGTCATAATAGGCTGTGGCATGGAGCGGAAGATTAGCACGTAAGCCATCTCAGGCCAAATAGAAAATTGACGGTTTCTTATGACGGTAGTTCACGCCCTGTTGGTTTCTCGCAGCCGCGAAGCCATAATTGGCCCGTGAGGGTTTGTCTATATCAGCGGTGACCAATCACAGGAGATTGCTTATGCCACGAACTCGACCTTCGGCTTCACCGGGATCAGGCCTTTTTCATGGCCCATTTGCAGAAGCCGCTGAATGGCCTCGCGTCCCTCGGCAGCATAGTCGAGGGTGCGCTCGTTTACATACATGCTGACGAAGCGGTTGGCGGTCGTCTGGTCAAGTTCGCGGGCGAATTGCATGGCATACTGCAAAGCCTCTTCGCGATGATCGAGGGCATACTGGATGCTCTCTTTGAGCGCCCTGGAAATCTCGCGCATCAGCTCCGGGCCAAGGTCGCGCCGAATGGCATTTCCGCCCAGCGGCAGCGGCAGTCCAGTCTGTTCCCGCCACCATTTCCCCATATCGAGCACGCGATGCAGGCCGGACTTCCCGTAGGTGAGTTGTCCTTCGTGGATGATGAGCCCGGCTTCGTATTTGCCGGCAAGCACCTGCGGGATGATCTGGTCAAAGGGCACAACCTGGGTAAGGACCTCGGGCGCAAAGAGCTTTAAGGACAGATAGGCCGTAGTAAGCATGCCCGGCACGGCGATGACTTGTTTCTTGACCTCGTCGGGGGTGTAGGGCTTGAGCGAGACAATCATCGGCCCGTAATCTTCGCCGACGCTGCCGCCCGAGGGCAGAAGCGCGTATTTGTCCTGAATATACGGATAGGCGTGAAAGGAGATGGCGGTCACGTCGTAATGGCCTTGTCGCGCCAGGCGGTTGAGGGTCTCGATATCGCATAGCGTATGGGTGAACTTCAGGCCGGGCGTCCGTACCTTGTCGGTAGCGAGCGCGTAGAACATGAAAGCGTCGTCGGAATCAGGGCTATGCGCCACTGAAATTTCGCGTATTTGGGCGGAGAGAGAGATAGACATGAATTGAACCTGGAATCCTAATATCAATGATTGTAATTAATTTTTAGGAAATTGTTTCCAGCGCAAGGCCAGCGTGCAGGCGCCGATAACTTTGACGATCTCGCCGGGAAGAAAGGGGAAGACCGCGATGTTGAATATGTTGGGAGCGGGCAGATGAGTGAGTTTCGCCAACCACAACGCGCCGCCCGCGAAGATGACGATCTCGGCGCTTATAGCGCCGAACAGGATATCGATCATCCTCGACAAGCGCTGTTCTTTCGGATGCCATTGTTCGGTGGCATAGCCGGCGACGAAAGCCGCGACTGGAAGCGCCATCAGATATCCGCCGGTTGGGCCCATCAGTTGGACCAGGCCGCCCCCACCGTGGGGGCTAAAGACCGGCAATCCGGCGGCGCCTTCCGCCACATAGAGCAGCAATGCCGCAAAGCTGCGGCGGCTGCCCATGGTAAGCCCAATCAATATGACCGCGAATGTCTGCAGGGTAAAGGGAACAGGAGTAAGCCCGAGGGGAACCACGACATGAGCGGAGATCGCCACCAGCAGGCTGGGAATGATAATGCGTCCCATCTCTACCAGCCAGGAATGCTCGCCGGGAACGTATTCAGCGCGGCGGAATTTATGTACCGCTAACTCTGCCGATATTTGCACAGACATAAGCCCTTTCAATCTCTCGGCGAGCCGAGAGTCTCCTGTTCAAGCGGTTCGCTCATTTCAAAGGAGTCTCTCAGCATAGTATGTGAAATCCACTGTTGATGCCGGCGAAAGCGTACAAAAGTCCCCAGCGCGGTCGCGAACAGCGAACCCGTGCACAGCGCCAGAATGGTGAATAAGAGCTTCATCTGCAAACACTAGTTTACCTGAGCAGATCGTTTTCCATCGCCACTGATAGGGTAAGCCGACACGTGCACTTTAGTAACTTATGCGGAAATGGGACTATTTGGCGCTCATGGCATGCTCGACCTCTTCGGCGGTATGGGGAAGGTCGCGGGTCATCATGACCAGGTTGCCGTTATTGTCCACGTAAAACATGTCTTCAATGCGGACGCCCAGCTTCTCTTCCGGAATATAGATTCCCGGCTCAATGGTGAAAACCATCCCTTTCTCCAGCGGCAAGGATGGGTCGCTGGCATCGTGCACGTTGAGGCCGATGTGATGGCCGAGGCCGTGGATAAAATACCTGCCCAGCGACTCGCCATGGCTGTCCTTTCCGTGACTGTCGATGTAATCGTAGGCGGCTTTGTAGAGTGAGGCCGGACCGTTGCCGGTAAGCGTGGACTGGCCCACTTTAAAGGCATGGATCGCCGCCTGCTGCGCCCCGAGGACCACGTTATAGATCTCGCGCTGCCGAGCGGTAAATTTGCCGTTCACCGGGACGGTGCGCGTAATGTCTGAGGCATACATGGAGTACTCGCCCGCAACGTCCATTACCACCACATCGCCATCCTTCATGGCGCCTGAATCTTCGGAATAGTGCAGCACCGTGGAATTGAATCCCGATCCGACAATAGGAGCGTAAGCCGGGCGCTCGCAGCCGCGCCTGCCGAACTCATATTGCATCAGTGCGGAGATTTCGCGCTCGGTCACGCCCGGATGGACTGCTTTGAATGCCTCCTGGTGAGCGGCCATTGAGGCGCGCACGGCATGATCGATCAGCGCCAATTCGCCCGCATCTTTCACCATGCGCATGTGCGCCAGCAGCGGTTTAACGTCAGGAAAAGAAACATAGGTCGGGAAGGCATTGGCCCGGCGCAGCCATTGCATGGGGCCAGTCGAAGGCGAGGTTGCGCCGTCTTCCGCGATGTCGGTGTAGACCCGCGCCCGCTGCGGCAGCAGCAGGAGAAGTTCGCTGGGCATCTTGTCCAGCGCTTCCACGCGATCGAAGCCGGTCACCTGCGGCGCGTTGGGGTCTTCCGGGCCAAGCTTGGGGCCGGTCCATTTTTCCTGGGTTTTATTATGCGCAGGAAGAAAAAAAATTTCGGTATAAGGATGGCCCGCAGACTGGCCGGTCTTGTCGTCGGTAGCGGGAGAAATCAGCACCGCTGCGCCCGGCTCCGACCATCCCGTCAGGTAATAAAAATTGTCATTCTGGCGAAAGCCGTAGAGATCGTTTGGCCCTTCGGCCTCGACGCCGGCAAAGAGCACCAGGGAGCCGCCCTCCATGAGCTTGGCAAGCGCCATGCGGCGTGCCCTATAGTCGGCATTATTCTGCCGCTCAGTAGCGGAGGCAACGGTTGCGGCGAACAGCAGGGCGAATAAAAAAAATTTGCGCACAAGACCTCCCAGGTTTTCAGGCAGCGAATTTTAGCATGAGCGGATCACACGCCCACCGGAAAAGGCTTGGTGTGCGGCTCGCCGCGAAGGCTTAATTTGTCAAAGCGCCCCTGCAGCAGCGACATCAATCCGGTGTACCAATACCCAATCACAAAAATCATCAGGAACGGGACGGTGAAGTAGTTGCCGCTATAGACGGCGTACCAGATGGTGAGCGCAAAATAGCATCCGATGGTCAGCTCGATCCAGGGGACGATCCCCAGGCGCTTGCGGTATTTGCTGGCTGCGGCGGATTTTTCGTTACGCTTCTGCACGCGGTATTTCGGCGTGCGCACAAAAGAGGACTTCACGCCAAACAGCGCCTCCATCACGGCTTTGGTATTGGTGATGGTCAACCCGATGCCCAGCGCCATCAGGAAAGGCAGGTAGAGGAAGGTCCGAGGCCAGCTTCTGGGGAAGAGTTCTTTTTGTGAAACCAGATAGAAGCTGGAAATCGAGAAGGTCGAGGCCAGGAACAGCGGCAGGTCGATCAGCAGCATCTGGAACAATCCGCCGAAGGAGCGGATGATCATCGCCGGCAGCAGCAGGGTCGAGAGCACGATCATCAGCGGATAGCTGAGATTAGCGGTCAGGTGGTACCAGGACTCGATTTTCACCCGGCGAGGGACATCGCTGCTGAATACCTTGGGCAGGATCTTTTTGCCGGTCTGGATAAGCCCCTTGGCCCATCGTGCCTGCTGGGTCTTAAAGGCGGTCATCTCAATGGGCAGCTCCGCCGGACATTCGACATTTTGCAGATATTTGAACTTCCATCCTTTGAGCTGGGCGCGGTAGGAGAGATCGGTGTCTTCGGTAAGGGTGTCGTGCTCCCAGCCTCCGGCATCTTCGATGGCCTGCCGCCGCCACATGCCGGCAGTGCCGTTGAAATTGAAGAAGACATCGCTGCGCGAGCGTCCACCATGCTCCAGGACGAAGTGCCCATCCAGCAGGATCGCTTCCACATTGGTGAGGAAGGAATAATCGCGGTTCAGGTGCGTCCATCGGGTCTGCACCATCCCGATTTGAGGCTCGGCGAAGTGATGGACCACCTTGAGCAGCCAGTCCTCCGGGGGGACGAAGTCGGCGTCAAAGATGGCGACAAATTCGCCTTTCGCCGTCTTGAGGCCCTCCTGCAATGCCCCGGCCTTGAATCCATAACGGTTGCTGCGGTGAAGGTAGGAGATAGGATTACCCAGGGCGGCGTATCGCTGTACCACCGCATGGGCAACCTCCACGGTCTCATCGGTCGAATCGTCGAGCACCTGGATATCGAGCTTGTCTTTGGGATAATCGAGCCGGCAGATGGCCTCGACCAGACGGTCCACCACGAACTGCTCGTTGAAGATCGGCAACTGAACGGTCACACGCGGCAGTTCGGTAAAGCGGCTGGGCGGTTCCTCCGCCCGGTGCTTGCGATTTTTGTAATACATGTAGACCAGCACGTAACGGTGGATACCGTAGCCAGCGAGGATGATCAGCACGATAAAGTAGGGAATCAGCAGCGCCAGGTCGAAGGCGTTGGGCGTATAAAGCCCCTTAAAGGTCTTATCCAGGTAATGCGACTTTATGTAGTGACGCCAGTCCCTGGCCACCATCATAAAAATATAGGCTGCAGACAAGAATGGCAGAGCAACTCTCCCTGGTAACGCAGAGGTATCGAATTAGAAAATTGTAAATGAGAGCTGCGCGGACCGCTGCTAAATTGCAATTTCCGGAGCAGCTAATTCAGGAAATAAGTCCGATAGAGGGTATCGCGCTGCACCGGGCGGAAGCCTGCATCGCGGATAATGAACCGCAGCTCCTCTTCGGTAGTGCAGTTGGAGACCCCGGCGGAGCGCACCACGTTCTCTTCGAGCATGACCGAACCCACGTCATTGCCGCCAAAGCGCAGCCCAAGCTGCAGGACCTTCAATCCCTGAGTGACCCAACTGGCCTGGATGTTCTGGATGTTGTCCAGGTAAAGCCGGGCGATAGCCAGCACCTTCAAGTATTCGACCGAGGTGGCTTCGTCCCACTTGCGGCCGCCCAGCGCGGTGTTTCCTGGCTGAAATGACCAGGGAATGAACGCGGTAAATCCTCCAGTCTCTTCCTGAAGCTCGCGCACCCGCTGGAAATGGTTAATGCGATGCTCGAAGCTTTCTCCCACTCCAAACATCATGGTCGCCGTGGTCCTCATGCCCAACTGATGGGCAGTGCGATGGACCAGGAGCCAGTCTTCGGTCAGGCATTTCAGGCGGGCGATGCGATGGCGGACTTCATCGTCGAGGACCTCGGCGCCGCCGCCGGGAATCGAATCCAGGCCGGCATCGCGCAGGCGAAGGATGGTGTCACGGACGCTGAGTTCGCTGTATTCGGCGATGGCCAGGATCTCCGAAGCCGAATAGCAATGCAGATGGACCTTGGGGAAGCGCTGTTTGATGCCGCGCAGCAGGCGCTCATGCCAGTCGATCTTGAGATCAGGATGCAAGCCGCCCTGCATCAGCACCCCAGTGCCGCCCAGCTCGACCGTCTCGCGGATCTTCTCATGGATGGTATCGAAATCGAGGATGTAACCTTCGCTGGCCAGCTTGCCCTTCAACGGGCGGTAAAAGGCGCAGAAGGTGCAATATTCCGTGCAGAAGTTGGTATAATTGATATTGCGGTCGATGATGTAAGTGACCACGCCTTCGGGATGGAGCTTGCGGCGCAGGGCATCGGCCTCCATGCCAAGGCCAATCAAATCGTCGGACTGGAACAGATCGAGGGCTTCTTCTCGGGTAAGCGACATAGACAATTACATTTTATGGGTTCTGCGCGCGGGAGTCACTATTAAGGTCTGCCTTTTCACCTGCGGTCCCGCTCCTTGGCGGCCTCCAGCGGCATCTGTGGCTCGGTCATGCGTTTTGCATCGAGGATCTCCGCAATGTCCTTTTCGCTGAGCAGCCCGCGGCTGCGCGCAATCTCAATGATCGATTTTCCGGTCGCAACCGACTCTTTCACGATCTCGGCAGCCTTGGCATAGCCGATATACGGGTTGAGCGCCGTGGCCAGTGAGACGGTGCTTTGGGCGTAGAAGTTGCAGCGCTCGCGGTTGGCGGTGATGCCGGCAATACATTTTTCCGTGAACTGGCGCAGCATGTTGGTCATGATGGTGATGGACTGGAGCACGTTGTAGGCCATGGTAGGCATCATCACGTTCAACTCAAGCTGTCCTGCCTGCACCGCCAGCGAGACCGCCGCATCGTTGCCAACCACCTGAAACGAGACCATCGCCGCCAGCTCCGGCATAACCGGATTGATCTTGCCGGGCATGATCGAAGAGCCCGGCTGAAGGCCCGGCAGATTGATCTCCGCCAAGCCGGTGTTCGGCCCGGAAGAGATCAGGCGTATGTCATTCGAGATGCGGATGATCTCCAGTGCGAGATTGCGCAATGCCGCCGAGAGCTGTGCCATGGGAGCGTTGGACTGCATCGCCCAGCGCATGTCCTTGGCAGGGACCAGCTTTTGCCCGGAGATGCGCGCCAGGTTGGCGATGGCCTTTTCACGATAGTGGGGATGGGTGTTAATACCGGTGCCCACGGCGGAGCCGCCCAAGCCAAGCTCGCGCAGATCTTCGGAATTGCTGCGGATGTTTTCACTGGCCTTCCTGATCGCCAGCCCATACGCTGCGAACTCCTGCCCAAGCCGGATGGGGACGGCATCCTGCATGTGGGTGCGTCCGGATTTCATCACCTCATCGAATTCTTTTGCCTTGGCTTCGCAGGCCGCAGCCAGCGAATCGAGGACAGGATAGAGCTTCTCCAACTCCAGCAGCGTGGCCAGGCGCATTCCGGTAGGGAAGACGTCGTTGGTGGATTGTCCATAGTTGACGTGATCGTTGGGGTGGACATGATCGTACTCCCCCAATTTTCCTCCGAGGATCTCATTGGCGCGGTTCGCGATCACCTCGTTGGTATTCATGTGGAAGCTCACGCCGGCCCCCGCCTGGAAGACATCGACCACAAATTCCCGGTCCCACTTGCCGTCGATCACCTCTTGCGCGGCGGCGATAATGGCGTCGATGCGCGTCGCGTCCACCAGCCCCAGGGCCTTGTTGGCCTCGGCGGCGGCGCGTTTGACCATGCCAAAGGCGCGAATCAAGGTCGGGTGGGCGCGCATTCCGGAGATCGGATAATTCTCCACCGCGCGCGCGGTCTGCACTCCGTAGTACACATTTGCGGGTAGCTCCTTGTAGCCAAGGGAATCTTTTTCCTTACGGATGGGGACCTGCGTCGACATGAAGCGCTCCTGAAGTGGATGGCAAACCTGTCATTATAACAATCCCGGCAGAGGACGAAGCGCGCGCGGACGCCTGAATCATGACCGCTTTCCGCGTGTCCAAAACCACATAGGGAAAAGAGCTATCCAGATATGGAGCGGCCAAGTACCATAGAGCATCTAAACGCTATGGCGAACGAAGGTATTTTCGATGTCCTGGTCATCGGCGCGGGTCCCACCGGGATGGCGTGCGCCATTGATGCCCAACGCGCCGGCCTCCAGACGGTGATGGTGGAGAAGGGCTGCCTGGTCAATTCCCTCTATCACTATCCTGCGAACATGACCTTTTTTACCACCTCGGAGCTGCTGGAGATCGGCGACATTCCTTTCCCCAGCACGCACGCCAAGCCTACGCGCATGGAAGCGCTCGAATACTACCGCAAGGTCGCGCAGCACTACCAACTCGATGTGCGGCAGTATCAGCGGGTCGAAAAAGTTGAAGGCTCGGACGGAGAGTTCCGTGTCGAGGTCGAGGACCAGCATGGCGTCAGGCACATCTATGATGCGCGCAAGCTGATTGTCGCTACCGGCTATTACGATCTCCCCAACCTCATGCGGATTCCCGGAGAAGAGCTGCCCAAGGTCAATCATTATTACCGGGAGCCGCATCCTTACTACGATACCGATGTGCTGGTGATTGGCGGGAAGAACTCGGCCGCGATCGCTTCCCTGGAGCTGTGGCGGCACGGCGCCCGTGTCACCCTGGTGCATCGCGGGCCCGGCATTCACAAGCACGTGAAGTACTGGATACTGCCGGACATCGAGAACCGAATAAAAAACGGAGAGATCGCCGCTTACTTCAACACCAGCGTGGAAGAAATTAAGGACCGCTCGGTGATATTGAAGACTCCGGAGGGAATACAAGAGATTCCCAATGATTTTGTATTTGCGCTGACCGGGTATCGTCCTGATTTTGAATTTCTGCGCTCTCTGGGAGTCGCATGTTCCGGCGAGCAGGACCGTCCGGTGTGCGATACGCAGACCCTGGAATCGAACGTGCCCGGCATCTATCTTGCCGGCGTCATCGTGGCCGGCTCTCGCACCAGCGAGATTTTCATAGAAAATGGACGTTTCCACGGACGCCAGATTGCCGCCGATCTCAGTCGTAAATTTTCCGCCCAGCCTGTGAATCGATAGAAGCGGCGCATTTTGCGCTTGAAGCTTTTCTGCTGGGGCCCCTTTACCGGACGCTCATCCTGCGTAGGGCAAATAGCGCAGCCCCGATCCGACAAGATCGGCTTTTCCCGTCTCGATGTCCGCAATGAAGACCCGGCCGGAGCGTTTCAAATCGTCGATGCAGGAGCGAATGTCCTCGATTTCCATATTGAGCCGCAGCTTATTGAAGATGAGCTCTTCAACTTCTTCTCCCGTCATGCTGGCGGTATAGGTATCGCCGGAAAGGTCCTGGAAATAGACCTCGTATATATCAGAAGTGCTTGCCGTATTGCTTAATCTCTTGATATCGAGACTGCCTCGAACCATAGGAGTGCCTCCCTTAAGGTGAGATGACGCGCATTGACGCTTAGTTTTCAGGAAAACATCCATAACCGAAAAACTCAGGGTTGCCCGTAAAGGCCCCTTCAGCAAAACTAAAATCGGGCCAACTCCCTGAGCGAAGCTCCTGTCTAAAGTTTTGTGATTCGCTAAAACCAGCAAGCAGAATCTGCCTAGTAGGGCAGGTGCTGGGATTGGCGGGCATGAAAGACAACAGCTAAGGGAGACAACGCTAATGAAACGCTTAACATTGCTCTTATTATTTTTTGGATTGTCCGGTGTTCCCGCGCTTTTTGCGCAGGACCACGGCGAAGTAGGAGTATTTGTCGATTACTTTCGCGCGCATCAAGCCAACAACCTGAATTTTTACGGAGTAGGCGGCCGTATTGGTTTCAACTTCCATCCCAATGTCGCTCTCGAAGCAGAGGGCGCTTACGACTTCGAGCAGAGCTATAACACGCTTACCTTCAATACAAGCACCGGCACAACCAATACCACCCGTTCCAGCTTGCGGCTTACCCATGGACTCTTCGGGCCTAAGTTCCAGTTCACCCGGAATTTCCCGCTGCGGCCATTTGTCACCCTAAAGGGAGGCTTTTTGCGGTTCGGCACCAACACTGGTCCGGCGACCTTTGGAAATGCCCAGCTCACTTCCTATAGCAATACCGACCTGAATGGGGTCTTCTATCCCGCCGGTGGAGTTGAATTTTTTGCCGGCCCGTTTGGCATCCGCACCGAACTCGGCGACGAGATGTACTTCGACAACGGCGCTAATCACAATCTGAAAATCACCGTAGGTCCGACCATCCGGTTCTGATAGTGTTTTTGCGGTCGAACCAAATGCGGCTGGCGAGTGCCCACTCGGCAGCCGCATTTTTGCCTTGCAGGCATATCGAATCGCCCGATTCTCCCGTGCACCTGTAAGATTGTAGTTTCAGCTTATGGTCACGATCGACGACATACAGCAGGCCTACGGGCGGATTCGGGAGTCCATCTTCATCTCTCCCTGTTCGTACTCCGAAACTTTTTCCCAGCTTACCGGCAATACCGTGTTTCTCAAGCTGGAGAACCTGCAGATGACCGGCTCCTATAAGGAGCGGGGTGCGCTCAATAAAATTCTCACACTTACCCCTGAAGAGCGGCAGGGAGGCCTCATTGCGGCCTCGGCAGGAAACCATGCTCAGGCGGTCTCCTACCATGCGACCAAGCGAGGCATTCCTGCGCAGATCTGCATGCCGTTGCCGACGCCTCTCAATAAGGTGATGGCGACCCGCCGCTATGGGGCCGAGGTCGTCCTGCACGGCGCCAACTATGACGAGGCTTGCGACGAGGCCCGGCGACGCTCTGACGGCGAAGGTCTGACCTTCCTGCATCCTTTTGATGATGACGCCGTAATTGCCGGGCAGGGCACGCTGGGCCTGGAGCTAATCGAGCAATGCCACGACCTTCAGGTGGTGGTGACCGCTATCGGGGGAGGCGGCCTGATCAGCGGAATGGCCTGTGCGCTCAAACACCATAATCCGCGCATCCGCGTGATCGGGGTCCAGACCTCCCGGCTGCCCTCAATGAAGGCGGCGGTGAGGGAGCATCATCCGGTCACGCTGCCGGTGGCGACGACCCTGGCCGACGGCATCGCCGTCCGCCGGGCAGGGGAGCGTACCCTGCCCATGGTGGAGAAATACGTTGACGAAATTGTGACCGTGGAAGAAGAAGAGATCGCGAACGCAATCCTCCTTCTTTTAGAGCGGGAAAAGACGCTGGCCGAGGGCGCTGGGGCCGCCTCTGTGGCCGCGCTGCTGAATCAGAAGACCTCCTGCACAGGAAAGAAGGTCGCGGTAATCATCTCCGGCGGCAACATCGATGTCTCCATGCTCTCGCGCATCATCGAACGCGGCCTGGTGAAAGATGGACGCCTGATACGGCTGCGCATCCATCTGCCCGATTATCCCGGAGCGCTTCACATGCTGACCGGCGTCTTGGCAAAAATTCGTGCCAACATCGTGGAAACCTCCTATGATCGCGCTTACTTTGGAGTGAATCTGGGTGACACGGCCATCGACCTTACCATGGAGACGCGCGGCTCCGAACACGTGAAAGAGATCCTTTCCGCTCTCAATGCGGCGCATTATGTCTTTGAGCGCATCGTGTGATCCGGGAAAATATCCCCTTACTCAGATTAAATTTTTGACGTGCCCGGCGCTCTCATGATTGACATCGGCGTACATGAAGATTTAGCGTTACTCCCGGCTTCAAATTGTGGTTCTGCACACCTTATCAGGGGGAAATTTAATCATGCGAAAGCTTACCTGCGGCGTGGTTACGCTGTTGTTGCTGGCAATTGGGATGGTTGCACAACCACCGACACCGGCTTCCCAGAGTCAGGTCGATCAGAGAGTCGAGTCGATCTTGAGCAAGATGACCTTGGAACAGAAGATCGACATGCTCGGAGGCGAGAGGGGCTTCTACATACGCGGCTATAAGGAGCTGGGAATACCGGAGTTGAAGATGTCCGACGGGCCGTTGGGGGTAAGGAATTATGGTCCTGCGACGACCTTCCCTGCGGGCATCGCCCTGGCCGCTTCCTGGGACCCGGAGCTGCTAAACCGCGTCGGCACGATCATCGGCCAGGATGCGCGGGCGCGAGGCGTCCACTTTCTGCTGGGCCCCGGGGTGAACATTTATCGCGCGCCGATGTGCGGACGAGACTTTGAATATTATGGCGAAGATCCATTTTTGTCTTCGCGCACTTTGGTGGGCTACATCAAAGGCGTCCAGAGCCAGGGAGTGATTGCCACAGTCAAGCATTTCTTCGGCAATAACCAGGAATACAACCGCCACAACATCAGCTCCGATATCGATGAGCGGACGGCCCGCGAAATCTATTTGCCCACCTTCGAAGCGGCGGTGAAGGAGGCCCATGTGGGCGCGATTATGGACTCCTACAACCTGGTGAACGGCGTCCACATGACCCAGAACGACAATTTCAATACCCAGATTGCCAAGAAAGAATGGGGCTTTACCGGGATCATCATGTCGGATTGGGACGCCACCTACGACGGGGTTGCCGCCGCGAATGGCGGCCTTGACCTGGAAATGCCCTCCGGTAAATTCATGAACCGCGCCACACTTTTGCCCGCAATCCAGCAGGGCAAGGTTTCCGTCGCCACCATCGACGACAAAGTGCGGAGAATCCTGCGCACCGCCATCCAGTTTGGCTTCTTTGACCGCGACCAGACCGATCCGAATGTTCCAATGTTCAACCAGCAGGGACGCCAGGTCGCGCTCGAAGCGGCGAAATCCGGCATTGTCCTGTTGAAGAACGACGGCAATCTTCTGCCCCTGAATAAGAGCAACGTAAAGACTATTGCGATTATTGGCCCTGACGCTTATCCGGCGATCCCGGTCGGCGGCGGCAGCGCGGGCGTTCGTCCGTTTGTAGCAGTCAGCTATCTGGAAGGGCTCACGAACTATTTAGGGAGCAATGCCAAGGTCCTTTACCATCGCGGACTGCCTACCCTGGACGAAATGGCTATGGGAACAGAATTCACCACCGAAGCCAACGGCGGTGAGCATGGATTAAAGGCGGAGTTCTTCAAAGGCGCCGCTTTGGAGGGTTCGCCCGCGCTTACCCGGACCGACCAGCATGTGGCTTTCCAACGCGGCCTCGGTCCCGGCGTTCCATCTTATCCGCTCTCGGCCCGCTGGACCGGCTACTTCACTCCAAAACATCCGGGAGAGCAGACTGTCTTTGTCGCTGGGGCCAATGAAAACGGCGGCTTCCGGCTTTACATCGACGACAAACTTGCAGTCGATAACTGGACGCGGGTGACTGCCCTGGTCAACCAGGCCACGCTCTCCCTTGATGCCACTCCGCACAAGATCCGGCTGGAATTCTTTTCTAAAGGCGGTTGGGGAGTAAACCGGATCATCATGGGTCTTGGGGCCGCAGAGGATATGGTCAGCCCGGAGGTTAAGCAGATCGCCTCGCAAGCCGATGCGGTAATCGTCGCTGCCGGCTTCGATCCGGAGAGTGAGAGTGAAGGCGGAGACCGAACCTTCCAGTTGCCTCCGGGACAGGATGCCCTGATCCAGACAATGCTCGCCGCCAACAAGAACACCGTCGTGGTGCTGACCGCGGGCGGCGATGTGGACATGACGCAATGGATTGACCGCACACCCGCTTTGCTCCAGGCATGGTATGCCGGACAGGAAGGCGGCACCGCTCTTGCCCAAATGTTGTTTGGTGAATACAGCCCTTCGGGCAAGCTGCCTGCCACCTTTGAGCGCCGCTGGGAGGACAACCCTGTCTACAACAGCTACTATCCGCAGGACGAAGAAAAGAAGGTGGCCTACAAAGAAGGGGTCTTTGTGGGATACCGGGGTTACGATAAGAATGGCAAAAAGCCGCTCTTTCCTTTTGGATATGGCCTCTCTTACACGAGCTTTGCTTACAGCAATTTGTCCATCACTCCGGCCACCGTTCGCGATGCAGGCACGGTGACCGTCTCATTCGATGTGAAGAACACCGGCAGCAGGGAAGGGGCAGAGGTTGCCGAGGTCTATGTTGGCGACCGACACGCCAGCGTTCCCCGTCCGGTGAAGGAGCTGAAGGGCTTCTCGAAAGTAAGCCTCCAACCGGGTGAAACCAAGAAGGTTACGGTGACGCTGGATCGCCGGTCTTTCTCCTATTTCGATGTCGCAACGAAGCAATGGAAGGCTGCTCCGGGACAGTTCGACATCCTGGTAGGCCGCTCTTCCGCCCAGATCGAGCTTCAGGGCAAGGTCTCATTACAGCACTGAAATCCAGGCGGACGAATGTATCAAGCGGCACGACCTTGGTCGTGCCGCACGTGTTTACGGGAAGCCCTATAAGCTTGCACAACCGGGGGAAGAGCCCG
>CAZONJ010000005.1:0-1836 GCA_964581225.1 uncultured Terriglobales bacterium | reverse complement strand
CCCTTTATGTCCAGCTCATTCACCACCTGCTGCACATTGGGGACCCTTGCCGCCAAGGTCTGCGCGTCGGCGCGCTGTTGCGCCGTATTCACCGTGCCTTTGATCGTGAGGGTGCCATTGACTGAGGTGAAGTGGATGTCCTGCTTGTTCAGCCGGCTTTCGAGTAGAGCGACCTTGTAATTTTTCTCGATGCCCTCGTCGAGGTTCTTGTCGATCTCTTTGGCTACATCGCCAGCGCCTTTGGGACGGACCCCAATCTCATTCGCCACCACCATTCCGGTAGCGCTCAGGCGCGCGATGTCCTCCGCCTGCTGTTTCTGGTCCAGCGTATTCACATCACCGGAGAGCGTGACGACCCCTTTGTGGCGGTCCTCCGAAACGCTAACATCTTTTAAATGTGCGTTATCCAGCGCCTTCTTAACATCGTCCTTTACCGAAGGGGTATTGGCGCGCTGTTGCGAGCAGGCGATGCCGAAGGTGATTACAAGGGCGATCAAGGGGGCCAAAAATCTCTTTTGCATGGGGATCTCCGTAGTCGTAGATGTGTAGCCGGCAAGTCGTCTCTGCGGCTGAGAATTTCCAGTTTTCTGCTACCTTCTTGAGATGCAGGGAAGAGAATAGAGGAGGGCCAGGACCTTAAGGGGGTTATCTGCCTGGGTTACCGGACGGCGAGAGCTGAAACCATGGCCTCAAAAATCTTGAAGCCATCGGCGGAGCCGAGCAGGGCTTCGCTGGAGCGGTCGGGATGGGGCATCATGCCGAGCACATTACGACCTTCGCTGCAGATTCCGGCGATATTTTCCAGGGAGCCGTTAGGATTGGCCTGCGCGGTGATCTGGCCCCGCTCCTCGCAGTAGCGGAAGATAATCCGCTCCTGGCGCTTGAGCGTGGCCAGCGTCTCCGAATCGCAGAAGTAATTTCCTTCCATGTGCCCGATAGGGAGCTTGAGCACCTCGCCCTTTTTGCAATTGCTGGTGAAGGGAGTCTCGTTGGATTCCACCCGCAAATAGACCTGGCGGCAAATATATTTGAGACCGGAATTTCTCAGCAGGGCGCCGGGAAGCAGTCCGCTTTCACAGAGGATCTGGAAGCCGTTGCAGATGCCCAGCACCAGGCCGCCGGAACGGGCAAAGCGCTTCACTTCCTGCATTACTGGAGCGAATTTGGCGATGGCCCCGGTGCGCAGATAATCTCCGTAGGCAAAGCCGCCGGGGACAAGGATCGCATCGCAGTTTTCCAGATCATGGCTCTCATGCCACAAAAACGTGACTGGCTGCCGGGCAATCGATTCGATTACGTTGTAGGTATCATGATCGCAATTGGAGCCGGGGAAAACGAGCACGCCGAATTTCATGAGTTTAGTTTATCAAGAGTGGAGGCGGCCATTACGTAGAATTTCAGTTCCGATACGCACTGCAGATTCTTCGACTCGCGCCTCCTCATTCGGTTCGGCGCTCGCTCAGAATGACATTTTTTAGACCTTACTTTCCAGCTGTCATGGTGAGCAAGTAGGCGGTTAAACGCTTCGCTTTGACTACCCGAAATGTCATCGGGAGCGAGTGCGCGGTTAAGCCTTCCGCGCACAAATCGAACGATCTGCAGTTTTGCCTATACCACTCCTACCCGTGCGGAATTGCATTTCTTATTAATGTTTTTGCTTCGCGGGAACGGCATCCGCTGGCGAGGTTTTCAGAGCACTGATAAAATCAAATTGTCTGCCGATTGTGGGGCTATAGCTCAGCTGGGAGAGCGCATCGTTCGCAACGATGAGGTCGTCGGTTCGATCCCGACTAGCTCCACCAAATTCTAATCCTTTGAAAAAACAAGCCAGTTCCA
>CAZONJ010000004.1:27205-77213 GCA_964581225.1 uncultured Terriglobales bacterium | reverse complement strand
GCTCTTCATCCACGCTGCGGTTCATGTAATTGGTGGTGGTGATGTAGAGCTGCCAGAGGTTCTCCGCCTTCCATGGCGTCATGGCCTCCGGATTGACCGCGCTGATGTCGGCAAAAGTGAGCAGGCACAGCATTTTAAGCTGCTCGGGGGTGCCGACCTTGGCGGCGAAGGCGCGCACCGTCCCAATATCGAAGATATCGCGCCGCAAAGCCGCAGACATCTCCAGGTGCCCGCCAATCAGGAAGCGCACCTCTTCGCGTTCCTGAGGGAGCAGCCCCAGGCGCTCCAGCGCCACATCGCAGGCTTGCAGGCTTCCCTGCACATGGTTGGCCGTGGGAAGCCCCTTCCCTACATCGTGCAGAAGCAATGCAAGATACAACAGCTCGGGCTTCTCCAATTCCGACAGGACCTCGGCAAAGCGGCGCTGCCATTCGGATTTTCCCTGGGAAAGGCGCTGCAGGCTCTCGATCGCGAGCAAGGAATGCTCATCCACCGTGTAGCGATGATAGAAGTCGCGGATCACCAGCGACTCGATGAGCTTGTACTCCGGCAGTATCAGCTTGAGCAGTCCTAGGGTGTGCATCGCGTGCAGCGCGATGGCGGCATGGGGAGAAATTAATATCCGTTGCAGGTGCGGCCACAACTCCGGGCCTGCATCTTCGCTGGATACACTCGCCGCCAGATTCGAAATCGCCGATTCCAGGCGGCGCTCCGCCTGCGGAGAGAGCTTGCAGCCCTGCTCCGCGATGTGCTCAAAGACGCGAAAGATAAGGTCAGGGGACGGATCTGCCTTCGATTCATGCAGGAAGATCCGCCCATCCACCACCGAGAAATCGTGCTCCAGCACGCGCGAGCGCCAGTGCTGAAAGCGGTGATAGAGCGAAGGAGGAGCAGCCGGGGCTTCATCCTGAAGCTGTTTGGTGAGGCTGGAAATCGAGCGCGCGTGACGATAGTAGATGCGCATCCACTCGGCGGCGGAAAGCGGTTCTCCGGGGCCGGGCACGCCGATGCGCCGCGAGGCGGCCGCGTCCTGCGCCTCCCAGGTCAGCGCATTGTCGTCCCGCCCGTGGCGGAAATGGAGGAAGGAGCGCACCGAAAACAGGAAGTTGACCGCCGCTTGCAGATCGTTCCCTACCGCCGGGGTAAATAGAGAATTTGGTTCCGGCCATTCCCGTCGTTTCCCCAGCGCGGAGATCAAATTGAGCCAGCAGGCGGTGTTGTAATCGCGCAGTCCTCCCGGACACTCTTTGATATTGGGTTCGAGATGAAAGATTGTGTTTCCATATTTGCCATGGCGTGTGCTGGCCAGATTGGAGAGAAGCTGCGCCAGAGGTTGCCATTCACGAGCGACCATCTCCGGAATCGCCTGTTCATGCAGCCGGGTAAATAGTTTGCTGTCCCCGGCAAGGAAGCGGCAATCGAGCAGCGAGATCGTGAACTCCACGTTGGTGCGGTCCAGGACCCCGCACTCCGCCAGGATGCGGATCGAGGGACTCACCCGTACCCGCAGGTCCCATAAATCCTGGTTCACCCTACCGACCTCATTCTTGAATTGCAGCTCGGAGCTCCTGGAGTCAAAAAGAAACAGGAGATCGATATCGGAATGGGGCAGCAGCGCGCCCCTGCCATAACCGCCCAGCGCGACGATGCTCAAACCGCTCAGCTCCTGCAATTCCGGCCTGAGGTACTGACGGCAAAGCTCCACGATGATGTTGTCCATCAGGGCCGCACGTCTCTTTGCGGCGCCCAGGCCATCGGGGAACGTCTCGAACTCCTGCCGGATCCGCGCGGATTCATTCCCATACTGGTCGCGCAACTCGGCTGCTAGCGGTATCTGCATAGAATTGAACATTGCTCTAAATGATTAGCGGGCTACAACGCCCCGACTCCCCTCTCGTCATTGCGAATGCGGATTGCCTCGTCGATGCGCGAGAGAAAGATCTTTCCATCGCCAATTTTTCCCGTCCGCGCGGCGGCGATGATAGTTTCGACCGTCTTTTCCACCATCTCGTCGGCGAGGACCATCTCAAGCTTTATCTTGGGCAAAAGATCCACCGTATATTCGCGCCCACGATAAAACTCGGTGTGCCCCTTCTGGCGGCCATGCCCGCGCACTTCGATCACGGTCATCCCCTCGATTCCAATTTCGAGGAGTGCCCCCTTTACGGATTCCAGCTTCGAAGTCTGAATCACTGCTTCGACCTTTGTCATTTCGGTAAGCCCCTCACAATATTTCGGCGGCCAGAATATTGCCTCCCCGAACTCTGGGTAAAAATACCTGCGCTGCCCAGCCCGCCATCAGCCCTCAATCATAAACTCCTCTTTGCCTGCGAGATGGATGGCTTTCACGTGAATCACTCGGTAGCGGACTCAAAGAACTGCAGACAGACTCCCGATGGAACGATCATGTGGAATTCGCGGCGGCCCCAGGACTTCATTTCGAGTGCTCCGATTCGAGCTGGGATTTCGCGATACTCGTCATAGAGCGCCTCGAGGCTGGAAACCCCGATACTAAAGCTGGCATTGTTCGCCCACTCTCGATTATTATTCTCCACCAGATTGAAAGACACCGAGTCCCGACGGATTCCGGCCATCCCACCGCTCTCCCACAGCACGGAAAATCCCATGTGGTCCTGGAAGAACTTCAATGCATCCGCCAAACTGCCTCCAGTCGGGACCATCGCGGCGATCGAAAGTAAAACTGTCTTTTGACGAGCCATAGGCCAACCACTTCTCCACTGCTGTAAGGATAATGAGAGTTTGAGCAATAGCAAACATCATGCGATTAATCGCACCGATAAAATGATTTAATAGGCGGCGGGCGCACCGGCGCGGCGAAACGCCCGCCTTAGGCGACGGTCAATGCGAGGTTTCGCTGATATACCGGCTGAGCGCAAGGACTAATGGCCCCATCTTCGGATGTTCCGGGACCACGTCCGGCGGCACGCCAAAACTCTCCGAGGTGGCGGCGCAGGTTGGGCCCACTGCCGCCACAACGATGCTCTTTAATGCATGGACTAATTCCACCGATTTGCCGCATCCGGCGGCGACTTCAAATAAATGCCGGATCTGGATCTGGCTGGTAAAAACGATCGCATCCACGTAGCCATCGATGATCTCCTGGATCAGCATCCTCAGCGGCGCGGTATCTTCGGGCAGCAGCCACTCGTAGAGGCATAGCTCCACCAGCTCCACCCGCTGGCGCAAAGCCTCCGACAATATGGTATTCGGCTCTCCATAATGGATGATCAAGATGCGCCGGCCTCTTAAATCCAGGGAATTCACCGTCTCCAGTATCTCTTTCGTAGTGTATGGTTCGGGAACATTCATGGTGATTTTTACGCTCTTCGCCTTCAATGCCGCCGTCGGCTTGGGCCCACGACAGATCGTAGTTATGGAATTGAGATAGGAAATCAATTCCGGCAACCGGCCTGATTTTTCAGCTGCGGCAAAAAATGCGTCCGTGCCCACCCTGGTCTGAAAAATCGCAATATGGATCGAGCCATTCTTCAGCTGGTCCAGGATGGAATCTACCTGCGGGCCGGCATCGAGCGCATGTTCCCGCACCGCAGGCACGCTGTAAGGATTCCCACCCCGCCGCCGCACCAGCTCGGCAAGCTCACTGCTCATACGGGCTTCGAGAAGGGCAATTCGCTTCCCTTGAAGATCGGGCGATGCGGTGCTCATCATCGAGGCAGTCTCTTTCCCGCTCCGGACTTTTCAGCGCACAAGAAACAAACTACTCCAGATGCGTCCACAATTCCATTCTGAAGCGTGGGGCTTGCTGGGGACTGCGACTGCCTGAAGGGGAGCATAAGCAGATTTGCCTGCTCTGTGAAATGGATACTTTTGATTTGCCGCATTGAAGAAATTACTGGAGAGAATTGCGCACGTGGTCTAAAACGCAAGCCCCTGGCAGTGTGGAAAAGCCCGGGGCCCGCATGGATCACAGGGAAAACATCAACAGCTGACCGCGATTTCCGCTGTCTGCTGCTTCTCGCTTCGCGCGCTCATTAGATATTTATGGACCGCCTGAGCGGCGCTTCGGCCTTCGGAGATGGCCCACACCACCAACGATTGCCCACGACGCATATCGCCTGCGGCAAAGACCCCAGGAACCGACGTGGCGTAGTCTTTTGTAGCCACATTGCCGCGCTGGTCCAGTTCCACTCCAAGTTGTTCGAGCATGCCATTGCGCACTGGACCGAGGAAGCCCATGGCCAGCAATACCAAGTCGGCTTCCATAATGAACTCAGTGCCGGGAATCGGCTGGAAGGAAGGCGCGGGGCCGACGCGAACTGCATGAAGCTGCTTTACATTGCCCTGCTCATCGCCGGTAAAGCGCGCGGTGGCAATGCTCCAATCGCGAATGCAGCCCTCTTCATGGGAGCTTTCGACGCGCAGCTGCATGGGCCAGAGCGGCCACGGGGTCTCTTTGGCCCGCTCCTTCGGAGGCATCGGCATAATTTCAAACTGATGGACCGACGCGGCTTTTTGCCGGTGCGAGGTTCCTACGCAGTCCGCCCCAGTATCGCCGCCGCCGATCACGATGACGCGCTTGCCGGTGGCGAGGATACTCTGCAAGTCAGGGACTGTGTCCCCTTCGCAACGGCGGTTCTGCTGCGGCAGAAACTCCATGGCGAAATGCACGCCCTTCAGCTCGCGTCCGGGCACCCGCAGGTCTCTTGGCTGCTCGGCGCCGCCGGAGAGCAGGATGGCGTCAAATTCCTTGCGCAGTTCCTCGATCGGGAAATTTTGACCGACGTGAGCGTTGGTCACAAACTGCACGCCTTCCGCTGACATCTGCTGCAAGCGGCGGTCAAGGACATGCTTTTCCATCTTGAAATTAGGGATGCCATAGCGCAGCAGCCCGCCAATGCGGTCGGCTTTCTCGAAGACGGTCACCGAATGCCCGGCGCGGCGCAATTGCTGCGCTGCGGCCAGTCCGGCAGGGCCTGATCCCACCACCGCAACTTTCTTTCCGGTATGGAACTTCGGCGGCTCCGGCTGGATCCACCCTTCCTGGAATGCGCGCTCGACAATCGCCTTCTCGATCTGCTTGATCGATACTGGAGGACTGGTGATGCCCAGGACGCACGAGGCCTCGCACGGCGCGGGACAGATGCGCCCGGTAAATTCCGGGAAGTTATTGGTGGCATGGAGCTGCCGGATCGCCTCTTTCCAGCGGCCACGATAAACAAGGTCGTTCCAGTCGGGGATGAGATTGTTTACCGGACAGCCGGAATTACAGAACGGCACTCCGCAATCCATGCAGCGCGCGCCCTGAAGACGGACCTTCTCTTCCGGAAATTCATAATAAATCTCAAACCAGTCATTGACGCGCTCCGTCACTGCCCGGGTCTTTGGAACTTCCCTCTGATATTCGAGAAAACCAGTGTTCTTGCCCATCGTTATCCTATCCCTGCGGTATTGTGGCGGATTGCCAGAAGCTGGTCGGGAACGACCTCCCCCAACCCTCGTCCACCCTGCGTGACGGGAACCGACGGGACATAGACCTGCTGCCTTTTCGGTACACCCAGGACCCGCTTATACTCCTGCGGAAATACTTTGACGAAGAAGGGCAGCGACCTCTCCCAGTGCTGCAGGATGCGCTTGGCGCGCGGACTCGCGGTAAGCTCCAGATGACGTGTAATCATCTTGTGCAGCACCGACCGATCGTGCGCCTCGCTTACCGGCTCCAGATCCACCGAGGCCAGGTTGCACTGCTTCTCCGCAAACTCGCCGGTTTCGTCAAAGACATAGGCGATGCCGCCGCTCATGCCGGCGGCAAAGTTACGTCCGCATCTTCCCAGCACCAGCACCAGACCGTTGGTCATGTATTCGCAACCGTGGTCGCCCACCCCTTCCACCACCGCAGTGGCCCCGGAGTTGCGCACCGCGAAGCGTTCGCCCGCCATTCCATTGAAGAAGGCCTCCCCGCTGGTGGCGCCATAGAGCACTACGTTTCCAATCAGAATGTTCTCTTCCGGCGCGAAGCCTGAACCCCTGGGAGGATAAAGGACCAACCGCCCTCCGGAGAGGCCTTTACCCACATAGTCGTTGGCGTCGCCTTCGAGCGTCAGGGTCACGCCTTTTGCCAGAAAGGCCCCAAAGCTCTGGCCCGCTGAACCGGTGAATTTGATCTGGATGGTGTCTTCGGGCAGGCCGTCCGAGCCATACCGACGCGCGATCTCGCCGCTCAACATGGTGCCCACCGTGCGATGGACGTTGCGCACGGGCAGCGCCAGCTTGACGGCTTTGCGCTCCTGCAAGGCGCGCGCGCTAGCTTGGATCAGCTTGCCATCCAGCGCCTCAGCAAGTCCGTGGTCCTGCGCCTGGGTGCAGCGCCGGGGAACATCTGCCACCGGCTTCGGGTTGTAGAAGATCGCCGAAAGATCGATGCCGCGGGCCTTCCAGTGTTCCACCGCCGGCTGCGCGTCGAGCATATCGACGCGTCCAATCATCTCGTCCATGCGGCGGAAGCCCATCTGCGCCATCCATTGCCGCACCTGCTCCGCAATAAAGAAAAAGAAATTGATCACATGCTCCGGCTGGCCGTTGAAGCGGCTGCGCAGCACCGGGTCCTGGGTCGCAATTCCGACGGGACAGGTATTCAGATGGCACTTGCGCATCATGATGCACCCCATTGCCACCAGGGGCGCGGTGGCGAAGCCGAACTCTTCCGCTCCCAGCAGCGCGGCAATGGCAACATCGCGGCCGGTCTGCAATTTTCCGTCGGTCTGCACCCGGATGCGGCTGCGCAAATTGTTCAGCACCAGCACCTGCTGGGTCTCAGCCAAACCAAGCTCCCAGGGCAGCCCGGCATGTCTGATGGAGCTGAGGGGCGAAGCCCCGGTGCCGCCGCTGTCTCCGCTGATCAGCACTACGTCGGCATGGGCCTTGGCGACCCCCGCCGCGATGGTGCCCACCCCTACCTCCGAAACCAGCTTTACCGCGATGCGGGCGCTCGGATTGATATTCTTCAGGTCATAGATCAGCTGAGCCAGGTCTTCGATCGAATAAATATCGTGGTGCGGCGGAGGCGAGATCAGTCCCACCCCGGGAATGGAGTGGCGCAGTTTCGCAATCACATCGTCCACTTTGTGGCCGGGAAGCTGGCCGCCCTCGCCGGGCTTTGCTCCCTGCGCCATCTTGATCTGCAACTCGTCGGCATTTACCAGGTAATTCGCGGTCACGCCAAAGCGCGCGGAGGCTATTTGCTTTACCGCGCTGCGCCGCCAGTCGCCATTCTCGTCCTTCTTGAACCGCCCTTCATCTTCCCCGCCTTCACCGGTATTGGACTTTCCTCCAATGCGGTTCATGGCGATTGCCAGGGTCTCGTGGGCCTCTTTGCTGATGGAGCCATACGACATCGCGCCGGTGGTAAACCGCTTCACGATCTCCTTGGCCGGCTCGACCTCATCCAGCGCGACCGGCTGCTCGGATTTCTTGAACTTCATCAGGCCGCGCAGCGTGCAAAGCCCGCGGTTCTGATCGTCGATCAGGTCGGCATACTCTTGAAAGCTCTTGAAGTTACCATCGCGCACCGAATGCTGCAGCTTGCTGATGGTGAGCGGATTGAAAAGGTGGTACTCGCCGCCTGCGCGATAGTGGTAATTTCCCGCAGCCACCAGCTCCGTGCTCGACTCTGTAATCGGAGTGAATGCGTGGTCGTGCTTCAAGAGCGCCTCGCGCGCCAGCACTTCCAGGCCGACACCCTCCAGCCGCGAGGTGGTGCCGGTAAAGTACTTCTTCACCACGCTTGAGCTCAGGCCGATGGCCTCGAAGACCTGGGCGCCGCGATAACTCTGGAGCGTGGAGATCCCCATCTTGGAGAAGGTCTTCAGCAACCCTTTGTTGATCGACTTGATAAAGTTTTTCTGCGCCGCCTCATAGGTGATCTCCGGCCCGAGATTGCCCTGGCGCGACATATCGTCCAGCGTCTCAAAGGCCAGATAGGGATTCACCGCGCTGGCGCCATAGCCAATCAGCAGCGCGAAGTGCATTACCTCTCGCGGCTCACCCGACTCTATAATCAACGCTGCCTGGGTGCGGCTCTCTTCGCGGATCAGGTAGTTGTGCACGGCCGCAGTTGCCAGCAGGCTGGGGATGGGCGCATGCTCCTTGTCCATACCGCGGTCGGAAAGAATCAGCAGGTTGTAACCGGATTTGATCGCCAGCGAAGCCTTATGGCAAAGCTCCTGGATCGCCTGGTCCAGCGCCTCCGCGCCGCCATGTACGCGGAACAATGCCGGCAGCGTGGTCGTCAGCAGGTCGCGGCGCGAAACCCGGCGCAGCTTTTCCAGATCGCGATTGGTGAGGATTGAATGTGGCAATCTCAGCGTGTCGCAGTTCTGCGGCGCCTCGTCGAGGATGTTGCGCTCGGTGCCGATATAGCTGATCAGCGACATCACCATCTCCTCGCGGATGGAGTCGATCGGCGGATTGGTGACCTGCGCAAATAGCTGCTTGAAATAATTAAAGAGCGGCTGCGGCAGGTTGGAGAGACACGCCAGCGGCGTATCGGTCCCCATCGAGCCGATCGGCTCCTGGCCATCAACCGCCATCGGCCCCAGCACCATCTTCAGGTCTTCATCGGTGTAGCCAAAGACACGCTGCCGGCAAAGCAGGGTGTCGCGATCATGGGCATGGACCTTCGGAGGCTCCGGCAACTGGTCGAGCGTGATCTGGTTGCGGTCAATCCATTCCTGGTACGGGCGGCGCGTGCTCAGCCGACGCTTGATCTCCTCGTCGGAGATGATCCGCTGCTCGGTGGTATCCACCAGAAACATTTTGCCGGGCTGAAGCCGCCCTTTCATCTTCACCTCTTCCGGCTTGATGGGAAGCACGCCGGTCTCCGACGCCATTACCACCAGATCGTCATGCGTGACCACATAACGGCCCGGACGCAAACCATTGCGGTCCAGTGTGGCCCCAATCACCCGGCCATCGGTAAAGGCGACCGCCGCCGGGCCATCCCATGGCTCCATCAGCGAAGCATGGTACTCATAGAAGGCGCGCCGCTCGGCAGGCATGTGCGGATTGCCGGCCCAGGCTTCGGGAATAAGCATGGCGATGGCATGCGGCAGGCTGCGTCCAGACTGCACCAGCAGTTCGAGGACGTTGTCCAGCGTGGCGGAATCGCTTCCCCCGGGCGTAATGATGGGAAGCAGCTTCTTGATGTCATCTCCGAAGAGCGGCGAAGCCAGCAGCGAATGGCGGGCATTCATCCAGTTGGTGTTGCCCTTGACGGTGTTGATCTCGCCGTTATGGGCGATGAAGCGGTACGGATGCGCCAGCGGCCAGCTGGGAAAGGTATTGGTCGAGAAGCGCTGGTGCACCAGGCACAATGCGCTGGACAGCTCCGGATCGTTCAACTCGGTATAAAACTTTGCAATCTGCTGCGCCTGAAGCAGCCCTTTGTACACAATGGTGCGCGCCGACCATGACGGAATGTAAAAGCTGCCCTTGCCATCAAAATCCGCTGCGCCAGGTTCGGCTTCCGCCCGCTTGCGGACCACATACAGCTTGCGCTCCAGGGCATCTTCCGGCATTGCAGCTTCTGCGCGAACAAAAATCTGGCGAATGCAGGGCTGCGAAGCGCGGGCCAGTTGCCCAATCGCGGAGTCGTCGGTCGGCAGGTCGCGCCAGCCAATCAGCGCCAATCCTTCTTCGCGCACGATGCCTTCGATGATCGCCTCACATTGGCGCCGGGCATCTAACTCGCTGGGAAGAAAGAGCATCCCTACGCCGTACTCGCCGGCAGCGGGCAATTCCATGCCCACGCGGGCGCATTCCCGCGCAAAAAAGCGGTGGGGAATTTGAATGAGAATGCCAGCGCCGTCGCCGGTCTCCGGATCGCAGCCGCAGGCCCCGCGATGGGCCAGATTGGTAAGCACTTCGAGGCCTCGCACCACGATCTCGTGGCTCTTCTGCCCCTTGATGCTGGCGACAAAACCAATTCCGCAAGCGTCGTGCTCGTGCTGCGGATCGTAGAGTCCCTGCGCCGGAGGAAGTCCGTTCATTTCATTCTTTTGCATTCGTCTGTCCAATGTGTTTTCTGCGCCCATAAATGAGGAGTGCTATAAGCGATCCAGATGGATGGGGAAATTCCCTCACTCTAATGATTACTAATTATGTTCCGGAAGTACAATCAGCTATTTCGATAGGACGGAACGGATTTTCTTATGCGTATATCGTTCGCTCCGGAAGGCCGATTCAGGGGCTGAATGGGGCTTTGCTTGCATAGTTCTTCCGGCAATTCCGCTCTTTTTTAGCGATTTCCCGGGCTCTGGCTCTCATCCGGGCAAGCCTGTGCTCTGGGTCGGGTAAAATAACATTCACATCGCCCATGCGCATCGTTGTTAAAATCGGGACCAGCCTCATCGCCCCCCAGGGCCGCATCGATACCAATCGCCTGCGCGCGCTGGTGGACCAGTTCGACCTGAATGGCAATGAATACCTGATCGTAAGCTCGGGCGCGATCGCATCCGGCATGTCCCGCTTCGGCCTGGCGGAGCGCCCCACCAGCGTTCCGCTTATGCAGGCCTGCGCCGCCGTGGGACAGAGCCTGCTGATGCACACCTACGAGCAGCTGTTTTTCGGCAAGAAGGTCGTGGCCCAGTTGCTCCTCTCCAGCGACGATTTCACCTCCCCGATCCGTTACCGCAACCTGCAGAACGCGTTGAAGCGGCTGCTCAAGATGGGGGTGGTGCCGATCGTGAATGAGAATGACAGCGTCTCGGTCCGCGAACTGGTGGGGGCGTTTGGCGACAATGACGAGCTCAGCGCCCTGCTGGCCAGGGCCGTCCATGCCGATTGGCTGCTGATGCTTACCAATGTAGACGGTTTTTACGTCTCCGCCGCCCGCAAGCGACCGCGATTGATGCGCACCATCCGCAGGCTCACTCCGGAGATGGAGGCCCTGTGCAATGGACAAAGCAAGCTGGGCACCGGAGGCATGCGCTCCAAGCTCCGCGCCGCCAAACTGGCCAGCGAAGGCGGGGTACACGTCGCGATCGTCAACGGCAAGCATCCCGAGGTCATCTCACGGGCGGTGGTGCGCAAGATCGGCACGTACTTCCCGCCGCAGCGGAGTAAAAAATGATGGCCTCGACTACGCTGAACACGCTCAGCACCCATGACAAGCTGCTCCGCGCCCGGGAAGCTGCCTCGATTACCGCGCATCTCTCGACCGACGAAAAAAATCTTTTGCTTCGCAGTATGGCGGAGGCCCTCGAATCGGAGCAGGCGCATATCCTGAAGGCAAACCAGGCCGATTTCGATCTTTCCCGCCTGACCGGCGCGATGCGCGACCGGCTATTGCTCACTCCGGAACGAATCCAAGGTATGGCTATTGCGTTGCGCGAGATCGCGGAGCTTCCCGATCCGGTGGGAGAGACGGTGAGAGAATTCACTCGCCCTAACGGATTGCGGATCCGCAAAGTGCGCGTTCCGCTGGGAGTGATTGGGATCGTCTATGAATCGCGCCCCAATGTCACCGTGGACACCGCTGCCCTCGCTTTGAAGACCGGCAACGCCATTGTGCTGCGCGGCGGCAAAGAAGCGGCCCATAGCAACCAGTGCCTGGTGGAAATTTTGGCCCGCGTGCCAGGGATGCCCAGCGGCGCCATTGAGCTGCTCGACTCCAGCACGCGCGAATCGGTGCGCGAGTTGATTAAGGCGAGAGGGCTGGTGGATGTGCTTGTCCCGCGCGGAGGCCCGGAGCTAATCGCCTTTGTCACCGAGAATGCCTCGGTTCCGGTGATCGAGACCGGAGCGGGAAATTGCCACATATTTGTCGATGAATCCGCCGACCTGGAGATGGCCGACCGCATCGTCATCAACGCCAAGACGCAGCGGCCCTCGGTTTGCAATGCCGCCGAAAAACTGCTGCTCCATCGCAATATTGCCGCTGCTTATCTCCCGCGGATCGTGAAACGCCTGCTGGAAGCCGGCGTGGAAGTTCGCGGGGATGAAGAGAGCTGCCGTCTGGGGGCCGGCTTGAATGTGCGTCCGGCGGCGGCCCAGGATTGGGGCGAGGAATATCTTCGCCTGTGCATCGCCATTCGCGTCGTTAAAGACGTGGATGAGGCCATCTCCCACATCAACCGCTATTCCACCAGGCACTCCGAGGCCATCGTGACGCGGGACGAAGCCAATGCGCGCCGCTTCCTGAGCCGTATCGATTCCGCCGCGGTCTATTGGAACGCCTCCACCCGATTTACCGATGGCGGAGAGTTTGGTTTTGGGGCCGAGATGGGCGTGAGCACGCAAAAGCTGCACTGCCGTGGCCCCTTTGCCCTGGAAGAGCTTACTTCCACCAAATACGTGATCATCGGCAACGGACAGGTGCGGCCGTAAAGCCCCTTGATTTGTTGGTTAGCCCTGCGCCTTCGACAAGATGTTGGCTTCGAGCAGCAGATCGAGGACCCTCTCTACCGCCTCATCATCGCTCTCCGGCAACATTGGCAACGAGAGAGTAGCTTTCGCGCTCCCTGCCACGCTCAACACGATAAAGCCTGCATCGGCCAACGCCGCTATGCTTTGGCCTTCGGTCTCGCCCAGGACGATTACCCGAGCATCGTTCTCGAAGAGCCTGCGCTCGACCAGATACGCCAGCCGCTCGCGTCCGGCAAAGTTAAGCACTGCCGGACGGTGCCCGAATCTGGCGACCCGCTCTTGCGATGCGACCCGCGCGCGGGACGCCGCTGAAGGAACTCCCGGCTGCCGCTCCTCTAAGGAGGCGACCAGCATGACGGCCCCTACCGTGAAATTGCTCTCCGGATCAATGATGACGGCGCTGCCGGTGAGGCGGTTTTCCGCATAGGGATCGAAAAAAAGCTCCTGCGTAGTTTCGATTTCGGCGACACCGACATCGTTCATGTGGAGCGTCTCCGCAGATTCCTGGGCAAAGCTCTGGATATTCAGGCGGTAGCGCAGCGACCGGATCTCCGCCCGCATAAAACGCGTGGTGTGCTTAAACAGATATTTGTAGCCAAGCTCCAGCGGACGTTCGCCGAACCAGACAATCTTCGCTTCAAACGCCCTGGCGACTTTCGGGCTGGTCCCGGTAGAGCAGATAAGGTCGCCGCGGCTGATATCGATTTCGTCTTCCAATTGCAAGGTCACCGGCATAGGCGCGTAGGCCAGCTCCAGCTCGCCATCATAGGTGGTAATGCTTTTTATCCGCGAAACTCGCGCGCCGGGCAGCACCGTGACTTTGTCTCCGCGATGGACTGTTCCCGAAGAGATGGAGCCGCTGTATCCCCGGAAATCCAGATTAGGCCGGGCTACACGCTGCACCGGAAATCGAAAGGGCGCGTGCGACCTGAATTTGCGCACCTCCACATTTTCGAGATATTCGAGCACCGGGCTTCCTTCGAACCAAGGCATGTGCCGGCTGCGCTCCACGATATTGTCGCCGGCCAGCGCGCTGATCGGCACCCAGTACACTTCCTCGAAGCTCAACGCCTCTAAGAACGACGAGAACTCCCGCTGAATATTGGTGAATGCTCCTCCATCGTAGCCGACCAGGTCCATCTTGTTGACAGCTACGACGAGATGGCTGATTCCCAGCAGCGAGAGAATGTAAGCATGGCGCCGCGACTGCTCCTGGACGCCTCGGCGGATATCGAGCAGCACAATCGCCAGCTCCGCGGTGGAAGCTCCGGTCGCCATGTTGCGCGTGTATTGAACGTGCCCGGGCGTGTCGGCAAGGATGAATTTGCGTTTAGGGGTCGCGAAGTAGCGGTAAGCCACATCGATAGTAATTCCCTGCTCCCGCTCGGCGCGCAGGCCGTCGGTAAGCAGGGAAAGATCCAACGTCCCCTTGCCGCGCGTAGCGGAGGCCCGGCTCACCGACTGCAACTGGTCTTCATAGACGCTCTGCGAGTCGTAAAGCAGCCGCCCGATCAGCGTAGATTTTCCATCGTCCACGCTGCCCGCGGTGGTAAGGCGCAGCAGGTCTTTTCCCTGCTCCTCCTGAAAGAAGCGCTCCAACTCCGCGTCCACCATGAAAGGAGCGGCCATTAAAAGTACCCTGCCCGTTTCTTGATCTCCATAGAGCCATCGAGGTCATGGTCGATGGCGCGGTTTTCGCGCTCCGAGCGGCGAAAGGAGATCAGCTCCGCGATGATCTTTGGCAGCGTGTCCGCCTCCGAGCGTATCGCTCCAGTGCAGGGGCTGCACCCCAGGGAGCGCATGCGGCAGCGCACCAGTTGCGGCTCTTCCTTCGGCAGGCGCGGGACAAACGGCTGCTCGATAGAGACCAGGGATTCGCCACGCACCAGCATCCAGCGGTCCTTCGCAAAATAGAGCGGGACGATGGGGATCCGCTCTACATGGATGTACTGCCAGATATCGAGCTCGGTCCAGTTGGAGAGTGGAAAGACGCGGATGCTCTCGCCCGGCTTTACGCGGCCGTTGAACAGGTTCCACAGCTCCGGACGCTGGTTCTTTGGGTCCCATTGTCCCGCCGCATCGCGGAAGGAGTAGATGCGCTCCTTGGCCCGGGAGCGCTCCTCGTCGCGACGCGCCCCGCCGAAGGCCGCATCGAAGCCTCCTGCGCGCAGCGCATCGAGCAGCGCGGTGGTCTTGAGCAGCTCGCAGCAGCGCTGTGTCCCCAATTTAAAAGGAGTAGCGCCCTCGTTCAGGGCGGCCTGATTGGTGTGGACGATCAGGTTCAGGTTCAGACGTTTCGCCTGCAGGTCGCGAAATTCGATCATCTCGCGGAACTTGTAGCTGGTATCGACGTGCAGCAGGGGAAACGGGATCGGCTCCGGATAGAACGCCTTCTGTGCCAGCCGCAGCATGACCGAAGAATCTTTCCCGATGGAGTACAACATCACCGGCTTCTGAAATTCGGAGACTACCTCCCGGATTATGTGGATGCTCTCCGCCTCCAACGCCCGCAGATGCGTGAGCTTGTGCTGGATTTCGGGAGGCGGTTGTGGCGGCGATATTTGGGTTGCGCTAATCATCTGTCTCAATCTCTGAACGTTTATTTTTTTCAAGTGGTGAATCGAAAGCGTTTTTTTTGTTGCCCAGTCCTGCTAATCCTGCACGGTCATTTCAGGTGCAGGCCACATTCGGTTTTTGCAAAACCGGACCAGCGCCCCGCCCGCTCGTCCTCTCCCGGCTGGACGGCGCGCGTGCAATGCGTACAGCCGATGCTGGGATAATTCCTCTCGTGCAGCGGGTTATAGGGCACGTTCCGCAAGCGTATGTAGTCCCAAACCTGCCGGCTGCTCCAATCGGCCAGCGGATTGATCTTGAACAATTGGAACTTCTGGTCCCACTCCACTTTGGCGGTGTTGGCGCGGGTGGGGGATTGGTCGCGACGAACTCCGGTAATCCATGCCCGCAGACTGGAGAGCTTTTTCTGCAGCGGCTCAACTTTGCGGATAGAGCAACATTTGTCCGGCTCACGCGTCCATAGAGCGTCTCCGTGTAAAGCCGCCTGCTCCTCGGGCGTGAGCGCGGCCTGAAGCCTTTCGACCGCAATGCCGTACTTCTTTTCCACGGTTGCGATGAGCTCGTATGTCTCCGGAAAGAGAAACGCGGTATCCAGGGTAAAGACCGGGATGTCATGGGAAACATGAGCGGCCAGATCGATCAGCGCCATGTCCTCAGCCCCAAAGCTGGAGGCAATGCTGATTTGCGCTCCAAACTCATGGAAGCCCCAGGCAAGCAGCTCATGCGCCTGCCAGCCTTCCGCGTCGTGTTGAATGGATGCGATGATTCGTTCCTGCATTATGGGTTCCTCGGAAGAGGAGCGCCACTTACTTCCAGCGCTTCGGAGACGATATTTTCTGCGTCCTCGAAGCGCGGCGTTCGCAGCAGCTCATCCAGATTTTCTGTCGCGCTCTGCCGCTTCGAAGCCATGGCATCGCCGACCAGCAATATGGAAGGCGCAGGCAGCGACGCTATCCCATGAAGGCGGGAAAGCCTGGAACGATGCACCTGCTGCGCCGCCGTACCCGCCCGGGAGACGATTACGCACGGAGTCGCTCCACGCAGGCCCGCATTGCGCAGGTTCTTGGCCAAAGCGGCATAGTCCGAGCCCGGCATGTAGATCGCCAGGGTAATGTCCTGGCGCACCAGCCGCTCCCAATCCGGACCTCCCTTCCCGGCACACTGATGTCCGGAAACGAACAGCACACTCGAAGCCGTCCGCCGGTCGGTCAGCGAGACCTGCGCCGTGGAGGCCGCGGCCAGCGCTGCGGTGATTCCCGGAACGACCTCGACCTTGATCCCAGCCGCCTCTAGGACTTCAATCTCCTCGGCTGCCCGGCCAAAGATCATGGGATCGCCGCCTTTGAGCCGGACCACGGTGCGACCAGGCGCGGCAAAGAAAAGCAGCATGGCGTGGATTTTTTCCTGGGTCATGGATTTTTCGCCGTGCCGCTTGCCAACATTCAGCAGCAAGGCGTCGGGCTTTGCCAGGCGGAGAATTTCCGCGGAGATGAGATCGTCATGCAGCACTACATCCGCCGCCGATATCAGCCGATGGGCCTTTAACGTAAGCAACTCAGGATCGCCGGGCCCAGCCCCGATCAGGTAAACCTTCTTCTCTTCTTTCTTGTCGTTGCGTTGCGCCGTTTTATCATCGCGCGATTTCAATGCTGGATTATCGAAGAAGGGCCTCTGCTGCGCCTGCTGGTGCAACATTTTCTTGCGCTCCGAGGTTGCAGGATATGTGTCGAGCACGCTGCGGCGTTGCCGTCCCAGCTCGTTTACCCATTCCCCGTACTCCGGGCCAAACTGACCTTCCAACTGCCGGCGCAGGTGCTGCGCGAAGGCGGGGCTCTGCCCGCCGGTGGAGATTGCAATCTGCAGCTCCCCACGCTTGACTACCGCGCCAAAATAAAAGTCGCAATATGGGGGATCGTCCACTACATTGCACAACACGCCACGCTGGCGGGACTCGGCGTAGACCGAGTGATTGACTTCCGCCGAAGAGGTTGCGGCGATCACCAGATCTTTTCCATCAACATCGCTGGCGTCGAAGACTCGCGGATGCCACTGGATGGCGCCTTGATGCGCCCAGTCCCTCACTTTGGAGGTGGCTTGGGGCGCAATCACGGTGACGGAAGCGCCGGCATCCAGGAGGCTGGCGATCTTGGCCTCAGCGATCTCGCCCGCGCCTACCACCAGGGCGCTGCGACCTTCGATTTTTAGGAAAAGAGGAAACAATCCCATGATTCAACTCGTTTTATTGCGTAAACAAAAAGCCCACTCACTGGAGTGTCCTGTGAGTGGGCTTTTGATCTTCGATCTATTTAAAATCGCTTACTTCGGACCAAACGCGCTCCCCAGAACGGAGGCACAAGGGCATCCGCAACAACAGATACACATGTTCTGGAGGGCGATTAACATTACGTCCTTTAGAATAAAGGGATCGAAAATCGAAGTCAATCGGATCCGCCCCAACAGCGGGCATGTATCCATAATAAATTTCTATACGATGTATTTGAATTTAAGAAGATGGGCTTCGAGCAATCATGCACTAACGTGTATGAGTCACTCAGTGTGAGTGACATACCGGTGAGTCACATAGTAAAGGGAGGTCATTTTTGGCGGCAGGTGGCAAGCATCATCGCATAGCCGTTTTGGGCGCGGGCAAGATGGGAGGCATTCTTCTGGAGGGCTTCCTCTCCAACCAGCTCGCCACTCGCGAGAACACAGTCGCAACCGTGCAGCACGCGGAGAATGCTGCCGCGCTGGGCAAGCGTCTCGGCATAACCGTGACGACGGACAACGCCGCCGCCGCCCGAGGGGCGGATATCGTCCTACTCTGCGTAAAGCCGCAAGTGGTGCCGGAGGTGCTCGCACAGGTCCGCTCCGAGATCACGCCGGAGCAGCTTTTCATTTCGGTAGCGGCCTCCGTGCCCACGTCCGCAATTGAAGATGGACTGATCGAGGGCGTGCCGGTGCTGCGCGCCATGCCCAATACTCCCTGCGTGGTGCGATGCGGAATGACGGCCATCTGCAAAGGCAGGTTTGCTCAATCCCAACATTTGGAAATCACCCGCAAACTCTTTGAATGCCTGGGACGGACCGTGGTGCTCGAAGAAAGGCTGATGGACGCCGCTACCGGCCTCTCTGCCAGCGGGCCGGCCTTCCTCTACATCATCCTCGAATCTCTTGCCGAGGCCGGAGTGAAGGTCGGCCTGCCACGAAATACCGCCACGCTGATGGCGGCGCAGACCATGCTGGGATCGGCGCAGGTTGCGCTGACCACCGGCGACCATCCTGCGCTGCTGAAGGACGCGGTTACCACGCCGGCGGGCTGCACCATCGACGGCATTATGGAGATCGAGGAAGGCAAGCTGCGGGTCACGCTTATTAAAGCGGTGGTAAAAGCGGTGCAGCGCGCCAGCGAACTTGCAAACAAGAGCTGAAAAGAATTTTAGAAAGTTGCGAGTTGCAAGTTTGAAAACAAGTTGCAAGTTTCAAGTTTAAAAGCAAAACCAGAATCGCCATTTTAGAGTTGTCATTCCGAGGAGCACCGCGACGAGGAATCCCTTTCGCTAGTAGCTCCTCGGGCATGTTGCATGAGTTGCAATTTATGCAATAGGTCAAAAGAGTTTCCTTCCATAGAGATTCCTCGCCCGTTTTCTTCTCGGAATGACGAGTCAGAAACATCGGAATGTCATTCCCCCAAGTGCTCCTGTTTTCGAAACTTGAAACCTGAAACTCGAAACTGCCTCCAGAAAAAACAAACGCCCACTCATCGCGGGTTTTCGATAAGTGGGCGCTAACCAAGCCGCATGTTTTTGAAACTTGAAACCTGAAACTCGAAACTGCTTTTAAGCCGTCACTGCCGTCAGCTTTTCTTTCTTCGTCTTCACCGGATTCAGGAACGACATCATATCGCGAAGCTCTTCGCCGACGCGCTCGATCTGCTGGTCCTGCTCTTCTTCTCTCTTGGCGCCGAACCATTTGCAGCCGGACTCATTTTCCGCGATCCACCGCTTGGCAAAGGCGCCATTCTGTATCTCGGTCAGCAATTTCTTCATCTCCTGCCGGGTTTCGTCGGTGACCAGCCTCGGACCGGCGATGTAGTCCCCATATTCGGCGGTATCGCTGATGGAGTAGCGCATGTAATTGAGGCCGCCACGATACATGAGGTCGACAATCAACTTGAGCTCATGCAGACATTCGAAGTAAGCCAGCTCGGGCTGATAACCGGCGTTGACCAGCGTTTCAAATCCCGCCTTGACCAGATGGCTCACGCCGCCGCAGAGCACGGCCTGCTCGCCGAAGAGATCGGTCTCGGTCTCTTCCTTGAAGGTGGTTTCAAGCACGCCCGCCCGAGCGCATCCGATTGCCTTGGCATAGGAGAGGGTCAGCTCGCGGGCATTTCCGCTCGCGTCCTGATGCACGGCGAAGAGCGCCGGGGTGCCGCTGCCTTCGGCATAGAGCTCGCGCACACGATGTCCGGGCGATTTGGGCGCGACCATGGTTACGTCAATATCGGGCGAGGGAGTAATGGTCCCATAGCGGATATTGAATCCGTGGGCAAACATCAGCATCTTGCCCGCCGAAAGATGCGGTTGGAGATGCTGCTTGTAGAGCGCCGCCTGCTTGGTGTCCGGGGTGAGCACCATGATTACGTCCGCCCATGCTGCGGCTTCCGCCGGGGTCATCACGGTAAAACCATCGGCCTGGGCGCGGGCGCGCGAGGCGCTCTGTGCCGGCAGTCCAACGCGGACGGATACTCCACTGTCGCGCAGGTTTTGCGCGTGGGCATGGCCTTGCGAGCCGTATCCGATAATTGCGGCCTTCTTCTGCTGAATGCGGGAGAGGTCGGCATCTTTGTCTAAATAAATCTTTGGCATGTTTTTCTCCAGAATCTCGGTAAATAAAAATTAAATTGGACGGGAAACTCCCAGCGGACCGTTCTCCGCCTGTTGCTTCAAAGAGGGAATAAAGTTTTTGGCGGGAAAGCCTTGCCCGCAGCGCGTCATGGCGATCGATCCGGTGCGCACCATCTCGAGCACATGGAAGGAGCGCAGGCCGGCGATAAAGCCGCCAATCTTCTCTCCATCTCCGGTAACCTCCAGGATCAGCGCGTCGGGGCCCTCTTCGACTACATGAGCATCGTATTTTTTCGCGATCTCAAATAATTCGCCGCGTCTCTCGGCGGTGACGGCAATCTTGAGCAGCGCCAGATCGCTGGTAACGCAGGAATTTGTCACATTCTGTATCCACAGAACATTCACCAGCTTGTACAGGTTGGCCTCAATGCGCCGCGCGCCGCGCTCATCGGTATCCAACACGATTGTCATACGCGAGATGCCGGGATGCTCGGTGCGGCCCACCGTGAGAGTTTCGATATTGAAAGCGCGCCGGCGGAACAGGATCGCGACCCGGGCCAATACTCCCGGCTTGTCCTCAACGTAAATGACAAATGTATTCAACATACCTGCTTACCAATCGGTCGCTGTCTCCACGATCGGACTGGGACGGCGAATCATCTCCTTCAAGTCCGCCCCGGCGGGGACCATGGGATAGACCGTGTCCTCCTGCTCGACCCGAAAATCAATCAATACCGCCCCATCGTGCTCGCGGGCTGCGCGGATGGCGGGAGTTACCTCCGCGCGCTGGCGCACCTGCATGGCCTTGATACCGAATGCCTCCGCCAACCGGACAAAATCGGGATTCACCAGCGGCGAGGCGGCGTAATTGCGGGCATAGAAAAACTCCTGCCACTGCCGCACCATCCCCAGATATCCGTTGTTGATGATGGCGATATTGACTTTGATCTTTTCCTGGAAAATGGTGGCCATCTCGGCCAGGGTCATCTGGAAGCCGCCATCGCCCACTACCACCCAGACTTCCGCATCGGGACGCGCAACCTTAGCGCCGATCGCCGCTGGAAGCGCGAAACCCATCGTGCCCAGCCCGCCAGAGGTGATCAGAGTACGCGGAGCGTTGTGCCGGTAGTATTGCGCCTCCCACATCTGGTGCTGTCCTACGTCGGTCACCACCACCGCGTTGCCGTCGGTCTCGTGCCACAGATCGTTGATCACATGTGCGGCATAGAGATGGCCATTGTCGGGCAGGTTCTGGATATCGCGGACCGCGGAGTCGCCCTTCAGCCCATTAATGTATTGGATCCACTCCGAGTGCGAGGTCTTGGGCAGCGAGGGCAGCAATTCCCGCAGGACCTCGCGCAGATCGCCGACCAGCGCGACATCCGCCTTTACGTTCTTGTTGATCTCCGCCGGATCGATATCCACATGGATCTTCTTGGCGTTCTTGGCGTAGGAATTCAGATTGCCGGTGACGCGATCGTCGAAGCGCATGCCGAGGGCGATCAGCAAATCCGCCTCCTGGATCGCGGTGTTCACCCAAGCCTCGCCGTGCATGCCCATCATTCCAAGATTCAGCGGATGGGAGGCAGGGAAAGCTCCTAAGCCAAGCAACGTGACCGCGACCGGGGCCTCCAGGCGCTCGACAAACTCGGAAACCTCCTGCATCGCCCCGGAGAGAATGATTCCATGGCCGCCCAGAATGACCGGCCGTTTGGAATTGCGGATCAGTTCAATCGCCTCTTCGTAGTCGTCTACGCAGGGAGAAAGGTCAGGACGGTAGCCCGGCAATTGCGGCACAGCCGCTTCCCAATCGAAGTCGCAGGAGTTCTGCTGCGCGTCTTTTGTAATATCCACCAGCACCGGCCCCGGCCTTCCCGACTTGGCGATATAGAAGGCCTCGCGGATGGTGCGGGCAATCTCTTCCGGACGGGTCACCAGGTAATTGTGCTTGGTGATGGGCAGCGTGATGCCGGTGATGTCCACTTCCTGAAAGGCGTCGCTGCCGATGAACTTGCTTCCCACCTGTCCGGTGATGCAGACGATCGGAGAAGAATCGAGCATGGCGGTGGCAATGCCGGTGACCATGTTGGTTGCTCCTGGCCCGGAGGTCGCTAGCGCGACACCCACCTTGCCGGTTGCGCGCGCATATCCATCGGCCATGTGGGTTGCCCCCTGCTCATGGCGCACCAGCACGTGGCGAATTGAGGAGTGCCGCAGCGCATCGTAGACCGGAAGCACCGCGCCACCGGGATAGCCGAAGACCGTCTCGACTCCTTCTCGTTCCAGCGCGGCCCACAGGATCTGGGCGCCGGTCATTTTGGTGTTTGCAACCGCAGTAGTTTTGGACCGCAGGGCCGCAGTGGTCATAGAGTTACCGCTCCCAATGACGCGGAGGAAACGCGGTCGGCATATTTCGCGAAGACCCCGGTTTCAAAGCGAGGTTTAGGCGGCTGCCAGCTCTGCAACCGCTTCTCGATCTCCGATTCCGTAAGTTCGACGCACAGCTCGCGCTTGTCCACATCAAAAACAATCACATCGCCATCGCGCACTGCGGCGATGGGGCCACGGCAAGCGGCTTCAGGCGCAACATGCCCTGCCATCAGACCGCGGGTAGCGCCGGAGAAGCGCCCGTCGGTAAGCAGGGCCACCGATTCTCCCAGCCCTGCGCCCGTCAGCGCGGCCGTTACCGCAAGCATCTCTCTCATGCCCGGACCTCCGCGCGGCCCTTCGTTACGTATGACCAGCACATCGCCGGGACGAATCTTGTTGCTCTGCACCGCCGCGAAGGCGTCTTCCTCGGATTCGAAGACCCGGGCCGGCCCGCGATGCTGATGCCGCGTATATCCGCTGAGCTTCACCACGCAGCCCTCCGGCGCAATGTTCCCTTTGAGGACCACCAACCCCCCCGATTCGCTCAACGGCGCCGACAACGGACGCACCACTTCCTGCCCCTTGGCCTCCTGCGCATCTTTTGCCTCTTCGGCGAAGGTCTTTCCCGTTACCGTTTTGCAGTTTCCGTGCAGCAGCCCAGCCTGCAGCAGGCGCTGCGCTACCAGCCGCGTGCCGCCCGCGCGATATAAATCCACAGCCACAAAACGGCCGCCGGGCTTGAGGTCGGCGATGAGCGGGATGCGCCGGCTGATGCGGTCGAAGTCGCTTATTTCCAGTTTGATTCCAAGCTCATGCGCAATTGCCAGCAGATGCAGCACGGCGTTGGTCGAGCCCGCGCTCGCCGCCACGCCGGCGATGGCATTTTCAATGGAGTCGCGGGTAATGATCTCGCGCGGAAGAAGGTTCTGCTGGGTAAGCTGCACCACCAGCCTGCCGGCGGCCCGCGCCGCATCATGCTTCTCCGGGGAAGTGGCGGGAATGGCGTTGGACCCCATGGGAGAGATTCCCATGAACTCCCCAGCCATGGACATGGTGTTGGCGGTAAATTGGCCTCCGCAAGCGCCAGCGCCGGGGCAGGCGCGATCTTCAATTTCGTTCAGCTCGGCATCCGATATGGACCCGCGCGAGTGCGCGCCTACCGCCTCGAATACGTCCTGGATGGTGATGCTTTTTCCATGGAACTCGCCGGCGGCAATCGAACCTCCGTAGAGCATCAGGCCGGGAATATTCACCCGGGCCAGGGCCATGATGGTCCCGGGGATGGTCTTATCGCAGCCGGAGAGCGCGATCATGCCGTCAAAGAGATTGCCTCGCGCCACCAGCTCGATAGAGTCGGCGATGACTTCGCGGCTCACCAGCGATGCGCGCATCCCTTCGCTGCCCATCGTGATCCCGTCGGAGATCGAAACCGTGTTGAACTCCATGGGCGTGGCCCCGGCCTCGCGGATGCCCTGCTTCACCGACTCGGCAAGCTGGCGGAGATGAAAGTTGCACGGACCAATCTCGGTCCAGGTATTGGCAATGCCGATGATGGGCTTGGAGAGGTCTTCGCGTCCAAAGCCGATCGCGTGCAGCATGGCGCGGGCCGGCGCGCGGCTCGGCCCTTCCGTGATGGCCGCGCTGCGTTTCGTCTTTCCCTGTTGTGTCATTTTCCCCATTCGCTGCTCCCGGTACAGAGCAGACTCAGATCCTTAAACCTCTTTTGTAAATGGAGTGCCTGTATAAGCCAAGCTTATAATTTTTATGCTTTCATAATAAATCATTTTAATATTTTCTGTGTTTATGTAGACTTCAAGGAAGATCCAGGCCCAAAGGCGACGGCTGCGCCCTCCTGCTTCTACCACCACCGCCTTAACCCATGAAGCCGCCGTTTGCCTGAGGAGAACTGGCGGCATCTCATCGCAGATTGGCTGCAAGGACTCTGGTGTTTCTCGTTCATAAATCATAGCCCTTTCGTAATGAGTCCCAGCAGGCACATCCGTCGTTATCATTATGGTCACTACAGATAAAAAATGGTCCCCACGGTAAAAAAATGACGTCACTCTATCAACGGATTGCACTCCTCGTCCTTGCATTATCTTTTCTGCCCCTGATCGGCTGTGGCGGCGGCAGCTCTATCAAGCTCGCCCCTGCGCCGACTGGCTCATTCACCAATGCCAGCTTTCAGGGCGCTTACGCGTATTCTTTTACCGGCAACAATGGCGCCGGGTTCTTTGCTGTTACCGGGAGCTTGCAGGCGGACGGGAACGGTAATATCACCTCCGGTCTGGAAGACATCAACAGCGGCCAGGGGGTGTTCACCAACATTGCCGTGAGCGGCACGTACAAAGTCCAGCCCGACGGACGCGCCACAGCAACGCTGAACACTCCTACGCTCGGCGCCATGGGGATCGATTTCGTCGTTATTTCCAGCAAACGCGCGTTGTTGATCCGCTTTGACAATAACGGGACCGGCAGCGGCAGCCTTGACCTTCAGGATTCCACCGCCTTCTCGAACGCCGCGCTGCAGGGCTCATTCGCCTTCAGTCTTTCCGGGATTGATATCAATAGGGCTGTTCTTGACGAAATAGGCGCATTCTCTACCAACGGCTCTGGGACGATCACCGCCGGCGTCCAGGATTTCAACGACAGTGGCACGATCACGACCAATCTGCCATTCACCGGCTCCTACGCCGTCCTGGTCTCGAACGGACGCGGCACCCTGTCCCTCAACACCGGCGCTGGGCCAGTCAATCTGGTGTTTTATATTGTGGACTCTAACCATCTGAAGCTCATCGAGACCGACTCCACGCCCATAATCGCCGGCGACGCCTACCGCCAGCAGGGAACGCTTTCCAATGCATCTGTGGCCGGTCCGTATGCTTTTACTCTGGGCGGCGCCAGCTCCAATAGTCCGTTTGTTGCCGGAGGAATTTTCTCTGCCGACGGCAACGGCAACATCACCAGTGGAATCGAAGACGTGAACAACGGCGGCAACATCGGTCAAAATATCTCTGTTACCGGCAGCTACTCCATTGCCAGCAACCGTCGCGGCACGCTCTCGCTCACCAGCTCTTCGGCCACTAAGCAATATGTCGTTTATCCCTCCAGCGGAGGGCTGCAGATGCTTGAAATGGACCCGGTGATCGTCGCCAGTGGCACTGCTTATGCGCAGCAGGGCTCTGGCTTCTCGAACTCCTCCATTCAGGGCGTTTATGGATTCACCTTCGCGGCCTCAGCAGGCAGCGGCGAGCTGGATTCGATTGCCGAATTCTCCGCCAACGGCTCTGGCAGCTTAAGCGGCGCGGTGGATTTTAACAATGCTGGAAGCCTGTCGCTTGGATTGGCGCTGAGCGGGACCTACTCACTCGGATCCAATGGACGCGGAACAGCCAAGCTGAGCAGCTCCGGCGGACCTATGAACCTGGTCCTTTATGGCGTAAATGGCTCCACTGCGCTGTTCATCGAAGTGGATAGCGGTGAAATCGCAGTCGGCGAACTCGATCACCAGTAAACCGGGGATTATAGAAATTATAGAAAAGGATGGCCGCCGCATTCTGGCGGACATCTTTTATACCTTCAGCGCGGGAGCAGCCAGGCCCGATGATGGCTCCGGCGCTTCGGCCTTCGCTCCGGAAAGAAAGCCCTGCAACTGTTCATTGCTGTGGCGCGCAAAGAACTTGCGCAGGTTCTCCTCCGGCAGACGCTCCTGCCAATAGCTTCGTAGCAGGCGCTCGATGGCATCCGGCACCTCGGAGGCGGCGCAGCGATAATTTACTAGCCGGGTTATCGCCGAATGCAAACCTACCCCGCCGCCGAGCGAGAAGTAATACGCATCTTCCATGCGGCCATTGATTTTTATCTTCTTGCCTTCGAGGCCGACATCGGCGATCCAGTGCTGCCCGCAACCGTTGGGGCAGCCGGTGATATGCAGCTTCAAATGCTGATCGAAGCCCGGCATCCGATCTTCCAGCTCTCCCACCAGCCATCGCGCGAAGCCTTTGGTCTCAGTGATAGCCAGCTTGCAGAATTCGGTGCCGGTGCAGGCGATGGTCCCCCGCCAGAAGGGAGAGGCGCCGACCCGCAAACCGATCTTCTCCATCTCGGCTGCAAGCGCTTCCGCCTTCTGCGCCGGCACATTCACCACCACCAGGTTTTGCATCACGGTGGTGCGGAGCTCGCCGGAGGCGAAGCGGTCGGAGAGATCAGCTACGGCTTTTAATTGCTCGGAGGTGAGTCGACCGCGCAACACCGAAGCCCCCACATAGCAATATCCGGGCTGCTTTTGAGCGTGGATTCCGACGTGGTCGCGATAGACGTCGGCGGGCGCGACCTCCGGCTCCGCCGGCTCCAGCGGAAACTCCAGCCGGGACTGCAATTCGCGCTGAAACGTCTCCTCGGTCCAGCCATGTTTCAAAAATAAATATTTAAAGCGGGCGCGCTCCCGGTTCTCGCGCAGCACCTCGGAGTCGCGAAATATCTCGGAGGCCGCCCGAACCACCGGAAGCACCTGATGCGGTGGGATAAAGACGTTCAGGCGCTTCGCCAGGTGCGGCTCGGAGGAGAGCCCGCCGCCTACGCGCAGCGAAAATCCGATCTCGCGCCGATTATCTCTCACCCGCTCCAGCGCGGTCAGTCCGATATCGTTGATCTCCGGATAGGCGCACCAGGAGCGGCAGCCGGTGAGGCAGATCTTGTATTTGCGTGGCAGGTTGTAGAAATCGGCGTTGCCCACCAGATAGCGCGTAGCTTCGAAAGCCAGCGGAGAGGCGTCGCAGATTTCATCCGCATCGATCCCCGCCAGCGGGCATCCGGTCACATTGCGGGTATCGTCGCCGCAGGCGGCCATGGTGGTCAGATTGCAGCGGAAGAGCTCATCGAGCAGCTCGGGAAGCGCCTCGATGGTGATCCAGTGCAGCTGAAAGTTCTGCCGTACGGTTATGTCCGCCAAGCCTCGCCCATAGCGCTCCGAAAGCGCGGCGATGGTGCGCAGCTGGTGGGAATACAAAACCCCATTCGTCAGCCGGATGCGGGCCATGAAATAAGGCACGCTCTTGCCTTCGCCGCCCTTGCCGCCCAGCACTCCGGCGCCGTCTCCCTGGGTGTAGACCCCCCACCAGCGCAAGTAGGTCCCCAGCCACTCCGGAGGAACGGAATCAAAGCCCTGTTTCGCAAATTGACGGATCTCATCGAGGTGCTCCCATGGGTTTTTCTCCCGCTTGAGCCTCTCTGCCCGCTGCGCCTTCGTCTCTTTAATCAATTCAGCCATAAATAAAAACCGCCGCTCGGTTTGTCCCGGCGGCGGTGAACTTTTATCCTTCGTTAGTCTGAAGTCTATTTCACAAACTCGTTGCCCCCAAAGACGCATGTGTGTACGTCCGACAACACATACAACATGCGCAGGTGAGCATAGATTTCATCATAAAAAACAATCGTAAATGAATCGCTGGCTAGCGGTCAATGAAGACCACGCCGTTAAGAGCGTCCTCCGGCGATCGAAGGCACCAGCATGACCTCATCGCCATCCTGAAAGCGGTAGGCCTGGTTGCCGAGGAAGCGTATATCTTCTTCATTGACATACACATTCAGGAAGCGGCGAAGCTGGCCTTTCTCATCGCGCAGGTGGTCCTTCAAATCCGGAAATTTCGATTCCAGGGCGCGGACCAGCTCCTCCAGGTTTGCGGCCTCAAGCTCCACATTGCCTATGCCGCCGGTGAGCCGCTGAAATGCGCTCGGAATGCTGATTTTGATTGCCATCAAAAGCTCCTAAACCGCCGCCTCGGCGTGCAGTTCCCGATTGAGATAATCTTCAAACTCCGCCAGCTTGGGACCGATTGCCGCCTCCGACGCATAGCTTTCGGTGATCGCGTCAGTGGTCTTCAGCCCATTGCCGGTGATGCACATCACTGTCAGGTCGCCGGGACGAATCAGTCCAGCGCGATACAGCTTTTGGGTCACTCCTACGGTGACTCCGCCCGCGGTCTCTGCGAAGAGGCCTTCCGCCTCGGCCAGCAGCTTGATCGAGAGGACAATCTCCGGATCGCTCACATCTTCCGCCGAGCCGCCACTGGATAGGATGGTCTTCGAGGCATAATACCCATCCGCCGGATTGCCAATCGCCAGCGAGCGCGCGATGGTCGAGGGCTTTTGCGGCTCGATTTCGTAACGCCCCGCCTTTACCGCCGCGCTGATCGGCGAGCATCCGGTGGCCTGCGCGCCAAAAAAGCGCACCGGCTTGTCCTTCACCCAGCCCAGTTGGACCAGTTCATTGAATGCCTTCTTGATCTTGGTGATGAGCGAGCCGCCCGCCATGGGAACGACGATATTGTCGGGCAATCGCCAGCCAAGCTGCTCGGCGATCTCGTAGCCGACGGTCTTCGATCCCTCCGCATAATAAGGCCGCAGATTCACATTTACGAAGCCCCAGCGATGCCGGTCGGCGATCTGCGAGCAGAGTCGGTTTACCTGATCGTAGTTTCCCGCGATGCGCACAATCTTGGCGCCATACACCTGGGTGTTAAGGACCTTTGCCGCTTCCAGATCCGCAGGGATAAATACATACGCGGAGAAGCCCAGCCGGGCCGCCTGGGCGGCCACCGCATTGGCAAGGTTGCCGGTCGAGGAGCAGCTCACCACTTCAAAGCCAAAATGGCGCGCCTGGGCCAGGGCGACTGCCACTACGCGGTCTTTAAAGCTCAGCGTCGGAAAACAGACTGCGTCATTCTTCACATATAGCTGGTCTGTCCCCAGAAACTTTCCCAGCTCGGGGGTCCTTACCAGCGGAGTAAAGCCGACCGGGACCGAGGGTTTGTAATCTTCAGGAAGAGGGAGCAGCTCGGAGTAGCGCCAGATCGAGGTAGGACGGGTGGAAATGGTTTGCGGGTTTACTTGCGCCTTGATGCGATCGTAATCGTAAGTGACTTCCAGCGGGGAAAAACATTGCTCGCATATTGAAACCGGCCTGTTGCCCCAGCGGCGGCCGCACTCGCGACACTGCAGTTCGTATCCATTATTCATGCATTCTCTCCGGATCTTGCTCGGCTTACTTGCAAATCGCTACTCATCGTCGGCAACAGCTTTTAAAAATAAAATACCCGCTGTCTTATCAGGGCAGCGGGTGATTATGATTGCTGTATTCTCAGCCTAGCTCATATCTGCCTCTCCCGCCCTAAAACACACGCATGGATTGCATGCACATGGCCATGTTGGCGCGAGAGATAAACATTGAACAAAGTATATGCAAAAGCCCGGCAATACCGCAAGTTGGATTCGGGCATTTCCCGTTCCTGCCGATAAGTTTTACAAATAGAAGGCAACAAAATAACTGATAGCTGGAACCAGCGGGCGAGCCAAGCGCAAATCGAAGGACCCCGGAATGTCTAATCTACAACGCCGCTTCAGGCTTTCTCACCACAATCTTTTGAAACTCGAAACTTGCAACTCACAACTTCCACTCTTGTCATCCAGAGCGCTGCGCGAGGCGAGCGGGCGAGCCAAGCGCAAGCGAAGGACCCCGGAATGTCTCGTCTATAAATGCCGCTTCCAGGCTTTTCAGCGAAAATCCCTTGTGAGAAAGCCCGTAACTGCATGTCTGCTGCCGGCCTCTTCGGGATCCTTCGACTGGCCGCTGCGTACTCGCTCAAGAAGACAAGTTTAAGAGGTCTTTGGCGGCGAACATCACGAACATATCAATTTTCAAAAAAATAAACGCTCCTGTCGATCCTGCGCTCCCTGATTCGACGAGTAAGTAGAGCCTGAGAAAACGGCAAAAGGAGGCGAATATGGCGCGGCAAAAGAGAGTTTTTCCGGGCCTAAAATGTGTGGCAGGAACAACCCTCACCGCGCTCGGGAGCTTTATTCTTTATGAGAACCTGGCCGGCGCGGTTGCCGCGATGCGGCGCCTCCTCGCCGACTACGGCTCCCAGGCGGCAGGAATACTGCCCGCTGCCCTGCTGGCAGCGCCGCAGCTTTTGCACTCCTACGCCACCGCCCATCAGTGGTTCCTGCACGGTTTGCTGCAGCAAATCTTGGTATTATTCTGGCCACTGCTGCTCGTCCTGGCGGGGACGGTACTATCGCGAAATACCTTCACCAGTAAATGTCAAAACCCCTCAAAAAAATAATTGCGCGGTTGTCGATTTGGCCGCCGGCCGTTCGACGCTACAGTAAGAGGTCAGTGACCTCAAGCTCATTAATAAAGGAGAGATACAAATGCGCTGCATGGTAATTGTCAAGGCCAACAAGGACTCGGAGGCAGGTGTTCTACCCAGGCAAAAGCTGCTTGCCGAAATGGGAAAGTTCAATGAAGAGCTGGTGAAGGCCGGCGTGCTGCTCGCCGCCGAGGGACTCCAGCCCAGCTCCAAAGGCAAGCGCGTGCGGTTCTCGGGAGACAAGCGGACGGTGATTGACGGCCCCTTCACCGAGAGCAAGGAGCTGATCGCAGGCTTCTGGCTGTGGCAGGTCAGATCGATGGAAGAGGCGGTCGAATGGGTCAAACGCTGCCCCTGCCCGCACGAAGGGGAATCCGAGGTTGAGATTCGCCAGGTCTTTGAGGCGGAGGACTTCGGCCCCGAACTTACTCCTGAGCTCCGGCAGCAGGAGGAGCGGTTGCGCGCCCAGGTTACCGCAAGGAAGCGGTAATCGTGCCGCGTGTTAAAAATTTTTTTTTGATGTCGATTTTGCCGCTGTTCATTCGACGCATCCATAGAGCCCGGATCCGGCTGGTGAAACCGCCCGAAACTCGGCTCACAACCTAACACTATTACAAGGAGATCTACCATGCGATTCATGATGATAGTTAAACATTCCGAAAATCAGGGCCCTCCGCCGAAGGAGTTGATGGATGCAATTGCGAAGCTTTCGGAAGAGGCGGTCAAAGCGGGTACCATGCTGGGCGCCGGGGGACTTAAACCAACCGCGCAGGGCGCCAATGTCCGGCTCTCCGGGGGAAAAGTCACCGTGACAGACGGGCCTTTCGCCGAGGCCAAGGAGGTTTTCGGCGGCTATGCCCAGTTTGAGGTCAAATCGAAGCAGGAGGCGGTCGAGTCGGCGGTCCGATTCATGGAGCTGCACAAGAAACACTGGCCGGGGTGGGAGGGCGTGACCGAGGTCCGCGAGATGTACCCGCCGGACGAGCGCCCGGCCAGCAGGTAAGGCGGCCACCGGCAGCGGCCGGGAAGTCCGGATCATGCGGACGGACCATGGCATGACGGATGTGTCATGGTCTTGCGCTGGCCCTTTAAAGGTGGTGTGATTTGTAGCAATGCCGCCTGCCGATACACATCGCGCGATTGACGCCGTCTGGAGGATCGAATCCCCGCGGCTGATCGCCGGCCTCACGCGGATCGTGCGCGATGTCGGCCTGGCCGAGGACCTGGCGCAGGATGCCCTCGTCGCCGCGCTCCAGCAATGGCCGGAGTCGGGCGTTCCGGAGAACCCGGGCGCCTGGCTCATGGCCACCGCCAAGCATCGTGCCATGGACCACTTCCGCCGCAGCACCCGGCTCGACCGCAAGCACGAGGAGATTGCCCGCCAGCTTGAGGCCCAGGAGATGGCCGTGCCCGACCTTGCAGCCGCGCTCGACGACAATGTAGGCGACGACCTGCTGCGGTTGGTGTTTATCTCCTGCCATCCGGTGCTCTCCACCGAGGCCCGGGTCGCGCTTACCCTCCGCCTGCTCGGAGGCCTCACCACCGACGAGATCGCGCGCGCCTTCCTCGTTCCTGAGCCGACCATCGCCCAGCGCATCGTCCGCGCCAAGCGCACCCTCGCCGAAAAACGTGTTCCCTTTGAAGTCCCGCGCGGAGCTGAGCTCGCCGCCCGCCTCTCGTCGGTGCTCGAAGTCATCTACCTCATCTTCAACGAAGGTTATTCCGCCACCGCCGGGGAAGAGTGGCTGCGGCCCGCGCTCTGCGAAGATGCGCTGCGGCTGGGTCGAATTCTAGCCGGGCTTGTGCCCAATGAGCCGGAGGTCCACGGACTGGTTGCGCTGATGGAGATCCAGGCGTCGCGCTCCAAGGCCCGCGTGGACGCCTCCGGAGCCCCCATCCTGCTGCCCGATCAGGACCGCGGGCGTTGGGACCAGCTCCTCATCCATCGAGGTCTGGCCGCGTTGGACTCTGCGGCAAAACTCAGCGATGAGCGTGGCCCGTATGTTTTGCAGGCTGAGATTGCCGCCTGCCACGCCCGGGCCGGCGCTCCGGAGCAGACCGACTGGGAGCGGATTGTGGCGCTGTATGCTGAGCTTGCCCGGATCGCGCCTTCTCCGATTGTGGAGCTGAATCGCGCTGTCGCGGTCGCCATGGCATTCGGTCCACAAGCAGGCCTCGATCTGGTCGATGCCCTCGCCCCGGAGCCGGCGCTCAAGGGCTACCATCTATTACCCAGCGTGCGCGGCGACCTTCTGAAAAGGCTGGGCCGCTTGCGCGAAGCGCGAACGGAGTTCGAACGCGCGGCGTCGCTCACCCGCAACCTTCGCGAACGCGAATTGCTGCTGGCGCGCAGCCGGGCATGTGCCGAGGACAATACTCCCGTCCCTCGGCCTTCATGAAATGCGGCGCAATCCTACTGCTTTTGCACAACGTAGCCCCCGGCCTTCTCGCTGGGGACAATATGCCAGCCAGGCGCCAGCTCCAATGTCCATCCCGGTCCGGCGATATGCGTTCCGCTGGTATCGGAGGGCGCTGCGACCCTCACGCTCTTGAAGTCCGACGCCAGCAAAGCTCCTTCCTTCACATCGAGTGTCCCCCATGCATCGGAGGCCTGCATGGCAGGATACACAGTGCCCATTGGAGGCAGTGGCACGAGTCCGTTGGGGTCAAAGCCGAACGAGAATTTTCCCTCATTGGATAAAGTGAGCGTCGGCCCATCGACCAGGAGCTTGCGGTAGCGCGCCTTGGCAGCGTCCGCTAATGCCGCACGCTCGGTTTCAGTGGTACGCAGCGCAGCCGCGCCGTAGCGCCGCGCAGCTTGCTCGGCAGAGGAAGACGGCGCTCCTTGAATGGCGGAAGCCAGCAGCGTACCCAGATCGGATTGCGCGCCGATCTTCGAGCGCCAGCCCGGCAATCGCTGGTCGAGAAGCAATCCATAGGCTGGACCGGAGGCATAAGCAAAAGAGCGCACGAAGGTTTCACTCTGCGGACCGGTAAGCCGGGCCACCACATGCCAGCCGGCCGACTGGTCGTCCGGGGCGGAGAGACGCACGCCGGTATACTCCGCCAGCCCTTCGTTCAGCTCGAGCGCGCGCTCCGATTCGGCGGAGCCGGGAAAGAGCTGGCGGCGATGCGCCCGAAATGCGAGCGCGTCCCGCAGGGCCTGGGTTTGCGCCGCGCCGCTCTCGATCAGGGCAGCAGCCAGGGCGCGCCACTCCAGTTGCAGCCAGAGGCGGCCTTCCAGGGTGTCAAGCTGCGGGTTCTCCGGATTGGCGGCGGGAATATGCAGCTCGGCTTGGATGCGATGGAAGAGTTCATGCGCGAGCAAGCGGCTGCGCGGCTGGGAATGTTGCGGCAGCGGCCACATCACCATGGTCCAGCGCTTGCCCGCCCATCCAACGGCCGTGTTCGCCATCATGACCTCCCTGGGCAGTGAGCCAATGTAGACGGTCCCCTGCGGACGCAAGAGACCTTCTCCGTCGGGCTGGTTCGCCACCACCTCGCGCGTCGCCGGCGATACAAAGATCATCGGACCATAAAGGGGCTTGCCCCATAAATGCCCCGCATCCTTTTCCGACAGCAGACGGGCTTCGGTGAACGCCTCGCTCGCCTTCGCTGGATCGATTGCCGGGGCTGTTTGCGCCTGTGCGGTAGATGTTGGAAGCAAGAGGACGAGTAAGGAAAGCGTCAGGATTGCGGCGAGCTTCGCGTTACGCACTTTAGGACATCTCATCTGCGATCTATCTCCGGCCAGCCAGCGCAGGCCAGTATAGCGAATCGCGGACTCTATGGGGCCGCAGCAGCAAAATTCAGGAGGAAGCCGAGGCGCTGGGCTGAAATATCGGACGGACCTGCTGGCGGGGGGGGAGGGAATGAGCAATGGGCAGACGCGATTGTTTCTCCTAACGGAACTGTCGGACGTTGTCAGCGACCTCACTCCTCCACCCACCACCTTCACCCCCAACAATGCCTGCTCCCACTGCTCGGAGACGAAATCGAGGTATTCTTTGATACCTCTAATTGGAGTAATCTGTTTATCGCTGATCTAGGTCCCGCTGCGATCATGAAAAGATTACGTCAAAACCAATATGTGCGGGCGATTTGCGCACTCGCTGTTCTGTTATGGGCTGGCCTGGTGCAGGCCCAGGTATTGGCCGGCCTTCAAAACGCGGCGGGAGTGCGCCTGTTGATTGCGAACGACAACACACAACCTACTCTGCGCATAGTCCTGCCCGGTCATGCGGACACCGATCGCGCAATCGAAGTAATTTTTCCGGAGCATGTCACGGTCAAAAGACAAGGCGCTGTCGAGCCTGAGCACCTGTACTTGTTTTATCCGGGGAAGCAGGGCGCGCCACCGGCATGGCGGCAAACAGGGCAATCTCTTGAATATGAGAGGGATTTGCAGGGCGACATCCACATGCTGGCGCGAGCGACGCTGGAAGAAGATGGTGTCCTTTTTCACTATGAATTCGCGAATCGCTCCAACGCAGCGTACGACATGATCTATGCCGTCACCGATCCGAGGCTTACGTCGATCTTCCACGACGTTCGCCTGGAGCGCACCTATGTCCATCACAAGGAGGGGTTTGATCTACTCGCCTCGGAAACGCCGGGCCGTCTGACCATGCCCTTGAATCAATGGCTGCCATCCCGCTACCTTGCTTCATTCACTTGGCCGGTATCGCCGCAAAGGATCGAACATAGGGAAGACGGCATTACTTATTACAACAAGTCACGGGCGGTGGACCAACCGCTGATAGCCACACTCTCAATGGACCGGCAATGGGTGATCGCGAGTTTCACTCGACAAACCGGAAACGTATGGAGCAATCCGGAGCTTACGTGCCAGCACGTCGACCCTCAGAGCTCACTCTTGCCGGGGCAGCAGGCAACACTCGAAGTAAAAATACTGGTCCTTCGGGGTTCTCTCGACCAAGTGTTGCAGAAAGTCATCGCGCAGCGCAGCACCTTGAAATAAAATCACTTCGAGACTCACCTGGCGCTGGGCAGTAACGGATCTACTCGCTAACAGGAAATTCCTTCGTCCGTTATTCCGCCCCCCCGTCACTCTTCCACCAACGCCTTCAGCCGGGACAATGCCTGCTCCCACTGCTCGGAGACGAAGTCGAGGTACTCTTTCATCCCGGCAATGGGCTGGGGGTCGAATTCGTAGAGGCTCTCGCGGCCGGCGCGGACGCTGTGCACCATCCCCGCGCGCTCCAGCACGCGCAGATGCTTGGTGATCGCCTGCCGGGTCAGCCTCGATCCCTGCGTGAGCTGCGCGATCGAACGCGGACGCCCGCCGCTCAGCCTGGCCACCAGCGAGAGCCGGGTCTCATCCCCCAGCGCGGCAAATACCGGCGCCCGGGCCTGCCATTTGGCGGCCGCGCGGTTACGGCGTCTGCGTGACATGTTCCTCGATGTTCTTCATCTGCATGGTCCATCCGCCATCGTTCCGGCGGAAGGCCTCGAGACGGCGCTCTTTGGGAAGCTTGTTGAAGCCGGATTCGGTGAGCAGCAGCAGCGTGCCGCCCGCGCTCTTCTCCAGCCGGAATTCGACCAGCGTGGGCGTCTCCTGCGAGTAATCCGCGTTGGGATCGATGGCATAAGGATGCCAGGTGAACGAAAACAGCCGCTTTGGCTCCATCTTCTGCACCACCGCCTCCCACTTCAGATGCTCGTAGCCCGGATAGGTAACATGGCCGCGCGACACCTGGCCGGCCACGAATGGCCCATCCAGCTTTACCCGAAACCACTGGCCAAACTCTCGGTAGTCGGTGAGCGCGCGCCACACCCGCGCAACCGGCGCCTTTAGCTCCATGCGCTTCTCGATACGATCGCCCATTTTTATTAAGCAGCCTCCAGGTTGCATATTAGCGGAGAGCAGGACGAAAAGCAACCTTTTGGTTGCATCTTTCTTCCACGGTTTACAATTAGCGCTGCCATGCAAAACCATCCAACACCATTCGTCGAACTGGACTACATCCAGCCGCCTCCGCTGCTCGACCAGATCATTATGCGGACTGATTCGCTGGGCTTCAATATGGCCTCCGAGCCGGAGACTGGGGCCTTCCTGCGCGCCTTGGCTGCCTCCAAGCCCAGGGGGCGTTTCCTCGAACTGGGCACGGGAACGGGGATTGCGACCGCCTGGCTGCTGGCCGGAATGGATGCCGAGTCGAAGCTGACCAGCGTCGATACCAACGCGGAGGTACAAAGCGTAGCGCGCGATTTCCTGGGCGGCGACCATCGCCTGAGGCTCGTCCTCGAAGACGGGCTGCAATTCCTCAGGCGCGAGCCGGCGGAGAGCTACGATTTCGTCTTTGCCGACGCGATGCCGGGCAAATACGAGGGCCTTGCGGAGTGCTTGCGCGTCATAAAGCCGGGCGGCTTCTACCTGATCGACGACATGCTGCCGCAGCCCAACTGGCCGCAGGGCCATGCGGAGAAAGTCCCGATATTGATGGAGCAGTTAGCCAATCATCGGGGCTTTGCGGTGGTCCCGCTCGCCTGGGCCACCGGCCTGGTAATAGCGGTAAAACGCGCGAAGTAATAGAACTCTGTGCCGCCCCTATGGCGCCGCTTCCATCCTCAGCAGCAGGACCGGGGTCAGCATGAAGTCGAGTTTGTTGATTCGTTCCACCGCCTTGCTCACCCGCCCTCCCGCTGACGAGGCACGGACTTCCCTACTGACCTAAATCATTTTTTCCAGGCGAACGTAGCTCGCTTCCATTCCGCTTTCCATGCCGGTGGCAAGCATGGCCGCCCGCGCCTGGGCATCGGGCAGCGTCATGCGCATGGTCATCAGCGTGCCTGTGCCATCGGCATCGAATCGCATCTCAATGTGGTTGTCCGGAGTAGGGTCCGGCAGGTGCATCCGCTCCACATGCACGGTCCTGTGGTAAGGCTCAACTTCCAGATATTCGCCGGTGAGGTGGAACCCACCGCCTTTGCCATTCGTCCACTCATAGCGGATCTTGCCGCCAGCTCTCGCCTCGTTGATGCAGACAGGCATCGTCCAGCCCTCAGGGCCGAGCAACCATTTCTGGACCAGCTTCGGATCTGTGTGCGCGCGATACACGGCTTCAGGAGGCGCGGCGAAGCGCCTGGTCACAACCACGTGTGTATCGCCTTCTGTCTTCAGCGTCATCTTGCTCATCGAGTTTCCCCTTTCCTGGGTTGTTCCATAGTGGCCAGAACGTCGTCCAGCCGGTCGTAGTTTTTCTTGAGGGCCCGTCGCAGCATTGCCAGCCATTGGTCCATGGCCTCAATCCCGGCCTTCGCCAGGCGGCGGGGGCGCTTGGCGCCCTCGATGCGGCGGAGAACCAGCCCCGCGTCTTCGAGCACCTTCAGGTGTTGGGAGATTGCCGGTTGCGTCATCTCGAAGGGCTCCGCCAGTTCCATCACCGTCGCCTCTCCTTTGGCGAGCCGCGCAAGGATCGCCCGGCGCGTGGGATCGGCCAAGGCGGAGAAGGCCGCATCGAGATCCAAGGCTGGATGCATAAGCTATAACTTATATAAGTAATTTACGTATTTGTCAATTGGGGCGTAACTTCGAGGCGGGCCTTCCCCTGGATGCCGCGATGGGTTGGATTTGAAATTCCTGCCAGAGAAAGGTCCAGTATGTCCGAGTTTGTCACTCGCACGTCACTGGCGGATTGGATGCTGGAGCCCTAAATGCCGCAATGGCCCTTCACAAGGGTTGCGGCGATGGTCCGTCCGCCTACGACGACGCTTCCATCCTCAGCAGCAGGACCATGCGGAGAAGGTCCCGATATTGATGGACAGTTAGCCAATCATCGGGGCTTTGCAGTTGTCCCTCTCGCCTGGGCCAGCGGCCTGGTAATGGCGGTAAAACCCGCGAAGTAATAGAAGTCTGTTCCGCCCTATGTTCCGCCTTGCATCCTCAGCAATAAAGTTGCCTGGGCCAGCTAATTGGAGTATCCTCCTACTCTGCTTCGGGTACTCACGATGGTCTACTTTCCCGGCTTAAAAGGCGGTTAGCTATGAACAATAGTTTTGTTTGCAGGCACCTGAAAGCATGGATCCTCTATTTTGTAGCTGCATGTTTGTCTTCCCTATGCATAGGCACAGCGAGTGCGCAGCAGGGGGCGATGACGCTACCACGCAATCTTGCCGATCTGAGCACAAGGGCCGACCGGATAGTCCAGGGCAAAGTTGTGACCGCAGTCGTGGAGCCTCATCCGACATACCAGCACCTAAAAACTTTACTGGTGACGCTCCGGGTGGAAGACGTTCTTAAAGGAGAAGCAGCCAAAAGCATCACGTTCAGGCAATTTATCTGGGACATCCGGGACATCTCGAACGCCGCCGGATACCGCCCTGGAGATGAAGTCCTTCTTTTCCTGAATCGTCCGACTTCGATCGGATTGACAAGCCCTGTGGGACTGGAGCAGGGACGATTTCGCATCACCAGGGATCGGAGCGGTAGCTTAGTCGCAATCAATGGGAACGGCAACTCGGGGCTGTTCGGCGATGCAATCAAGTCGGGAGCGCTGAATACGGCAAAGCTTTCCGTAAGCTCCCGATCGACAGTGCAGAACTTCAGGCAAGGCGCAGTTCCTCTCAGCGCGCTGAAGGAATCGGTTCGCTCTATAGTTCAGGAACAAGCGAGGACGAAATGAAGACGACGGCGGGTTACAAAATCGGATTTGCAGTCCTGGTTCTTGCGCTCGCGGCTCATGCCGGCGGACCCATGCTGGTGGGAAGCCCCGCTTTCGGAGTGGATGGTCAACCATTTGTCTGGGACAACAGCCGCCCTATCCAGTACCGCACCGATGGCGGAGCATTAGGCCCGATGGATAATGCTACCGCTGATACTCATCTGCAGCAGGCATTCAACAACTGGACACAGGTCCCGACGGCCTCGATCTCGGCGCAAAGAGTCGGCGCCATTCTGGGAGTCACCAATGGTGACGTAGCAACGGTTGCTGACCTCGATACGGTGTACAACTCCTGCAACAATGGCGATCAGACGCCCATTATTTACGACGCTGACGGCAGCATCTTCCACCAGCTGTTCGGAGATTCATCGGTCATTGGATTCACAATACTGTGCAAACTCAGTCCTGACGGTCATATCCAAAGCGCGCTGGTCATGTTTAACGGCGGCGCCGGGCTGGCGAGCACAGAGCAGGATCAGGTAATGACTCATGAGATCGGACACCTGTTTGGGTTGGACCACTCGCTTCCTGGCATGAATCCCTGCGGTACTGCGATAGATGACCTCACTGCCCTGCCGATAATGTATTACAGATTAACTCAGCCGAGGGCATTGACATGGGACGACAAGGCGTGGATATCGACCCTTTATCCAGCCCCCTCGTACAACTCCGCGTACGGTACCATCACCGGCCAGGTCCTGTTCTCCGATGGGCAGAACGCGGTTCAGGATGTTCTGGTCGCCGCGCATCCTGCCAGTCCCGGCTCCGTTGCAGGCGAGAACCGTGCGCTGGCGGTATCGAACATTTCCGGTTACCGCTTCACTGGGAACCCTGGGCAGCCATACACGGCGAATTACCTTGCGTGTAACCCGGCTTCGAAGTGTCCGCATGGATACTACGGCAACAATGTCGATGGCAACCCGTTCGGCTCGCGAATGCCGGCGCTCATCGGTTGGTTTGAAATCCCGGTCCCTGCCGGTTCCTATGCTGTCGAGATCAGCACGATCAACGATGGCGGTGTGATAGGACCGAATAATCCGATCATCCCGCCGCCGGGACCCGGTGAGTACTGGAATGCGCATGAATCGGCCAGCGACCCTGATTTTTCGGCGATCGATTGCACCGCCCCGCGGAAATTGGATTACGTGACGGTGCAGGCCGGCGCGGCGACCGGAATTAACTTCATTATGAATGGGACAGCGCCGACGTTTGATATATTCGAGCAGCCGCAGGGGACATCATCAGCCGCAGCGACTAGTTTGGCCCCGATCGGGGAGCGGACTGTGTCGAGTGGCATGGGAGACAGGCAATGAAGGCCCTCCATGCGGCCTTGATTGGCTTCGCGACCATCGTCCTGATGACCAGCTGCGGAGGCGGCGGTAACAGCGCGGGAGGAGGTACACAAGCACCACCCCCTCCACCCCAATTCACGATCACGACCACCTCGATCCCGCTCGCTTTGGTTGGTACCCCATACTCAGTGCAATTGACCTCGGCAAATGGAACCGCGCCCTTGACCTGGACTGTCACTCCTTGGATGCCTCCAGGCTTAAGCTTGAGCAGCAGCGGCCTGATAACCGGAAACCCAACCTCGGTTATGTGCGGCACTGGAAGCTCAATTGCGGTAAAGGTGACGGACTCCAGCACTCCACCCAAAACAGCGACGGCAAATTTAAAGTACGACGCCGCGGGTTTATATGTGGACTTACGGCAGGGCCAGGTCAATGCATTTTATGACCAAGGGATCCAGTTCCAATGCGCCACTGACCCCATTTCCTGGGTATTGCTGTCGGGTTCTATACCTCCGGGCTTAACCATGCATCCGTTTCCAGGTGTGAGCGCTCAGCTCAATTTCGAGGGAACTCCAACGCAAGCTGGGACTTTCACCGTTGAAGTCCAGGCACAGGACGCCAGCAACCGTAGCGTCCGGCAGACCGCTTCCATCAACATTCTTCCGCCGGTTTTGAAGATCGCAGACGGGCTGATGCAGTTAGGCGTAGTCAATCAGCCCTTCCATCATACCGGCACGACAACTGGCGGAACGCCTCCCTACAGCTTCGCAATAAGCGCAGGCGCACTTGCGGCAGGTCTGCAATTGAATGCAACTACCGGAGAAATTTCCGGGACTCCCAGCAAGGCTGGATACTATCAGTTCAATGTGAAGGTCACGGATACGACCAAGCCGACGCCATTCACGGTAGAGAAGCCTTACACCATGCTGGTGACTGCGGCTGCGCTGCAGCCGCGTAATGACTCCATCGCGGATGCCACGCCAATTTTTCCGGGGACATACATTGCCTCGCTTAGTCCATACGCCGATTCCGCGGGAAATGCGGCTCCGGACCAGGACTATTACGTGCTTACCGGCAATGGTGGCGATGTTTATAATCTGGCCGTACTTAACGAGTATTTTCCTTGGCTTGCGACCTACTCTGGCGTTGTACCCACTCCCACGGATTCTGCCATAGAGATCCTGGACAGCACGGGGACCAGGTTGACCACTTGCAACGACCCATTCGCGGACACTGCACCTGGAGGCGCCCCGATCACCAAAGGGGCAGGGAATTTTACAGATGCATGTATGAATCACGATGGGGACAAGACGACGCCGGGGATCTCATACTTGAGCCTTCAATTGCCGGCGGGGTTGAACCAGTCGTTCTACATCCATGTTTTTGATTTTCAGGGACGTGCACGTCCGGATTTAATTTACATGCTCTCTGTCAGCAAGCAGTAGCTGAATATCTGTTGGATGGTAGTCGAAATCGGTAGCTGCTCGGACAAATAAAATGGCCCTCCACAGGTCCGTCCGCTCTAGGACGCCGCTTCCATCCTCAGCAGCAGGACCGGGGTCAGCATGAAGTCGAGTTTGTTGATTCGTTCCACCGCCTTGCTCACCCGCTCTTTCAAGACCGGCTCCACGGTAATCACGAATGACAAGCTCTCTTTGGGCATGTTGGGCATTTGCAGCACGGCATCGATATTGATCTCGGCCTCGGCCATGATCTGGGCGACGCGGGCCAGGATGCCGGGATGGTCGCGCACCGTAAGCCGCAGGTACCAGGGCAGGGGGCGCGCGGTTTCCGTGATGCGCAGCGGCTTCACGTTATCGAAGCCGGCCAGCCTGCGCTGCTGTAGCGCCTTATTGTGAATGCCGCGCGCGATCTCTACGATGTCCGCCACCACCGCCGTGCCGGTCGCATCCGGACCCGCGCCGGGACCGTAAAACATCTGCTTGCCGATGCGCTCGCCAATCAGGAAGACGGCGTTGTTCACCCCCTCCACATTGGCCAGCATGGATTTCCGGCTTACCAGCCACGGCGCGACCGAGACCTCCAGGCCGCTTCCACTCAGCTCCGCATGGCCCACCAGCCGGATGGTGCTCTCAAGCTGCCGCGCATAATAGAAGTCGCTGGCAGTGATGTCGCGGATGCCGCAGGTGGCGATCTCGGATTCCGAGACCCATCCGTGAAAGGCGAGCCGGGAAAGGATGCACAGCTTGTCGCGGGCGTCGATGCCGTCGATGTCGGCAGCCGGATCGGCCTCTGCGTATCCCTTGTGCTGGGCCTGGGAGAGCGCCTCGGCAAAGCCCAGCCCGAGGTTCTCCATCTGGGTAAGGATGTAGTTGGTGGTGCCGTTCAGGATGCCATAGACCGCCTTCAGCCGGTCGCCCGTCATGCCATCGGTAATAGCGCGGACCACCGGGATGCCCCCGGCAACGGCCGCTTCCATGCCAAACGGGACACGGTGGCGGGTGGCCAGCGCCTGGATCTCGTTGCCGTATTTTGCCAGCAGGTTCTTGTTGGCCGTGACTACGGGCTTGCGCCGCTCCAGCGCGTTCAGCACTACCTCGCGCGCGGTCTCAGTGCCTCCCATCGACTCGACTACGATGTCCACCTCGGCGGACTCGACTACCTGGCGCCAGTCGCCCACATAGCGCACCCCGGCGGGCAGGTCCTGGGGAAGCACCGGCGTCCGGCGCGATATATATGTCACCTTCAGAGGGCAGCCGGTGCGGCGCGCGAAATCTTCGGCGTTTTCCTCGATGATGGCGGCGGTTGCGCGGCCCACATTCCCATATCCAACAATGCCGATTCGGACTGCGTTCATGCGCGCCTTCCCCCTGCTTTTTTGCCTCGCACGCCGGTGAAAAAATAATCTCCGCCCCGAGGCTCGACTGCGGTAAAGATAAGCTCGGCCTGGCGTCCGGCCTCCTGCAACCGCGCCGCAACCAGCTTGCGCACCTTCGAGGTTGAGCTCCCCGGATGCAGCACCAGCAGCACCGATGGTCCCGCGCCGCTGAGCGCAACCCCCAAAACTCCTTGTTCACCGCTCAAGGGACGCAGCAACGGCAGCAGCGGACACAGGTGCTCGCGGTAAGGCTCGTGCAGCTGGTCGTGGAAGGCGGCGGCAAACAGCTCGGGACGCCCCTGCGAGAATGCCAGCGCCAGCGACATGGCAGATTGGATATTCGTCACCGCCTGCGCGCGGGAATACGTTGCCGGCAATACCTGCCGGGCTTTTTCCGTGGAGAGCGGCTCCGGGGGCGCCACTACCAGGATCGGCCAGCGCCTTTTTTGCGGCACGCTATAGGCGTGGAGCTTCCCCGGATCGATCTTGGAAGTTTCCCCGCTTTTCTGCCATTGCGCGATGGCGAATCCGCCCAGCCAGCACGCCGCCGCATTGTCCCCATGTCCCTCGCGCATTGCCGCCTCTTCTAAAATCCGGTTGGAAGACCAGCCCAGCCTTCCAAAATGGACGGCCAGCGCCACTCCCATAAGGCGGGCGGCCGCCGAGGATCCGCATCCTTTGCCGATGGGAATTTCGTTTTGGATCTGCAACTCAAGTGCAATGGGAGCTTTGCCGTTTTGCTGCAGCACCTGGCGATAGGTATCCAGAATCAGGTTGCGCTCCAGGCTGGAGCAAATCTCCTGGTCGCGGCCTGCGGCGCTGATGGCGAACTCATCCGCCGCCCCTGCCTTTACCTTCAGGTGCAGCTTCAATGCGAGCGCCGCCGAATCGAATGCCGGACCCAGGTTCGCCGAGGTCGCGGGCAAGGTCATTTGGAACGGGCGCAAGTTTGTCTTCACGCGCATGTCTCTTTCTAGTCGCTCTGTTGATTTTCAACGATCCGCATTAAAGCATTCAGGTCCGCATCGAGCACGATAGGAGAGTTCCTCCAGCGCTCCGCCGATCCGCGAAACAGTTCTCCGCTGTGGAAGCCCAGGGTGTAATCCGGGTCTTTGAGCAAGTTTCCGGTCAGCACCAGGACCACCGTCTCGCTCTTCTTGACGAAACCCTGCGCAACCAGCTTGTAGAGTCCGGCAAGTGTGACCGCCGAGGCGGGCTCGCATCCGATTCCCTCCGCCCCGATTTGCGCCTTGGCGACCGCGATCTCTTCTTCGCTTACCTGCTCGCAGATCCCGCCGGTCTTCCGCAAAATATCGACCGCCTTCTTCCACGAGGCGGGGTTGCCGATGCGGATCGCCGTCGCATACGTATTTGGCTCGACCGGGACCAGGGTCTTGCCCTGGCTCTCGCGCATCGAGCGGTACAGCGGGTTCGCGCCCTCCGCCTGGATGATGGAAATCTTCGGGAGCTTTGCCACCAGCCCCAGCCCCTGAAGTTCGAGCAAGGCCTTGCCGATCGCCGAACTGTTTGCCAGATTTCCGCCCGGGACGATGAAATGGTCCGGGACCTGCCAGCCCAATTGCTCCAGCACCTCGATGGCCAGCGTCTTCTGCCCTTCCAGCCGATACGGGTTCATCGAATTTACGATGTACACCGGAGCGCGCTTCGCCACCTGGTTGAGCATGCGCAGGCAGCCATCGAAATTGGTGCGCAGCTGGCAGACCAGCGACCCATATTCCAGCGTCTGGGAAAGTTTGCCGCTGGAGATTTTGCCTTCGGGGATCAGCACCAGGCTCTTCATCCCGGCGCGGCTGGCATAGGCCGCCATAGATGCCGAGGTATTGCCGGTGGAGGCGCACGCCACCCACTTGCATCCGATCTCTTTTGCCTTGGAGATTGCCGCCGTCATCCCCGTGTCCTTGAAGGAGCCGGTGGGATTCAGCCCCTGGTGCTTGGCCAGAAGGTGGTCCACGCCAGTGCTGTGGGAGCATCGTGGCAGCGTGTACAGCGGCGTATTGCCCTCACGCAAGGTGACCACCGAGCGCAGGTCTTTCAAGAAGGGCAACAGCTCGCGAAACCTCCACACCCCACTCTGGTCGAGAGGATCGATAGAATTTTTTCTCTGGCGCCATAAGGCGCGCAGCTCATCTCCGCAGGCCGGCGCGGCGGTGCTGTCCTTCTGCCATGCGGGATAAAAGACTTCGAGCAGATTGCCGCACTGCGAGCAGTAAAAGTCCGGGCTTTGCCGCTCGGGAACGGTCCCGCACCCGATGCAGCGCAGTTGGGAGGCGCCTTGCACAGTCCAGCCTGAGTTTTTGTCCATAACTTCTATTCCAGAAATTCCTTATGAATGGCGCGTATCACTTCGGAAGCGCTCGACGCCTGGACTGCGAAACAGATGCTCAATTCGGTCGCGCCCTGGGCCACCGCAATCACGCTCACCTTGCAGCGCGCCACCGCGGCGAAGAGCCGCGCGATAATGCCGTAGCTGCCCTTCATGGCCTCGCCTAAAATTGCGATCACCGCCAGGTCTTTTTCCACCTTTACCGATTTAAGCACACCATGCTTCAGCTCGGTGCGGAAGATGCGCTCGATAAAGCTGCGGACGCGGTCGGTGTCCTCCCCGCGCAGGACCAGGCCAAAGGCGTTTTCCGCCGAAGACTGAGTGGAGAACAGGACATCGACATGGTCGTGCCCGAGGCGAAGGAAGAGCCGGCCCAGAATGTCCGCCGCGCCATAGATATCGTCGCGCACCGCGAGCGTAATCAGGCTCGCTTTGGTGATTGCGCTCACCCCTTTGATCGGGCCCTGCATGGTGGAGGCGTGGGCGGTGATCTTGGTCCCAGCCACCTTCGGCTTGAAAGAATTTTTGATCCAGACCGGGATGTTCTTGTCCATGGCCGGGCGGATGGCCTTGTGATGGATCACCTTCGCGCCGTAGTAAGAAAGCTCGATCGCCTCCGCATAGGTGATCTCGGGCAGGATGCGCGCCTTCACTCCGAGGCGCGGGTCTGCGGTCAGCACTCCATCCACGTCGGTCCATATCCATATCTCGTCGCAATTCAGCACTGAGCCGATGATGGTGGCCGAGGAGTCGGAGCCGCCGCGTCCCAGCGTGGTTGGCTGTCCTTTGGGAGTGGCCCCGGCGTATCCCGTCACCACCGGGATGTAGTTATTCTTCAGGTGGGGAACAAGAATCTCTTCCGCCTTGAGCCGCGTGGCTTCCAGATCGGCGGTCGCATCGCCAAAGCGGTCGTCGGTGACCAGCACATCGACGGAATCCACGTACATGCTGGTAAATCCGAGCTGCTGCAGCAGCGCCGCAAAGATCTGGTTGGACATCTTCTCGCCCATGCCGAGCGAGACATCCAGCAACTGCGGGGTAATAGCGCGGAGCTGGAGCAGGGCGAAACAGAAATCGTGCAGACGCTGCAAGATGGCCTGTATCCCCAGCAGCACTTTTTCCCGCTGCGGCTGCGAAAACAGCTCCGCCACCATCGCTTCATGCCGGGTGCGAATGGTCTCCAGACAATCGCGGAGGGTGGGCTCGTCGGCGCGCGCGGCGGCATTAGTGCATTTCAGGATCTCATCTGTGACCCCTGCCAGCGCGGAGGCCACCACTACCACCCGGTTTTGCCGCGCCTCATGGGCGACGATTTTTGCCGAATTCAGGATGCGCTCGGCGTTCTCCACCGACGTTCCCCCAAACTTCATTACGATGGTCTTCATGCTCGCTCGTTCTTCGAGTCGTTCCTCCCGGTTAATTTTTGCCATAAAATGCAAAGACCCACCGCCTCTCTTAAGGCCGTGGGTCTCTTTAGGATTATTGCTTTCTTTTCAGATCACCTATGAGCCCCTGGCCAGAAGCCTGTAATTCGTGTGCAGGGATATGCTTCGCCTGTACACATACACGTCGCTGGATTGTGCTTCTGGAGGCCCATATATGTAAGTGGTTACTTTATTTGGGAGCGCTCTTTTCTGTCAAATAGCTGCGCCCCGCAGCTTGTCCTTTAAACGGCGCATTCTCTGCCATCTTTATCTATGTATTCTCCGCTTTGCTTACCGGGGAGGTCGATCCGATGACCCGCAGCTTGGGCTGCCGCTCGGTCGCGTCCAGGAGCTCGCGCGTAATCTTGTCGTCGATCTCGGCTGCGTTCTCCAGCTCAACCGGATAGCGAATGGTGATCTCCATCCCCGCTGGCGTAAGATGCAGGCGGCTCTCCGGATTCAACACATACGCGGAATGAGTGCCCAGCGTCTGTTCCATTTTGCGGCGCTGAAATTCCATCCTGTCCTTGTAGCCGGCAAATACCCGGTTGACCGCGTCGAGCATTCGTTTTTCCACCGCGCGATAGTCGCTCTCCGGGGCGACGGTGAGCGTGATCTCATGCCAGATAAAATTCGTCCCGGGAATCTGCTTGTAAAGACCGGCGGTCGGCTGGAAGACCACCGCATTGGAAAAGACCACGACGCGTCCGGTTGCGCGCGGGCCGGTACCGCTGCCAATTTCCATTAAGTGCAGGCGCACCAGCCCTATATCCACTACGTCGCCGGTGACTCCGGAGATTTGTATGCGGTCCCCGATGCGCACGCCGTATTTGCCGATCAGGAAGAAATACCCCGCCACCGAAAGAATGACGTTCTGCAGCGCCACCGCAATTCCCGCCGTGAGCAGCCCGGCAAAGGTCGTCAGCGCACCCAACTCGCTGGCGAAGGCGACCGCGACAATGATCGCGACCAAAGACCAAATCACGATCCGGCGCAGCAGCAGAAATTGGTAGCGGCGGCGCACATCCTGCACATAGCGGAATATTGTCCGCCGCCAAAGCTCGGAGATGCCGAAGATCACCCCCAGAATGATTCCCAGAACAGCAAGCCGCAAAATCAGGCCCTTTAACTGGGTGGAGTATTGTGAGGCGACGGTATTCCGCCAGTTCGAGGTGCTGCGCTTATAGAGGTCGAGAACAATCAGTTCTTTGCCCAGGGGAAGAAATGCGGCGGAGGCCTGTTTGAACTGCGTGGTGAGCGCATCCAGCTCCTTCTTCTGTTGCGTCAAAGCAGCGGGATCGGTCTGGACGTCCGCCTGGGCGGCCAATTGGTCGCCCTGGTCGCCCAGCTTGCGCAGGGTGGCGATCAACGGGTTGCGCAAGGCATTGGCCGACTGCTCCAGCGAGTTGGTGAGCCGGAGAGTGTCGTCCAGGGTGCGGACCTTTCTTCGCAGCGCAAACAGGTCGGTAATCAAGGCGAGGATACCGGAAGGCTCCGCCTTCTTTTGTGTCGTATTGGCCGCAACCTGGCTGGAAGCACTGTTGGAGGAGGCTTGTTGGGCCGCCGCTTGTTTGTCGGTATCGGGAGCTGCTGCCACGGGGGATGTGCGCGCGAGCTCTTCGATTTCCGCCTGCAGGTCCCCGGAGCTGCTTCCCACAGTTCCGCTGACAAATTGCGCCATATTGTGCACTGCATCGCTGCGCGCCTGCTGAAGCTCGAGTTCGGCTTGGGTTTCGTCAATGGTGGATTGCAGTAAGCGGCGCTTTTTTCCGCTTGCGGCATTCAACTGCTGGCGGAAGGAATCCAGCTCGCCACGCAGTTGCTTGACCTGCTGGTCCGACTTTTGCGCCATGGCAAAGAGTCCCTGGTAGCGCGAAGCATCGGGGTTTGCCTGGGCAGTAGCTGCAGCCCCATTGCCGATGGTCTGTTGATTGGAGAGCGCCTGGGCCGCGGCCCGGGCAAAGTCGAAGGACAGCCGCACTGCCTGGTCGGCGATTTGACGGTTGTCGTTGACGAAAACCACGTCGCTGGGCTCGCTCACCAGCTGCTGCTGGGTCGTAAGCTGCTTGTGCCAGACCAGCGTTTGATTGAGAAAGGCAATGATCTCTCCCGGACCGTTCACTCCGGTATTGCTCGCAGGCAGCGCTCCGCTGGCGGTAAATAGCAGGAGCACAAAAACCACCAGCCGGGTAAAGCCAACCAGGTTTGGATTAAGGTATTTCATTCGCCCTGGACCATGATAAATGGCGCTAAACTCTAAGTAAAAGACCCCATCATTGGATGCAAGCAGCAGCTTCCCTTCGGGCGAGCCTTTCGTTCTTCTTTGGGCTGAGTTTGGATTGAACCTTCCACTCATCCCAAATGGCTTCAAATCCGGAGTAGCTGGCGAGCAACTCAGGATTTGGTTTGTGCCTCCTAATATGAGCAGTGGGGGGGTTTCGTTTGAGAGAAAGAGACATGCATCGTGGCTGGTCGAATCAGAGTTTCGCGATAACTTTATTTTGTTCTTTAGCCCTGCTTTTAGCGACCGGCTGTCGTGGGCTGGCCATGGGCTCACATCAGGAGCTTGCTCCCACAGCGCAGTTAAGCGCAAACGTCACTACGATTACCGCCGGGCAGAGTGTAACCCTGAGTTGGTCCTCGGCCAACGCCACTTCGGCGCAAATCGATCATGGAATCGGGACAGTCCCTGGCTCCGGCTCGATGACAGTCTCGCCGAAACAGACTACTACTTACACCATCACGGTAACCGGAGCGGGAGGCACGGCAACCGCCCAGGCCACGGTCACCGTCTCTGCCCCGCCTGCAGCTCCGACAGTGAGCCTGACCGCATCCCCGGCCGCCATCACCGCCGGGCAGAGCGCAACCTTGAGCTGGTCCTCGACCAACGCCACTTCGGCCCAGATTGACCAGGGAATCGGGACAGTCCCGACCTCGGGCTCGATGACAGTTTCGCCGAAACAGACTACTACTTACACCATCACCGTAACCGGAGCGGGAGGCGCCGCAACCGCCCAGGCGACAGTAACCGTCTCTGCCCCGCCTGCAGCTCCGACAGTGAGCCTGACCGCATCCCCGGCCA